>NZ_BAAAZI010000006.1:726179-920035 GCF_039536825.1 Sphingobacterium kyonggiense
CAGGCCCACTGCGGAGGCCTGCATCGGTGCCCTGAGGATGGCCGTCAAAAACCGGATGTATCCCGATCACGACCTGATCCACCATTCGGACAGGGGTATCCAGTACTGCAGCACGGACTATGTCAGGGTACTGCAGGCCAAGGGTATAGCGATCAGCATGACCCAATCGGGAAGTCCGTACGACAATGCCGTGGCGGAAAGACTGAACGGGATATTGAAGGACGAATACCGGATATCGGAGACCTTCAGGGACTATGGCGAGGCACTGGCACAGGTGATAAAGGCGGTGGACATTTACAACAACTTTAGGCCGCACATGGCCTGTGACCTGATCTCCCCGCAACAGGCTCATGAGAGCTGGGAGGAAGAAACCCCTCGGGGGATATTTCAACGACCAGTGCTCCAATGAGCTCCGTGTTTGCAGAGGCCAAAAGCAAAAAGGTAGGTAATGGATGACAACCGTAATCGGTAATAAAAAAACAATGACAACTAATATTGGTAAATAGAATATATTTGTAAACTTCAATCAGTAATTTCTTCGAATTCTGTAAACCTATTTCAGTATAAGACAATTAGTCTTTCCCACGGGTTTTCTTCGCTACTCTAACGGATCTCCTTCGGAACTTGTTCGGATCTCCTTCGGATCTCGTTCGGTTCCGACCGAACGAGATCCGAAGGAGATCCCTATCAGATCCCTAAGAATTCCTTGAGAGTCTCAAAGCAAACTCATCCCAATATGGTTCTCAATATATAGTTATCTTAAGGGAATATTGACTCCATTCTAGTTAATACCATCTCTTTGGTGGAAAAGAAACCGTAGCTCTATTTTATTGTTTTTTTCTTCTGATGCGATCTGGATTTACCCATTCATCATATAGCTTTCCCCAACCGTCGTAACGGATCAGGTATTTTCCATCTTTGATTTCCAATACCGTGGCTTGGTACCATGCAGATGACCAAATGACTTCCACCTTATCATTTACTTGATATGTGTTGTTGTTTTGAGGTTGTTGATCTTGCGGTTTGGAATTTACCTTTTGGTCGTTAATTAGAGGCTTTGGATTTTCTTTAGGTTTAGCATCTTCTTTGTTTTTTTTACCAATTCGCGTTCCTGTTGCAGCATGGCCACCAACTTCTCCAAAAAGTAAAATCAATTCATCGGTACTTTCCTTATACCAGAAGTCATAGGTATTCTTTGATAAATCCTGAATTCTGAAATATCGTTTACTATCTTCTGCATACCATGGACGTACTTCCTGTAAGGATCCTTTGGAATTTCCCCAGTCAAATGATCCTTTATTATTAATTTTCAAGGTTCGCATGGCTGCACCAGGCTCATAGCGTTGATAAATTGCATCGCTTTTCTGATGATAGGTTACTGCTCCTGGAATCCAGACATCCCAAGAGCCTGTTATGGCAGTTGGAAGATTTTTGATTTGAGCATTACTCAGCAGGTAGCAAAGTGGGATTAGTAAGATACTAATCATCATTTTTGTCTTCATAATTGGTTAATGTTTTGGTTTGTAATAGAATACAGTAACATCGAAGTTATCCAATAATTTTATTTTAAAATATGATTGTGATTAGCTTTATCCCCTTTTAAAAGGAAATTTGATCAGAAGGGGTTATATATGATGCTAAATTTGATGACAATGGTTTTGTCTAATGTAGATAGCATCGTATGGAGATGGGGTAAAAATATAGTAAGATGGAGCGCTAATTACATTCGTTTTTGTCCTTAAAAAATCGTATATTTGTATACTTTCACAGAGAATCTCATTCTTATCTTCAAGCCAGGCAAGCTTTCCTAAGAACTCACTCTCTTTAAAACATTCGATAACTTTAATTCTAATTAATGGCAAAAACTCAGCTTACATTCAAGAAAAAAGAAACAGCAAAAAGAAAACAATTAAAAAAACAAGAAAAGGTTGAACGTCGCGAACAAAACAAGACGAACAACAACAAAGGCAAATCCTTAGAGGAGATGTTTGCATATGTGGATGAATTCGGAAATATTTCTGATACTCCACCAGCACAACCTTATAAATTTAAGGAAGAGGATTTATTAAGACCTCAGGATATGGAGGAGGAATTTTTACATGGTAAAGTTTCATATTACAATGAAACAGGTAACTATGGATTTATTCGTGATAATTTATCGAGAGAAACCGTTTATTTCAATGATAAATTAGCAGGAATGCAACTTTCCTTAAATCAACAAGTACGTTATAAATACACCCGCACCAAACAGGGCAACCAAATAACAGAGGTTGAACTGGTCAAATAGGTTAAGGTATCGATATAATAAAGGGTTACAATTTGAATTGTAACCTTTTTTGATTCACATATAAATAACGCTTCAAAATTTTTATTATAGATGTTGTTATTAAATGGAATGTTTCATCTGGAATTATACCTAGCAATTGTATAGTTGATCCTTGGTGATCTCTATCGGTTAGTATAGTATTCACGTTTTGAGCAAACGAATAGACTAAATTTATGGCTAGTGTACTTTTTCCTACACCGCCTTTTTGATGGGCTATTGTTTTTATCTTCGACATTTATATTTGTATAGCAATATAACAGTATGACCATAATTAATATAATTGCCTGATTAGTTATGAATGGCAACTTACTTTGGTATTGCTTGTAATTAGAGGTAAAAAATGGACTGAACTATTATTCAATTTATTGACTTTTCATTTCCTCTCCTTTAAAACACGGATTTTTTTAATTAACTTATTTTAAAAATCCTGCCACATATTCTCCGGGTCGTATGGAACTCGATTTAGTCCTATTTCGTCCCAGGATTTATACTTATAATCCCTGCTAATAGAAATATAGTAAGACCATCTCCAAAAACATAAGGGATTGATTTTATAAAGACGAAAGACTTGTTTGTCTTCATCGGAAGGATTTGTTTCTTCTATGAAACGATTTATTGACGAGTTAGTCAAATAAGAATCCTTAAATCCAAATGACTCCTCTCGTGTAAAGGAGGCATTCGAATTAGAATATCTAAAAGGATCATTTCCATCTATCATCAATAAAATGTTCTTGTTGATTATTGGCAAGTTTACAATGATGACGACGATTGCTAGGGTTACAAAAATAAATTTCCATTTCATAGTTTGTTCTAATTTCATTTTGTGCTACCTGGGGGTTTACCGGCAACATTTGTCACACTTGTATTTCCGCTTTTTAGACAGGTTAAAAAACATGACTCACAAATACAATAATTTCCCCTAAAATACAACATTTGTTTTACAACAAACCGAGTTTATATTTTCGCATTTATATTTTATGTCCTCTTTTTAACCCTAGTTTTTGTGCCTTTTCAAATTTTTCACCCAAAGCGTTCTCAACTTGTTCTCTTTTACCACCAGAATAGGTTGGGGTGCTTTCTTCATTTCGCGCAGGCCTAATAAATCGAAAATAAAGGATTTTTAAATCCTTTTTTGACCCATGTTGTTTATATGAATAAGATGGGATTACATATACTTTTAATTTTTGGACATCCTCGTAAAGATAGTTATTGTGCTGCCCTCGCAGATCAATACATACGGGGTGCTCAGGACGCTCAGGTACAAATTCGTCGATTAGATTTAATTGACTTAGAATTTGAACCCCAGGTTCTTGTCCCTTCCCCTCAAAAACAATTTGTTGAACCTGACCTGGTTCTAGCTAAAGAACTTATTTTATGGGCAGACCATTTGGTATTCGTATTTCCTACATGGTGGGGAAATGTACCAGCTCTGGTTAAGGGATTCTTAGACCGGTGTTTTGTTCCGGGTTTCGCGTTTAGGGAAATTCAGTTCGATCATTATGAAAAGATGTTGAGCCCAAGAACTGCTCAAATTATTACCACCATGGATACTCCTGTGTTGGTAGATCAGCTCTTTAATGGTTCTCCACTAAAAAAGTCACTGATCAATGCGACACTCAAATTTTGTGGGGTTTCTCCCGTGCGAATGTTCAAGGCAAGCCCCATTAAGCATTCCAGTCTGGAACAAAAAGAAGCGTGGTTAAAGGAAGCTTATGCCCTAGGCATATCTTTAAACAAGGGTGTTTTAAGTCCATGGGATAAATTCAAAAAGCAAATAAACCCTTGGGTAAAAGCTATACGGTTACAGTTTTATCCCATGACTTTTTTCGCTTATGCCATTGGAGCCTTTGCATTTATAGGTACTACCGGAAATATAAACATCCCATTCTTTCTTTTGGCTTACCTTCTCTTGTTTTTATTGGAAGTCATTGTCGTTTTCCATAATGATTTTAATGACTTTGAAACGGATAAACGCAATCAATCTTTTAGTATGTTTTCAGGCGGATCCAGGGTTTTAGTCAGTGGAGTACTTCAAAAAGAACAATTGCGTAATGCCATTAAGATATTACTTGTTTTTTGCGCCATATTAACAACTTTAGTCTCCTGGTTATCAGTGAATTCATTTGTCTTAAACATAGGATTGATTCTAGTTTTTTTTCTATTAGCCATGTCCTATACAGCAAATCCATTAAAGCTATCTTACCGAGGTTTAGGTGAAATAACGGTTGGTTTCACACATAGCTTTGCGACCATATTATATGCATACGTACTATTTGGCGGTGCTATAACCGATACATTTCCTTGGTTGTTGGGGATCCCGCTGTTTTTGGCCATTGTACCGGCAATTATGATGGCTGGTATTCCCGATTATGAGGCTGATATGGCTGTAGGAAAAAGAACCTTAGCTGTTCAATGGGGCAAGACGATTTTAGCAAGGGTTGCAGCAGTATTGGTCATAGCTGCTGTAGGTTCTGTTTTCCTTATAGAAAATCTAAATGGTTTCAGGATCGAATATGGTTGGCCAATTTATATAGGCCTTTTACATGGAATTTATCTTTCCTATTTGTTATTTAAATTTGCCAACAAGAGGGATAAACCTAATCGGATTGATGGTATTATGGCAGTTGCATTATCCTATATTATGTGGTTTGTATTGCTGCCTTTTTTTAAGTTGATGTAATGATTTTTTACATTTAAAATAAAAAGGCGAACCAAGTAGAATTGGTTCGCCTTATTTTTAAAAATGAATGATCTTAATTTTGTAGAGCATAGTCGATCATGGCATCTAAGTCTTGCAATATTTTCTCACCTTCTGATCCTACTTTTTTGAAGACAATATTTTGATTTGGCCCTAATATAAAGGTAGTAGGTATGGTGTTGACATCCAAGGTGCTGTTAAACGATTTGTCGCTGTTGTAGTAAACAGGAAAAGTGTAATTCGGATTTTTTTCTACCCAATTTTTTGCATCCTCAAATGTATTTCCACTTCCTGTATTTAAAATTATAAACTTAACTTTTGGGTTATCCTTATATTTCAAATATACTTGATGTACATAGGGGAAGGAAGCTAAACATGGAACGCACCAAGTAGCCCATAAATCTAATACTACTACCTTACCTTGAAGGTCTTGACTCGTAAGGGATTTTCCATTCATATCCTTAATAGAAAGTTCTGATGGAAAAGTTTCTCCTTTAATGACCTTCTTTTCCAAACTTTTAAAATAGGCTCCTTTCCAGGCTTTATCTAACCCATTAACATAGGAACTTATCTCTTGATCTGATTTATTCTCTTTAATAAGTGTCTTTCTTAAGGAGGTACGGATCGTGCTGTCATAAGGCGTTAATTTATAGGCATGACTCCAAACCTGAAGTTCTTGATCTATATTTTTGTTATCAGCAAAAACCTGAGCTGCTTTTTTCAATAAATCCTTGCTTTCAACCAGTGGGTAATTCTTGGCTAACAAGGCGTATGCTTCTTGCTTGTGACCTGTTTTTTGCTGAATTAAACCCTGCCTTAATAAGACTTCGGATTGTACTTTGTTAATCTTTTCTTGTCTGGCATCGTCATGACCCACTAAGTATCCTGTTTCCGGAAAATATCGAACTAAAGTTACCGGATAATCGGCAATATTTTTTAAGACTAAATTGTTTAATTCTTGAGCTTTATCTAATAGGATATTATTGTCAATCAATAAGTCCACATAATAGGTATAAGTTCGCCAGGTGTAAGGATTTGGTTCTTTATCTAAAATAAATGGATAATAACTCAATGCCTTATCTGCATCTTTTTTACCGACATAATATTCAAATAAATAACCGTAAGCAGCTTGAAAAGCTTCTTCATTTTCCTTTGTCTTTTTGGGTAAGAGCTTATTAATCTCTGTGATTACATCAGCTGAATCCGGGATATCCAAAAGTCTGCCTAATGTATAGCTCATGCCTAAATTTGAATTTGGAAATTCTTTGATAACTACATTTCGAATGGAATCTACTTTTTGTTTTTCTCCTATGATAAGGAATCCCATGGTTACCTTATTTAGGTTACCATCCACAGTGGGGTTAGATCGAAACTTGTCTTCAATAACTTGCAGTGCTTGTTGTCTATACTTTTCCTTTGAGACCTCATCTTTTGCTGTTTTCATCCGGTACTGTAAAATCTTGAGGTTATTCTCGTAATTCGTAGGAAACAATTGTTGTTCTTTCTGAAAGTAAGCTAGTTGTTGCTGCTCCATACTTTTTGAATTACGGTTTTGATAAGCCGTACTGTAGCCTTTTGCCAAATAATTACCTTCTTTTAGTTTATTTCCTTCATAAACAAATATTTCATAGTGTGTGGTATCCGTTGGACGAATTACAAATTTCTGGTCTGCACTTGTAATAAAGAATGAACTGTAATTGGCATAGAAGGGTAGTTTGAAGTTAATTTCCCAATCTTGATTCACTTTTTTCATTTCCAATCGTTGTGGCATTTCATAAAAATTGGAATAGGAAAACTGTAAAAACAATTGCTTAATGGAGTCTGGAATTTGAACCTTATTAGCTAACAACTTAATTTTTATTTCATCCTTAGGACTTGCCTTCGTTGGATGAATAAGCACGGCATTTTCCTGCGCTTGCAGCGCAAGGTTATTGGCAAGGAGCAGGGTTGCAGCTATAAGTATAAATTTATTGATCATTTTGTTTCAGATTTATATTACTTAAAAGGATAGACTGAGCAATTGGTATACGAGTATCTTCTTGTGTAAAATTACCTTTTGTTTGTGAAAGAACAGCAACAGCGCGATTTGTTCTATTTAAATCGAACCAACGATGTCCCCATTCGCCCAATAACTCCAAGTGTTTTTCTTTCTCTATGGCTATGGCTAAATCATTTGCTGCGATTGTTTCAGGTAATAGGATCAATCCAGCACGCTTGCGAATGGCATTCACATCATCCACTGCAAGTTTGTTTTTGTTGAGCTTAAGCCTAGCTTCTGCGCGGATTAAATACTGCTCCGCAAGTCTTAATACCATATTGTATTCCATAACTGGACTACCAATGCTCGTTCTAATTTTATATTTGTAGGGAGTATAAAATGTTCCGGAAGTAATGGTATATGGTTTTAACCAATCGGTTTTTCTCTTATCGTCAACCTCAAAACTGTCCATTGTTTTTTGGAAAACATTATAGTATCCTCGAGCTGTTGCATTGACAGGAACCATGGAAAAACCTTCCCAGGTATTTACACCTGCAGTGGATGTATTAACCGTTTGAATTTGCCATAATGCTTCCTTACTAGTTTTCAGAAATACCTCATTTAAGTTGTTCATCAGTTGATATCGGGTATCTTCGATGACCTTTGATGCAGAAATTTCTGCGTTTTCATAGTCACCTTTATAAAGATAGACCCGAGCTAATAAAGCAGAAACAGCTTTTTTATTTGGTCTCACACGCTCTGTTCCTTGATAATCATCATCGATATCTGCCTCCGCTTGTTTTAAATCCTGAACCAAGAAGTTATAGACTTCCTCTGGACTAACTTGTCCTTGGGTATTCGAAGAACTCACATCTGAGTTGGTTACTAAAGGGATTTTTTTAAATAAGTTGACTAAATAGAAATAATGAAAGCTACGGGTGAATCTTGCTTCAGCACTTATTTGTTTTTTGATTTCAGCACTTAAGCTAGAATTTTCGACACCTTCAATTACTTTGTTACAATGCCCAATTGTGGAATAAGGCTGACTCCATAAGCGATCCAGGTAATCTGTATTTGGCGTAATATTATTGAGTTTATAGGCATCATAGCTGGTGAAAGCCGAGTAATAATCATCTGCAGTAATGGACATCAGCATTGCCAATAATCCAGAACCAAATTGATTATTAAAATTATTCATGTTGCTGTACACCCCAAGGATGGTTGCCTCGGCGGATTTGGCGTCTTGAAAGGCATTTTCTGCTGACACCTGATCTTTAGGTGGGTCAATATCTAAAAAGCTTTCACAGGATGATAAAAGAAGCGAAAGGCTGATGATACTGCTGTATATGGTCGATTTAATAAGTTTCATGATCTATGTGTAAGATTAATAATGTTCATTAAAAGGTAAGTTGTAAACCGAATGTATAGGTCCTAGGGCTTGGTGTTGCCGTTGTTTTAACAGAACCAAATGGGTTCACTTCAGATACATAAGTTCTATCAAAGCCTTGCATCTCTGGGTCCATGCCTCTAAAATTTGTCCATGTATATAAGTTCTGTGCAGCAAAACTGATCTGTAGTTGCGGGATGTTAATCTGCTTTGACCATTTTGACAGGTTATAACTTAATGCAAGCGTCTTTAATCGAATGTAAGATGCATCATCCCATACGGCAGAAGAGTAGCGGTAATAATCACGATAGTTGGTATAGGCATCATTAGAGGCGGTTGTTGTTGCTCTAGGGATATCAGTGATATCACCTGGTTTTTGCCATCTATCTAAAACGGTTACATCCATATTGGAAAGTCCACCAATATGACTAGCCATAGGTCCATAGGCTATACTAGGACCTTCTTGTTTGACAAATTGGAATAAGAAACTTAAGGACAAATCTTTAAAGGATAAATTATTGTTTAAGCCGCCATAGAACTTAGGCATAAGATTGCCTAAAACAACGAAATCATTGGCTTCATCTAATTCATCATCAGCATTTACATCTGTATATTGACCTAAACCTGTTTCAGGATCTACACCTATAAAATCATAACCTTTCACCACACGTACTGATTCTCCGATAACATAACTATAAGCTGAGGCCGAGTTTTCTAAATCGGGATAAGCCAATAATTTATTTTTAGGAAAGGTGAGATTCAGTTGGGTGTTCCAAGTGAAATTAGAGTTACGGAAATTGGTGCTATTCAATTCAAATTCCCATCCACTGTTTTCTACTAATGCAGGTTGGTTACCAAAGAAATATTCAAAGCCGGTTTGCGGCGCCAATTGAATTTCTATTAACTGATTACCTGAGCGATTATTGTAATAGTTCGTCGTTAAGAAAAGGCGATCGTTGAAAAATCCTAAATCTAAAGCTATCTCCCGTTTTTTATTCTCTTCCCATTTGAAGTTTGGATTGAAAACACGGACAGGGGATAGGCCAGCTATGCCTTGGTATGCAAAACCAGGTTCCCAAGTATCTAAGAACTGGTAATTCCCGATTTGGTCATTTCCAGTAATACCCAAACTTCCTCTTAATTTACCAAAACTTAAGATAGACTGGTCTCTCAAGAAATTCTCCTTTGAAAAGATCCATGCAAAGCCAATGGAGCCGAAATTACCGTAACGGTTGTTCGGGCCAAATCGAGAAGAACCATCTCTACGTCCAGATAAATTCACTAAATATTTCTCTTGGTAGGCATAACTAATCCTGGAGAAAATAGATTGATATCTGTAATCGCCGTATTGGTAATCTCCCACGCTTAAATCACCTGCAGCATGGATATTGTCTAATTGACTGTCGGATGGATAATTGGTTCCATTAAAAAATTTGCCTTCATTTAATGATTTCTGCCAAGTTCCACCAAGTAAGACGCCAATTTCATGGTTTCCAAATTGCTTGTTATAATTTAGCTGAGGCTCAATGATAAATGAGCTAAAATCGGAGTTACCATATCTTGCAGAAGCGGCAGTGCCCACTAATGGATTAAAACCAGTACTTGGTAAGGTTTGCAATTGATCCATTTTCTGCAATTGATAACCCATGTTTAATTTAGCATCCAATCCATCAAGTATCAAATAGCTTAGGCTAGTATTGGCTAATAAAGATTTTGACTTATTGGTATTGCCGCGAACTAAATAGGCCATAGGATTTTGTAAGCTTGTTCCGAACCAATAGAAACTTTGGTCGTCGTTATATAGAGGGTAATTTGGAGCTAGGTTATAAAACTGTGCTATATCAGTTGCTAAGGTATTATTATTGTCTGCATTGAAATTTGCGGATCCATTAATTCTGAATTTACCATTTTTGGATTGGTTAGAGATACTAAGCATTCCTCCTCCACGTTGGTAACTTCGATCTCCTGGTAAAACGTCACCTTGTTTACTGTAACTTCCACTGAGTAAATATTGTAAAGTAGAGGTTCCTCCGTTGAAGGATAATTGCATGGAATTAAAGGCGGCACTGTTACCAAACAGATCCTTTTGCCAATCCTGACTAATTCCTGAATCCCATAATTTAAGATCTGGAGCGTTCGTTTCATCTGGGGTAGTTCCATCATTGGTGAAAGCCTCATTTCTGATTTCCAAATATTGCTCCGTATTCATCATTTCTAGATTTTTGATGGCATGAGAATTACCAACCAGCAAGCTGGCGTTAATTTTTAATTCTTGTGCACTTCCTTTTTTAGTGGTAATTAAGATGACACCATTAGCTCCACGGGAACCATAAATGGCGGTTGCATCAGCATCTTTTAAAACATCAATACGCTCAATATCTTTTGGATTGATAAGCGAAAGTGGATTTTGGTTTCCCGAAGCACTGATGAATTGATTCATGGCATTGTCGGAGAAAGGAACCCCATCAACAATGTATAAGGGACTATTGCCATTATTGATAGAGTTAGCACCTCTTAATTGCACATTATAAGAGCCGCCAGGAAGCCCGCTGTTAGAGGATATACTAAGACCAGAAATGCGCCCTTGCATGGCTGCTAGTGGATCTAAAACAGGTTGTTTTTCTAAATCTTGTGCTGAAACACTGGATACAGAACCAACATTTTTGCGAACACTGGAAGTACCATAACCGATGACAACGACTTCATCAAGATTGCCAAGGTCTGGAACCATACTAATGTTTAATTGACTTGAACCAGAATAAGCTACCTCTTGGGTTTTATAGCCCATAAAGGTAAAAACTAAGGTACCTGAACTTGGACCATCGAAACTAAAATCCCCATTCGCATCCGTTTGAAAGGTTTGGTTGCTTTGTTTTATTCTAATGCTGACATTAGACATCGCTTGTTGATTTTCATCCCTTACTCTTCCTTGGATTCTTTGTTGTTGTTTGTTTCGAGTGGACTTTCCTTTAACCACAATTGTTTCGCCAATGACTTGATAATCCAAATTGTGGTTTTTAAATGCCTGATCTAAGATGACCTTGATCTGTTGGCCATCGCTTTGAATACTGAATTTTGCCTGATCGGTTATTTCTTTCGGGTCAAAGACAAATTTATAAGGGGTTTGCCTTTCAATTTCTTGGACAAGTTTTTCAAAACTTACCCTTTCCAATTTAAGGCTAATCTTTTGGCTGTATGCAAAGCTACTCCAAGAGAGGAGCATCAGGAACAAAAGTGAAAAATAATACTTCATAAATTATTTGATTAAGGTTGTGGTATTGTTATTTATTTGGTTGTAGTATTAAAGTTTGTTGGTTTTGAATGACATCAATTCCGGAGAATTTCAGAATTTGTATAACATCTGAAAATGGTTGATTTCGGTTGAACTTTCCACTCAATGTTTTATTTTGGTAGGCAGCATCGATTTCAAATGAAAAGTTATACCATCTGGCCAATTCTCGGAGTATTTCTGGTAAGCTTGAATCATTGAACTCGAAATATCCATCCTTCCATGCCAACTGATTTACTTTTAAATTGCGTTGAATTTGATTAGCACCTGACTGATTGTTATGTTCAAATAATTCGCCTGGTTTAAGAATGAATTGTTCTTCTTGTTGTTGGATTTGTATGGATCCTTTCTCTAAGAAAGTTTTGATGATTGGGTTCTCAGAAGGGTAATATTTTACATTAAATGCTGTGCCCAAGGCATGTATCTTTGTGCCTGCTACATAAACGATAAAAGGTCTGTTGGGATCTTTTGCTACATGAAAATACGCCTCACCTTCTAAATAGACATCGCGAAATTCTTGGTTAAAAGCTTTAGTAATACGTAAAGAAGAACCCGCATTCATACGAACGCGAGTTCCATCAGGTAAGATTGACTCAAATTCTTCTCCATTTGCAGTTAACAACTGGACTTGGTCATTTATGCTTGTTTTTTCAAGATTTAATAGTGTCTGATTAATCTTTGCAGCTTCATCTTTGTGGTCAAGTATAATGGTTCCTTGAAAAGTACCTGGTGTAAAAGATGTTTTGCTAATTTGTTGTTGGAAGGTTTCTGTATTTCCTGTTTCGGTTCTTTGCCAATATAATAAACTGATAACCGTGAATACCAAAATCAAGGCAGCTGCAGACCAATAAACAGAAGGTTTAAAACTTCTTAAAGGATTTGGTTTGCTGTCTTGTTTTTGAATGATCTTATCATGAAAGGCACTACGAAGATAATGGTCGATGGATTCTAGGTCTAGATCCTCAATTTTGGCATTGATTCGTTGTTTGCTAATGTGATTATACCAACTTTCTACAGCGTTTTTTTCTTGGTCGGAACATTGATTATCCACATATTTCCTTAAAATATCTTCCGTTATTTTAGGCTTAGTCATACTTTGATTGGTTAGTTCAGAAGTATGACAAATAAGAAGGTACTTAGTGGTACATTAAAATGAAAATAAATTTTAATTTTTGTTTTAGGATCAGTAAAGCTTTATAAATCTGTTTTTTAACGGTTCCTTCTGCTATCCCTAAATCAGCTGCAATTTCTTTATAACTCATGTTTTCATAACGGCTTTTCTTGAAAATGCTACGCATCTTAGGTGGTAAATGTTCTATTTCCTGGTTAATAATTTCTTGAAAATCCTTCTCCCGTAAGGTTTCTTCAGGGTTATAGGCGTAGCTTTGAAAAGAGGGGGTATCTAAGAGATTAAGGTAGGTTTGACCTAATTTATTTCTGGCGAGCTTATTTATAACAACATTCCTAATGGAACGGTATAAATAGGCATTGTAGGATTGTTGGATGCTTAAATTGTCAAGACTTTCCCAAAGATTGCTGAATACTTCTTGGACAATATCCTTTGCCTCATCTTGATCATCCATCATCTGATAGGCGTGCAAGAAGAGTTTTTTCCAGTGTGCCTCATATAACACTGTGAATATTTTCCTTTTTTCTTCCAAATCCATTATTCTTCAATACTACAAAATTTATTTTATTTTAATAAAAGTCAGATTTATAAGGTATTGAGGACTATGAATTGGTTTATTACTAAAATAGTTCAAAAATATGGTGTGATAGCTTATGCAATTTGAAGTATATTTTCATCATTACTTAAAGAATTTGCGATATTTATAATATATCCGTAGGAACCTTAATTTGCCTTTATGATAAATATGCCGAAGTTTATTATTGATGAGCAGACTATTAAAGACATTCAGTTGAAAGATTTGAATGGTCGTTCTGTTTTTGATTTTTTCGATGAAACGATTACCGAAGGTGCACATTACTTTTTGAAGGAATGGTTTTATGATCCAATTATTAATAAACAGTCTATTGAAGAAAGACAAATTAAAATTAGACGACTTGAACCACTTGCACAGGAAGATTTTCCATTTCACCGTGTCATTTTAAAGGACATCGAGAAGTTTGTCAAGGCTTCTCATTCTGGTGCAACAGCCTCCTTGAGCCTACTGGATTTTTTAGGAATTCAATCACCAATTTACTATTACAAGAAGCGCAATATCTTAGAAACGACCGAGTTTTTACTGCAGTCACATATTTTCTATAAGAAGATAAATGCTGTACAACATTATGATGATGTACAAGTAATGATTGATAAAATTCAATCTTATTTATCAAAGGTTTTCAAAAATGGGGATTATGATGTTGAGAAATTAAAGGTTAACATATTTAATATTGAAACTTATGAGCGTATGATTCGCTATGAGTTTTCTAATGTTATTAAGGAGGCCATCAAGTTTTTCTATGAGATCGATGCATTACTCGCCGTTGCGAAAGTTTCTCGAAGAAATGGTTTTTCCTATCCTGTTTTGCATGAGAAAAACAGTACTGGTAAAATTAAGATGACGGGTTTATACCATATCTTTCATAAAAATCCTGTCAGGAACGATGTAGAATTGTCTCAAGAAAAAAGGTTGTGGTTTTTAACAGGTGCAAATATGGCTGGTAAATCTTCCATCATTAAGTCCATTTCTGCTGCAGTTTATTTGACGCATATTGGTTTTCCGGTTCCAGCAGATACCCTTGAAACAGATATTATAGATGGCTTATTTACCAGTGTGAATTTACAAGATAATTTGGAGTTAGGTTATAGTCATTTTTATGTGGAGGCTATTCGTTTGAAGGAGATTATGGATCAAATAGAACCTAGTTCTAATGCCTTGGTTATATTAGATGAATTATTCAAAGGAACAAATCATAGTGATGCCTCGCAAGCAATCCTAGAGGTCATGCGCTATTTAGATGAAATAAAGGGGCCATTCGTGATTGTATCTTCACACATTACCGAATTAAGTGAGCAGTTGAAAAGTTTTCCATCTATTGCATTTATGAAAATGAAAATAGATGGGGACGAGGAAGGTTTACCGGTATTTACTTACAAAATTACTCAAGGTATTGCAGAAGAACGTTTAGGAATGTGGTTATTGAAAAGGAGTGGAGTCTTTGAGTCTTTAAATAAATTGGTACCTAAGAATTAACGATTTGGAAGGTCTATTAAAATAGTCGTTCCTTGTTCCGGTTTACTTTTGATTTTAACTGTGCCATGGTTTGCTTGGATTAATTTGTCTACTAGAACCAATCCAAGTCCAGTACCTCGTTCACCTGAAGTGCCAAAAGAAGGATCTTTGATGGTGTGGAATAAGGAGTCTATAAATTGTTGGTCAATACCTACACCATGGTCTTCAATGCTGATAGAAGTATTTTCTTTTTCTTTTGATGCCTTAATAGCAATCAATCCATTAGGGTTACTAAATTTAAGGGCATTGTCCAGTAAATTGCGGAGAATGACCGTAAATTGAATAGGATCAGCATATACCTGTATATCTTGCGCAATTTGAATGTCGATTTGAATCTCTTTTTCCAAGAATCGCTCTTCCATGGATTTGAGGGTTTCATTTACAATTTTAGCCAACATAATTCCTTCAGGCATGGTTTGTAAACCTTGCATATTATGTCTGCTCCATTCTAACAAATTATTCAGATTAATTTGTAAAGTAGACAATTGTTTATGGACTAGTTTTATAGCGGTTTCCTTCCATTCACTCGACATTTGCGTGCCAGAAAGATCTTTGAGCATTGAGGTAGAAGACTGCAATGGTGAATGAATATCGTGTGCAATGATGGCAAAAAGGTGTTTTAAATCACGGTTTAGATCATTAATTTGTGCGCTCTTTTCTTCAATCTCTTCTTGATATTTCTTTTGGATACTTCTTAAGTAATAACTTAAGACGATTAAAATTACCAATCCCCAAATAGAGTTAAATATTAATCTATGTTTAGCTACATGCTCTAAGAATGGAAAGGAATAATCTAGGTACTTAGGAATAATAATTGCGGCAGACACAAAAACAGATAAGATTATCTTGCTGATGTTATCGCGTAAAACCAATAAACTGAGGGCTATGAGACTAATTAAGAAATATTCAGTTGTATTGGGTGATATGAAATTAACAAAGGCTAAAAGGAGCCCCATAGAAGTTAGGAACCAAATTTGACCTGTTTTCAATTTTCTTTTAGCATGAAAGCCTAATGTAAGGATCATCAGACTAGCGCCAATAAAATTAGCAATGCCAATAATTGGGAACTTCCATATATTGATAAATCCGTAGATAAAGATGATAATACTGCAGCTAACAGTTATGATATTCGCTAGGCGAATTTCCTTTTTAACTAAAAAACTATCTTCATCTAAAATCCCTAAATTAAGAATACGATCAATGTTTTCCGGTATTTTCAAGCTATTAATATTTGGTTTTGTAGTATCCTTATTTCATAAAATAAACTACTTGATGCCTTCAATTTTATGAAAGATAGATGCAATTGGAATGTAGTTTATTCGCTACAAATATAGCCTTATATTTTAATTATTATGATGTGAGATAATGTTTGATTATAAAATTTTACCAAAAATCAATAAATATATATAAAAAATGTTGTTTAAACAGGTAATTGTATATGTAACAAAAATGGTTGCAGATCTGCAACCATTTTTTATTATTCCAAATGTGATAAAAATTGAATTTGATTACTTTTTAAGATAAAGATCAAAATATTTAGCAATCTTATCATACATATGGATTCTGTCTTTACCAGAAACATTATGCTCGTGGGTAGGGTATAGGAAATAATCTACTTGTTTTCCAGCTTCAATACATTTTTCTACGAAATCCATGCTATGCTGCTGCACAACCACTGGATCTTGAGCCCCATGTATAATCAATAGATGACCATTCAAACGATCAGCCTTATTTAACATGGATGACTTCTCATATCCTTCAGGATTTTCTTGTGGAGTATCCATATAACGTTCTCCATACATGATCTCGTAATATTTCCAGTCCATTACAGGACCTCCAGCAACTGCAGCTTTAAAAATATCGTTGTGTTTGGTCATAAATGAGCTGGTCATGAATCCGCC
Organism: Sphingobacterium kyonggiense; assembly: GCF_039536825.1. Classification (NCBI taxonomy): domain Bacteria; kingdom Pseudomonadati; phylum Bacteroidota; class Sphingobacteriia; order Sphingobacteriales; family Sphingobacteriaceae; genus Sphingobacterium; species Sphingobacterium kyonggiense. The sequence continues at coordinate 742,998 of NZ_BAAAZI010000006.1, forward strand.
GAAACTCCAACCGAACATACCCATATTATCCTTGTCAACATAAGATTGCGATTTTAGGTAATCAATACCAACCATTTGGTCTGCCATCTCTGCTTCACCAAGGTTTCTATGCGTTACACGAGTGAAATCAAATCCACGCGCATCTGAACCACGATTGTCTAGTGTGAAAACGATATAACCGTTTTGAGCCATGTACATGTCGAAATAACCAACACCACCTAACCATCTGTCAGTTACCATCTGTGCATGCGAACCACCATACAAATAAACCATAACCGGGTATTTTTTTGTTGGGTCAAAGTTTACAGGATAGGTAATACGCGCGTTAAGCTGTGTTTTACCATCTGGAGAAGTGAAATTCTTAAACTCTATTTTCGGCAAATTAATCTTACCAGCGAAAGGATTTGGAGCAGTCAATACCGAGCTTACTTTTTTACTTTTAGCATCAATAACCTGTAGGTTATTTGGTGTGGTCAGGTTACTGTATTGGTCTAAGATGTACTTTCCTGAATTACTGATTGAGGCATTGTGAACACCATTTACTTGGGTTAATTGATTAGTCTTTCCGTTTTTTAAATCGACTTCAAATAAATGACGTTCCATTCCTTTATTGGTTGCACCAATATAATAGGCTTTTGTGCCTTTGGCATCAAAACCTTGGAAATCGGTTACAATGACATCCTGAAAGCCTAAGTGACGAATAAGCTTACCTTGTGTGTCATAAAGGTATAGTTGATTGTAACCATCTTTATCGGTTTGATATAAGAAGTGCTTATTGTTATTTGGAAGAAAAATTAATGGATTTTGTGGTTCTACCCAAGTTGTATTTTGTTCTTCAAATAAAGTCTTCACCAATGCACCAGATTTAGCATCGTATTGATTTACCTTTAAATGATCTTGACCACGATTTAAAACACCAACATATACAAAGTTTCCAGATGGATCCCAAGTAACCATGGTTAAGTATTGTTCTTTAGGCTCTCCGGTTTGCAGTTGAACGAATTGTTTACTGTCCGTATTATAGATATTCAAGGTTACTTCTTCACTTTTCATTCCCGCCATTGGATATCGGATATCCTTAATGGTAGCAACCCTGGTGTCCCATTGCGGAAGAGGGTAATTTGATACCATGCTCTCATCTTTACGGTAGTAAAGTAATTGCTTGTTATCAGGGGACCACCACATGCCTTTATCAATACCAAATTCATTACGGTGGGTGGCAGGATTACCATTAACAATTCCATCTATCGTATCTCTAGTAACTTGAATTACATCACCAGCAGCATTTATGATTTCGATATTGTTTCCATTAAGGTAAGCAGTTTGTATAAGTTTATCACTTAACTCTTCAGATTCAGCATCTAGAGGTAGGGCATAAGCAATTTTAGCTTGTTTAGTTCCAAGATTATATTGGATGCCGTAGCTTTTCTTTTGGCCATTAGCTCGGAAGCTAATGTTATCTGAATCTATCCATTGATAATCGGTTGGGAAAGTACGAAGGTTAAACTTTTCATCTGGAATTAAAGAGCTTAAAGCTTGTTTGATATCATTACTTGAGGCTAACTGTTTTGTCTGCCAATTATTGGAAGCTTCACGAGCAATCAGGTTTTGAAATGTACTATCTAAACTTGAAAATGCATCCATGTTACTTACCCATTTTGCGCCATAGATGGACTTTGGAGCAAATTTGCCAGGCCCCATAACGGTTTCATCAATAGTGAAATTCCGCTGACCGTAGGCAACCGATGAGCTCAATAAAAATATTACTAAAAGTTTTTTCATTAGTTATTGAATTTATGCTGACGAAATTAGGTATTTGTTGTAAGAAATGGAAGTAACTTATTAATAGGTTAAAGTCTTCATAGGCTAATTTCTTCAGTCAGAATGTTGGAGCTTTAAACTTTAACTCAATCCTATTATAGTATATTAAAAAAAGAGACTGCCCCTCGCGGGCAGCCTCTCCGATTAAATAATAAAAAACATAGATTAATTTACATCCCAGAAGATTTTGCTAGTCTGTGGGTCAATTTCACCCTGAGCTTGGACATTATCTTGATTGTAGCTGTATTCATTTTGAGGATACACTAATCGCAAAGGAATCTTGCGTCCTTGAGCACTTTGGTTTTGAGTAAGTGGTATATCGGATGGGAATCCCAATCGTCTATAATCTACCCAAGCTTCGAAGTTATTTATACTTGGCAATGCCAAATATTTTTGATTAATGATAAGTTCAAGTTTGTTGCTTGCATTGTCCCAATTGGCAGAATTGGCTAGCAAATTGTCAGCTTCAGTATCTGCTGTAGGGATCTCTAACCAATTGAAAGAGTCTTTTACTGCACTTTCATATACGGACTTAGCATTTCCTGGTAACCATCCACGTTGTATAGCTTCGGCTTGAAGGAATAGGCTTTCCATGGATGTAAAGAACCATAAAGGTTGAGTTCCATCTGATAGTATACCTGTCCCCACAACGATAGATTGATTTCCAGATTGTAATCCGGCAATAGTAGGGGATCCAAAGTATGAGCCTATCCATCTATCAGTTGGATCTTTGGGATTCTGAGCTGGAAGAAACAAATATTGATAACGAATATCGTCATTATCCTTATAGCGGTTCATCAGGTAATGACTTACCCTATTAAAGCCATCCATTAGAATTCCACTTTGATCAGCCACGTAGGTGTTGTAAACTGGATTTACCTGATTAATGTTGTTGGAGAATAGCAAGCTTAACATAGCTGTTTCACCAGCTTCGATAAAACCACTTCCATCTGCTGTTATTTTGGCAATTTCATCACTTGGATTAGTTACAAATTCAGATTGGTGAATTAACAATTTTAACGATTGTATATTAGCTAATTTTCTCCATTGGGTTAAATCACCTGCGAATAGTACATCGGATTTTGCTGTTGCTTCCGAGATTTCAGGGTTAGCTTTAAAGATTGCACGTGCTTCCTCTAGTTCAGCAAGCAGACCTTTATAAATGTCTTCACCTTTGTCATAGGCTGGGGCAACTGAACCTTCACCTTTCAATGCATCCGAGTAGGGTACATTGTTGTACATGTCTACCAAGTACATAAATCCAATTGCGCGAATGATTTTACCTGCACCGATAAAGAAGGTTTGACCGGTTTCCTCACCTTTTTTAATCATCAATTCCGCATCGTTTAGAACATCATACCAACTTGTTGTACTGTTGGCCCACTGACCTTGTTGGAATGTTGCGGTGATGTTATAGTTTTCCAATGGAATACTTTGCCCGTAGTCTGCTCCCCGACCATAGTAACCACACCATGATGCTGTCCAGGAATATTGAGTACCCATTCTGGTGGCTGTTTGTTTCAAAACCATAGGCAACAAATGCTGTGGAGTTACTAATGGATTGGTTGGGGCGTTCGGGTTGATGTTGATATCGAAAAAGCTGTCCTTACAGCCAGACAATGTTAGAGTTGTCGCTAATATTGCCAATAATATTTTTTGTTTCATTGCTGTCGAATTTAAATTAGAACCTTGCATTAATTGTAAATCCGAAATTCCTAACTGGAGGATTGGATGTAGAATTGATGTTACCAAAGGCATTAGGGTTTGAACCTGAGAAACTATCGAAATCAGGATCCATAAAGGTGTTTTCTTTTGGTAGCCATAGTGCTAGATTTCTTCCCACAAGAGAAATTGACACGCTTTTTAATGCTTTTTGTCGGGCGGCTAACCAAGTAGTTGGAATATCATAACTTAAGGCCATTTCACGTAATCTCCATTGATTGGCACTGACAATGAAATTGGAAGCTGTATTTCCAAATTCACCGGTGTAATAGTTATACATTTCTTCGTTCTCTCCAATCTTAGCAGTTGTGTTTTCGATATATTGTCCAGGGTTATTTGGATCTTCAATCACCGAGTTAGGAAGGATAAATGGCTGGCGGTCATTGTATGCTGTTGCAATAGAAACACCAGTCCAAGACATGTCAGACCCTAAGCCAAAGAAGGATGCAACATGTCCTCCTTTATATTCAAATAAAGCAGATAAGTTGAAGTTCTTATAATTTACGGATGGATTTAATCCAATAATCCATTTTGGCAATGTTCTACCAAAGTTAACTGGTGTAGTTGCTGTATAAGGACGACCATCGGCCGCTGATACGATAATTCTACCTTGATCATCTCGTTCGTAGTCTGTACCACGCATTACAAACGCTGGTTGTCCCACAATGGCGTAATTTGATGCTGCAACATAACCTCCACCAACTTGAAGTTGATTTAGCTTCTGGGCCTCATAAATACTGGTCACTTCTGAGTCGTTCCAAAGGAAGTTACCTCTGAAGTTGACTCCGCCATCAGTAAACTTGATTAATGGTGATAAATTAAAATCGAAATCTACACCTTCACTTATAAATGATGCAGCATTGGTATAGCTACGAGCAAATCCCGACGACTCGGAGATACTTACATCAATAATCTGATCAGAGTTAATGGAACGGAAATAAGTAGCTTCTAAAGTCAATCTATTGTTCCATAGACCAGCCTCAAAACCAGCTTCAGTAGTGTTAATACGTTCTGGTTTTAGGTTGTAATTATACGTGGTGTTGTTAGCTGTTAATCCAGTGATACCTCCTAAAGGAAATCCATTTGCTTGAGCATAGGTAGCTTCCAGTGAATAAGGGCTAATATCAGAGTTTGCAGTTTTAGTCCATGCACCACGAAGTTTTAAATAGTTAAAGAACTCCGATTGCATGTCTAGAGCATCCGAAAGTACGATTGCTGCATTGACCCCTGGGTAGAAATAAGAGTTATTTCCTGGCGCTAGGGTAGAGGTTTTATCCCATCGTCCTGTTACTTCTACATTCGCCCAGTTTTTATAGTTTAAACCTGCGCTTCCATAAACAGAGAAAAGACGTGATTTATAACCATTGGATCCACCAGTCAAATTTCCTGAACGGATGGCAATGTTTTGTAATTCTGGAATAATTAGATTATCCGTCCCTACGGAAGTCGTTCTGTATTCTTTTTGTCTCACAAACGTTCCTAAGATACCGTTGAACTTGAAGTCATCATCAATTTGCTTAGTGACATTGGCAAACAAGTCTGAAGTTAAAAAGGTTTGGTTCAAGGTGTATTCTTGAAGAGCCGCAGTGATATTGTCCTTTCCACGGCTTAGACCAAAAGCAGAAGAGGTAACACCTTCTGTAATGTATCGTTCAGCAATACCTCGGGATGTTAGACTGGCTCTATAGGTGAATTCTAACCAATCAAATGGTTTAAGTCCAAGATCAATGTTACTGATTAAATCTTGTTTTTTTCCTAAGTTACGCCAGTTACCCATAGAGAAGTATGGGTTAAGACCATAATTAGTAAACCAATTATCATACTTAGCCCATTTGTCATTTTTATAATCTTTATAAGAGGTTACTAAAATGTGTGCCGGAGTATTGATTAATTGGCTGAATAAACCATCATTACCACCCGTTCCCTGATTCGTAAAATATGTTTCTTGACCTACTTGATCGAAGATATTATAATTCTGTTGAGTGTAATTGAAGTTAGCACCTGCTCTAAAAATCCCGTATTCGCGTTGAGCATTCATCCGGATTCCATTTCTTCTGTTTTTATCTCCAGGGACAATACCTTTGATATCGGAGTTTTCTAAACTAAGGAAGAAGTCCTTGCTGTTGATTGAAACATTTGTTTGGTTGGTGACACCCGTATCGTAAAATTTCTGGCGTTCATCAGTTCCTTCATATTTGGTAGTTTGTTGGCTGCCATCTGGTAATGGAAGACCAATATTTGCCATGCTGCCATCAAAAGCAGGACCCCAAGACCAGTTTTCTTCGGGAATGATCATACCGTCAGCACCATTACCAAATTGTTTCTGTAGTTCTGGGAAGAAAGAAATGTTCTGCCATTGTGCAGAGTGACTGATGTTAATGGAAGTTGTCTCTGAGCCTTTTTTCGTAGTTACCAAAATAGCACCATTACGGGCATCCGGACCATAAATTGCAGCTGCAGCAGCCCCTTTAAGAACAGAAACATTATCTACATCATTCGGGTTGATAGATGAAAGGTAGTTTAATTCCATTGGAACTCCATCCATTACTAACAAAGGATTGTTGTTTCCGGTTAATGAACGAATACCACGAAGGTTGATTTTAACATCTTCAAATACCCCTGAGCTGGTCGTCGTCACATTTAATCCAGATACTTTTCCTTGTAGTCCATTTGCAATGTTTACTGCACTGGCCTTGTTGACTGTTTTGCTGTCGACCTGTTCTGCAGAATAACCTAGTTCCCGTTTTTCTCTTTTAACACCGAGGGCAGTAACTATAACTTCTTCTAGTTCATTTTCCGTTAGTGAAAGAGTTACATTAAGGTTTGTTTGTGTTCCTACAGCAACACGTTTTGATCCATATCCTATCGATGTGAATACTAAAGTTGCATTGTTTCCTTGTACAGCAATGGAATAATCACCTTGATTATTTGTCTGCGTAGCGGTATTAGTACCATTTACATGGACAGATACACCCGCTAGGGCTGCACCAGTCGATGCTGATGTTACTTTACCTCTTACTTGCCGTTCTTGTGCTGTGGCTGTTCCAACGAACAGCAAGCACATCAGAATGAAGCTGAGTAATTTTTGATTCATAATTTTGTGTTTCGTGAAAGGATGTTTAGTTTATCTGTTAAATTTTTTCAATAAGTAGTAGGCTTATTGGTTTTTCATTTAATAAAGTATGGGGTCAAATATATAAAGTTTTAATAATTAATAATATTTTCAATTAGTAGGAAATAATAAGTTCAATAGATTTTATTTAAAATGATTTCCATAATAAAAGGCTTGAATTGTGAAATAATTTGCTGAAATACTAAATAGTGTTTAACTACTTGTGTAATTAATAATGTTGGGTAAATAGCTGTTTAAGCAAATATTTAAGAGAGGATATAGGTGATTAATAAGGTAATGCTAAAGCTGATCAATCAATAAATCTTTTCTATTGATTTACGGATATTTAGGTCCTTTAATTTTTTTGTAACAAGTTTGTGTGTTGTATCTTAGATCTTTAATTATACAATAAAATGAAATAAAATAGACAGGCAATTGAGGATATTAGACTATCTTCGGCTTTGTCAAATGACAAGATAAATCACGCTATTTATTCTATTTTGTAAAATACATACTATGCAGACTTCCTTATTTTTGAAATCCGATACATTAAAGGCCCATCAGGCTACGGAGAAATTGGTTATTAAACATATCAAGGAGATTGATACGGATAAGAAGTATGGTGAGTTTTTGAAAAAGTTTTATGTTTTCCATACTACAGTAGAAGAAGCTACCGCTGAATATTTAAATGCATTTAAACCTCATTATCAATTTGAAGAATCTTCTATAGACATCAAAGCGGACTTGGATTTTCTTGGGTTTCCGACTCCTAGGCAAATGGAATTCAACTTTCCATCTATTGATAATTACGCTGATGCCCTAATAGCACAATATGTTTTAATGGGTTCCAGTTTAGGGAGACCATATATAGCGAAAATGCTCCAGGACAGAGGAATTGAAGGTCCCTTTAATTTTCTGAAATCAAATACGGAAGAGTCTTCGGATAGATGGACCAAATTTAAAGAGTTATTAGACGAAGAATTAGGAGAAAAAGACAAGGAACATCTCAAAAACAAAGCAAATGAAGTTTTCAATGCAATGGCAAATCTATTTGCCTGAGGTAAATGGATTCAAAATTATCATTTAAATATTGCAAGGTTAAGAAGCCCTTTCATTAACCATTATTGAAAGGGGAACATGAGTTTTACAGTTGTGCCTTGATTTATTTTACTGCTAATGCTGATATCAATATCCAATTTATCGGCTATCCTTTTTACAATGGACATACCTATACCGGATCCTTCAAATCCGGTTGAATTGGACATCCTTTTAAACATTTGATAAATAGTTTCTAATTCTTTTTCGTCAATACCAATTCCATTATCTGAAATAGTATATATAACTCCGTTATCTGTTTCTACAGAGCCTATAATTACTTTTGCAGATTCGGATTTAGAAGAATATTTAATAGCATTACCAATTAAGTTTAAAAACAGCTGATACAACAATGTTTTTTCTCCTTGCACAGGTAACAAGTTTTGAACTACAATTTCTACATTATTTGAACCATATCGGTATTTACTGTTATCTATAATTTCATTTATAAAGTTCTCCGGTTCAATAGTTTCCTTTTCCATATAGAAAGCATTGGCCTTGGAAAATTGATGTATCTTATCCAACATATTTAAAGTAATCTGAACTGACTCTAATATATTGGAACTCATTTTCTGTAATAGATTGGGGCTGATTTCCTTTTTATATTGTAAGAATTCTGTCGATATCTTGATAGCGGACAAGGGGTTTTTCAGATCATGACTTATGGTATAAGCATACGTGTCTAAGGCATTGTTCATTTCAATTAATTGTGAATTCAACATCTCGATTTCAGCGGCCTTATTTAATAAGGAATCTCGAATTAACTCTCTTATCCTTGCTAGGAAGTGTAGATGTTTCAGGCTCCATTTTTTTGAAGATCCATTGACCTGTTCCTTCCATACTTCAAATGATGTTCTTGGCGAAGGAAATAATTGACCTGTCTTGTTACTTTCTTGATAATGTTTTTCTGGTTTTCCAGCCCACTCTCGATCGATTATTATTTCTTTTCTAAACCAACATATATAAAAATTCTTTAAGTGATCAATTTCTATAAATGCCAAACCGGCTATATCTTTTTCAAAGGTTTCATTTATTTCAGGTACTTTAAAAAGCTCATGTGTTGTAAAAACATGATTATTTGCTAATTGATTTAGACGATTGAATTGTGATCTAAGTATTTCTTTATTTGGAAATAAACCTTCTTGATAAATGGAATCATCATAACTGATCGCTATTCCATCAGCATTTAATTTGTCCATTAATTCCTTAGAGAAGGTTTTTAATTCAAGGAAAATATTTGATTTCAATAATAACTTTTCCTTTAATTGTAATTCGAGCGTTTGAACTTCATTCAGATAGGACATTTCTTCTCTATCCTCTAATTGTTGATGCTTGTTAGCCGCAAAGTTACAGGTCATCAACGCAAAGTTTCGAATTGCCAAATCGATATGTTTGGGCGATTCATGTTGGCAACATACCAATCCCCAGAGTTCTCCTCTAATGATGATGGAAAAACTAATGCTTGATCTAAATCCTGCATTCTTCAAATATTGTAGATGGATTGGTGATAACCTTCTAATGGAAACCTCTTGAAGATTGATTTTTTCATTCGACTCTGAAATTATCTTTGAACCTGATTCATCGGTGTCAACTATAAATCTACAGTGTTTTGTTTTATATAATTCTCTGGCCTGCTTTGGAATATCAAATTCTGGATAGTTTAAACCTAAATAAGAATCTAATTTCGATGTCATCAAAGTTTCAGCAATTACGACGCCACTTCTATCCTCATTAAACTGATAAACCATAACTCGGTCAACTTCTAAGTTTTTAGAAATTATTTCTGTTAAAATCTTCCAGACGTCTTGTTCTTCATTTTGAAGATTGATAAGCTTATTGTTCATGATATTAGTTTTACTAATATCCGTGCTAATGCAGTATTCAAATTCTAAATAGACTTTATCTTTTTCATTTGATAAACTCAGGTAGAAAGATTTTCCATTTAATTCGATAAGTTGAGTTGACCGTTTATACTCTAGACTTGCACTAATCTCATTAAAAATGTTATGGAGTTCCTTTTCGTCATTGGTTAAAGGAAAGATGATCTGAGCGACATTCTTATTTAGAATTGAGGAATGGCCAATCGTTGAAATGTATTCACTGATATTATCACTGACAGCCTCAATTTGACCATCCTTATTGGAGATGATTAGAAAACCTACGTTTTGTATAGTTCCGAGAAATTGAATTTGCTCGTCTTCACAGTTAATTTTATCCATTTTTGGTTTGTCAGTGTGTTATATAGGAAAGTAATTTAAGGCGTTCTTAAAGCTTTCCAATATGCTGCAAAGTAGATAGAATAATTTGAATAATACCGATAAATAGAAATTTATATAAAATATAAAAGGCTATTCTCTTAATTATTGGAATAGCCTTAATCTATAGTCTGTTTTAAGAATTATAGTTCCAAATCTCCTTCGTTTCCTACATCTTCCTTACTGACGGTTACTATTTTTTTAATCATGCCAAACAACATGGTGATTTTATTTGAACCACTATCCCAATAATGAGCCTCCTCAGGATTTACTTTTAGAATGCGAATATTGGGGTCTGTTTTTCCCTTTTCAAACCAACCTTCCATCATTTTGTTCCAATATTTATCAATACGTTCTTGATCTCGGGATAGGCTAGCAGTGCCATTGACGCTCAAGAATGTATAATTCTTAGGGTCAGCGTAGAAAACCGAAATCTTATTGTCTTTTTCTAAATTTTTAAAGGTTTCACTTTCTGCCGATAAAATGTACCATACATTGCTGTCTTCATCCACCTCTTGGCGACTCATAGGGACTCCATGAGGATAAGGAGAATCTGCATTAAAGCTACAAATTGTTCCAATGTCAATTTGATCTATAATAGCTTTGAATTTTTCATGTGCTTCTTTGTTTTTGATATTTTTCTCTGCCATAGTTATTTCTTTTATAGGGAACAATCAAATAATATGGAATGTTTAGAATAATGTATTTCGTTCAATAAATGCGATTTCCTCAGCTATTAATATCGTTTTATGTAAAGCGTTATTGACTAATTAGTTTTTTTATTTCTTGAATGTCATCAATTTCTGAAGGACTTTTATCCCGCCGCCACCGCACTATCCTTGGAAACCTGAGAGCTACTCCAGATTTATGTCTATTACTAAGTGCTATTCCTTCAAATGCGATTTCAAATACAAGTTCTGGTTTAACCGTTCTTACGGGCCCGAATTTCTCTAAAGAGTTTTCACGGACAAATTTACTTACCTCAGCTATCTCGCTATTGTTAAGACCAGAATAAGCCTTAGCAATAGTTACTAGTTTATCCCCATCTTTCACCGCAAAAGTATAATCGGTATAATGTCCGCTTCTCCGTCCACTACCGCGTTGAGCATATATTAATACAGCATCTATGGTCATAGGGTCTATTTTCCATTTCCACCAATATCCTTTTTTACGTCCCACCAGATAAGCAGAATCTTTAGCTTTTAACATTAATCCTTCCGCATTTATATCTGCAGATTTTTCTCGAATTTCTTTTAGCGTTTCCCAATCTCCAACAATAATTTCTTGAGAAGGAATGAATTTCTCTGAATTAATTTCCTTCAAAAGCTGAAGCAATTTTTCTCTTCTTTCTCTGAGGGGTAAGGTTCTGATATCTTCCCGATTATCCTCCAAGATATCAAATGCAATAAACCGAATTGGCACTTCTTCCAAAAGTGTTTTACTGATGTTTTTTCGGTTTAACCTTCGCTGCAATTGATTGAAATTCATAACCCCAGATAGGTTATAAGGAACAATTTCACCATCAATGACAAAATCCCTCTCCAATCCTTCGAATTCATTTAAAAGCTCAGGAAATTGTTCATTTACCATTTCTTCTCCTCTAGACCAGATAAACAATTCCCCAGCACGAAAAATAATCTGCCCACGGATGCCATCCCATTTATATTCTATTTGCCAATTTTCAGGTATTCCTAAACTTTCTAATTCATCATTAAGCGGATTTGCTAGGCAAAAGGGATAAGGAGCTGATAAATTATGATTAATATGTACCCCTTTTATAAAATCCTCAAAGCTGATTTCATTTGGGTCCCATTCCGACATTAAACTGTGTGCTACTAAATTAGAATCCACTTGATAATAATTAGCAAAAGCATTGATCAAGGTCTTGGAAGAAATGCCAATGCGGAAACTACTGCCTAATAATTTATTGAATACAAAACGTTCCACTTGACCTAACTGTGCCCAAGATTCTTTGATGTAAGCCTGAACCTCCGTATCGCTTTTATGTTGCAAGGAGATGATTTCTTGCATCCAAGTATTTAATGGTTTATCAATTGTACGAGTGGCAGGAGGAATAATAAGGGAAATCGTCTCAGCTAGATCTCCAACTGCTGTATAACTTTCTTGGAACAGCCATTCTGGTATTTGGCTAATTTGTGCTGCCCATTCACGCATAGCTGAGGTCTTAACAGATCGCCTAGGACGTTTTCCAGTAAATAACCGCATAAACCAATACTTGTCCAATTCAGAAGATTCACCCAAAAAGGTTTCAATTGCAGTTATTTTGCTGTTGGTCTTATTTGTGCTGTCAAGCGCATTAATCAATTTTGCGAATACCTTCATTTTATTGAATTACAGTTTCATCAATTTCCTCCTCTACACCAAATTCTGTTTTAATCTCCTCAGCTTGAATTCCTAGCTCTTGGAGGTACCTAGAAAACTCGGCTTTAAAACCATGCGTAACATAGACTTTTTCAGCCTGTGATTCTCGAACTGCCGTAAGCAAACCTTGCCAATCTGCATGATCACTAATTGCAAATCCAGCATCGGCAGAACGCCATCGCCTAGCACCCCGGACTTGCATCCAGCCTGAGCAAATGGCTGTATAGGATTTAGGGATGCTCTTGAGCATATTTGATCCAAATAGGGAAGGAGGGACAATGATAATCCCCGAATTAAAGTTCTTGGGTTTATTGTTGAAATCAATGTCTTTGTAAGCTGGTAATTCGATGCCTGAGGTAGTGAAGGCTTGGTTTATACGCGATATAGTATAATGTACATATAGATCACCAAGGCCATCCAACGCTTTCATAATCCTTTGGGCTTTTCCTAGAGCATAACCAATGAGAATTGAAGTAATTCCTTCCCTCTGATTGTTTTGAACCCAATCTCGTAAATTTTGATTAATCTGCTCAACAGGAAGCCAATTATAAATGGGAAGTCCAAAGGTACTTTCTGAAATTAGTTCATGGCATTTTATAGGTTCAAATGCCGTGGATAATCCATCATTTTGTAATTTATAATCTCCAGTTACCACTGTGACTTTTCCTTTGTATTCCATCCTAATCTGGGCCGAACCAATAATATGTCCAGCTGGGTGTAAAGAAACCTTAACACCATTTATTGTCAATTCTTGACTGTAATCAACTGCCTGCACTTTGATGTCTATGCCCAATCGTAATCTCAAGATCGGTTCTGTAAGCTTATGGCACAAGTAGTTTTTCATCCCAACACGTGCATGATCTGCATGTGCATGGGTGATAATGGCAAAGTCAACAGGTAACCAAGGATCTATATAAAATTTCCCAGGTTCACAGTAAATGCCCTCTTTTCTGAATGTTAACATCGTTTTTCTATAGTCTTCTCTGTTAGAACATGAAGAAGGTCAAATTGTTCAAGACATATTAACAACGAAATCATGGAGACTACGATAGTAAGTACGGAGATAATAAATTGATGGAAAATATTGCAGAAATTTATAAATAGAATAAACTCAATTTTCTTTTAACTCCACAAATTGCTGATAACATCCTTGAATATATTTTAAAAAATCATATCTGTTCCAGTGTTCAGATTGGCTTACTGTTGGGCGATATTTTTCCACAAAAGTGACCAATTCTTCTTCTTTTATATTGGTCGTTCTCCTAATGATTTCTAATGTAAATAAGCTATCAATTTTACTTTCATTAGCTAAGCTTAAGATGTTACGCTCCATTTTTCGAGCTCTAAATCCATTTTTGCTAATCAGCTCGTAAAAGAAAGTTAAAGGTTTTCCACTGAAAGGGTTAAGTAAGGAAAGGGGAGGACGACCTCCATAATAGATGCCATTTCTGTTGTTTCTCTGCTTCTGAATTTCTCGGGTTATTTTAAGTTCATTATTAGTGGGAGTTCCGGTTACTAGAATCTCTTGTAAAACGATGCCTTTTTTCTTTAGATAAATAGAATCATTTAAATTGTTTCCAAAGAATTGTTTTGTTTCCCAATTTTCATGTCTGAATTCCAACGTATCTCCCGTTTTATAGTCGATGGAGAATTTTCCATAATTATCAGAAACGGCATGAGATTTAGTGCTTAGATTCAAAACATTTATTCCTTTTAATGCTGTAGCGGTTTCATAAGCATAGATGCCCGCTTGAATAGCTTTTCTTTCTTGTCCATTTACAAAGTGTAGCAATCCAATTATTGTAAGAAGCAGGGAAAAGAAATTCTTTATGACAATTTTCATGAATTTAACGTACTAAGTGTATCATTTATTTAAACTGGCTTGGTACAGATTTTTGAAACATCATTATTGCTTAAAAGTAAGTTTATTTTTGATCTAGAAAGTTTGTTTAGCATAATTTAACATCTGTTTTTATGTAGTCAAATTGTTCAAGTATTTTCTAATTATGGCTAGGATTTTGTTAGTATTGATATTGCTTGTTAAAGGGTCTTAGACTACTTATAATGCTTCCTTTAGCATGATTATCTATAGAAAAGCTTTGAAATAGAGAAAGAAATGAAACAACAACATAGATTCAACTATAATCATCTAAAACACATACTAACCGGAAGTTTATCACTTTTATTAGTTACGGGATATGCTCAGGAAGTGAAAAAACAGCCTGTGGAGAAAGCTAAGCCTACGCAACCAACAGCTGAATCACAATCCGGCGTTATGGATTCTATTGAAATTGTTCGAGAGTATCGCCCTGTTTTAGCAGATGCGGTAAAGGTTCGACGTAGCCCAGATATGAAGATTGATAGAAAGGCTTTAGAATTAGAACTTCGCCAGATAGCGGCAAGTATGTATTATTCAAAAAACGTATTCAAAGAGCCTTATCATAGCCCATTACCTCAACGCTATCCCAATTCATTGGCTAGCAATATCGATAACAACAGAATCGGTATTTTGGCTTATTTAGCGGGTGAAAACCCAAGGGCAACTTCTATTCTGCAGCAAGTAAAACCATTAGATGCTTTCTATCAAAGCGCATTGATCGCATTAGGACGTATTGCTATTAAAAATGGCGATAAACCAGCTGCACGAAATTTATTTTTTAAGGCATCTGCCCTCAATTACGATGAGGAATTGAAATCAGATGCTCTATATAACTATGCCAAAACTCTATTTGAACTTGATTCCTTACAAGCTTCGTTGAAACCTCTTCAGGAGTTTATCATCATGAAAAATAAAGACCTGGTTGCTGATGCTAATAATGCAGAGACTACAGAATCCAGAATGGCTAAAGTCTTGGCCGGTTCCAGTAATTTTCAAGTAGGGGTCTATTTATTGGAATCATTCAATAATAAAGATCAAAAGGCAGAGCAAGTATATCAAAGAATTACCTATTACCGTGGATTGGAGTTCTATAATGAACGAGCATTTGAAAATAGTATTTCCATGTTTATGCGATCGGAGAAATATCAGTATGATCCGGAGATGGCCGCTTTAGCGACTTATTGGAAAGCGGAGGCCATGTATGAAGTTCGAAAATATGGTGAAGCAGTAGATAACTTTACCAGATTCCTGCAGATGCCAGCTGCGAAAAATACTTCGGTATACAATTATGCGAATTATGCCTTGGCATATGCAGCATTCCGTATTAATAAGTATAGCCTAGCAGCTAATTATTTTGAACGCTTTTTAGCTTCGGAGGAAGGATCTTCAGATAAAAATATTCGATACGATGTATTAGCTCGTTTAGGAGATTCCTATCTATCCATGCGCGATTACGGAAGAGCAAATGATTATTATGATCAGCTGATTAGTGCAAAAGCTCCCAATCAAGACTATGCCTTATTTCAACACGGAATTATACAAGGACTGCAAGGTGACAATGAGGCTAAGCGCAATACTTTGAAGTCGGTGGTGCAGAAATTTCCAAAGTCAAACTATGCGGACGATGTAGCCTTTGAGATCCCTTATATCTCTTTTGTAAAAGGAGATTACGATGAAGCCATAGAAGGGTTGCAAAAGATGATTAAGCAATATCCACGCAGTAGTTATGTGCCTAGAGCATTAATGACGATTGGACTTGTGCAGTATAATAAAAATGACACCGAAGCCGCCAAAGCTACCTTTGAACGAGTGATTAAAGAGTATCCTACAACTGGAGAGGCTTCTCAAGCATTACATTCCATCGAGAGTATCTACCTGGATCAAGGAGATGCTACAAGCTATATTCAGTTTGCTACCAGTAGTAATATTAAAGACTTAAGTGAAGCAGAGCAGGATAACCTAGCATTTCAGGCAGGCTTTACCTTGTTTTCAAGAGGTAGATATGGCCCAGCAGCAGAGGCTATCGATGCCTATTTTGATAAATTCCCAAAACCTAGAAAAGAAAAGCACGCACGCTTTATCCGTGGAGTGAGTTTATACCATACTGGAAGACCGGAGGAAGCCTTGCATGACTTGAATATCATCTTGAACGATTGGACAAGTCCATATACAGAGCAAACCCTGGTTACTGTCGCTGCCTTGTATCTAAGCTTAAAAGAGTACAATGAAGCTATTGTTCACCTCAAAAAGTTAGAACTTAATTCAGATTTTAAAAACAACTATGGTTATGCTGTTACTAATTTGATGATTTGTTATTATGAGATTGGTGATTTTGAACAGATGGATAAGTATGTAAAATTAGTTAAAGAATATAAAGGAGCCACTGAACAGGAAATAGCTACAGCACATTTATACAGTGCAAAGGCTTTGCAACAGAAAAAGAGTGTTACGGCTGCAACAAAAGAACTTAATCTGGCAGCCTTAAAAAGCAAGTCGGCCGCTAGTGCTGAAGCAAGGTACTTATTGGGGCTAATGCAATATAACAGTAAACAATACGATAAAGCTCAGGAATCTGCCTTTGATGTGATCAATAATATGGAGGAACAAGATTATTGGGTAGCAAAGAGTTTTCTGTTGCTGGCAGATACTTATGCTCGAAAAGGAGATAAGGCCCAAGCAAAAAGTACCTTAGAAAGTATCCTTGAAAATTATGAAGGAGATGATGATATTATCCCTGGTGCTAAAGATCGTTTGCAAAAACTGAGATGATGAGACCATTCAATAATTTTAGAAGTTTTGTTATTAATTCTGACAAGCAGAAGTTAGTAACTGTTGAAAACCTAATCTTAAACATTATTGTCTCAGTATAGGGAGAATATAGTGTAACTTCTTCATCAGGATTTGATGATTTCGTAAATTTTAAAGGGAACAGAGGTAATCTCCCATATGTTAATAAAACAACTTATAAAAAGATGAGTCATATTTAAAGATAGGGAGATGGTGATTTTTAAGGACATAACTGCTTGACATGGTTTAAGAAATTAGTAATATCTTTTAAATTCACTGACCATATTACCTACCCCTTAAAAAACCAAAAGCCTGTAAGTTCTCACTTACAGGCTTTTTTCAGTGCTCCCAACTGGGCTCGAACCAGTGACCAAAAGATTATGAGTCTTCTACTCTAACCAACTGAGCTATAGGAGCTACTTATTTAACATCAAAATAAAACAACCTTCTGCCTTATTTGACGATGCAATTATCGATATTTGGGACGAGAAAACAAAATTTTTTATATGCAAAATATCAAAAATGTTATTCTAGATTATGGGAATGTCATCTATATGATTGACTTTGCGCGAGTTCGACAAGCATTCCTGGATTTAGGAATTTCACAAGTAGACGAGTTTTTTGGTCACAGGGGGCAAGACTCCTTATTTGATGCCTTCGACCGAGGTGAAATTACAGCTGCCGAATTCCGTGATGGGGTAAGGGAAAAGGCAAACCGACCTGACCTTACCGACCAACAGATTGATGATGCCTGGAATTCCCTGCTAGTAGGTGTGCCTGCTGGAAAACACGAATTATTAGAACAATTACATGCTCGATACCGTATGTTTCTCCTGAGTAACAACAATGAGATTCATTATGCCTATTGCATGAACCACATCAAAGAAGTCTACCAGGTAGAAAGTAACGATCAATTCTTTGAGAAAACCTATTATTCGCATTTGGCAGGTCTAAGAAAACCCGATCTAAAAATCTTCGAGTTGGTGCTTCAGGAAAACGATCTAGATCCTTCAGAAACCCTGTTTATAGACGATAGCCCGCAACATTTGGAAGGAGCGAAGCAATTAGGGATTCATACCGCATTATGTACGAGAGAGCATCCTTTAGAAGCAATTGTGAACGAATTCGGTTTATTAAAATAACACTTGTGTAATTCATTGTCTTTCGCTACCTTTGCAGTCCAAGAATATTACGACGAAAGGAGGTATATAAAAAGCTATGATTATTGTAAATGTAAAAGAAGGAGAATCTCTAGATAGAGCATTAAAGCGTTTCAAGAAGAAATTCGAGAAAACTGGTGTGTTAAGAGAACTACGCTCCCGTCAAGCTTTCGAGAAGAAATCGATCACTCGTCGTACCCAAATTAAGAAGGCGATCTACAAACAAGGATTAAACCAAGATAACGGTTAATTCCATGTTGTATAACATACAGAAAGGCCATTCCTTATCGGATGGCTTTTCTTATTTAACAATATGCTGATATAAGCCACAGCATCCCAATAATCAATAGCAATAGGGGGATAGCTTCACCCAGAAATAACCTGAAATTCATGGTCTTGTTTTAGGAGTTATGAATTATGCTGGTCGAAATGAGTGGATTGATAAAAATCATGTTAGCAGCTATTGAAAGCCATCAAAAAAATAGTATTTTTGGCCTGCCGCCTGCGTAGTTCAATGGATAGAATATCAGATTCCGGTTCTGCCGATGTGGGTTCGACTCCCGCCGCGGGCACTAAATACAAAAACAAGAAAGGCTAATCGATCCCGATTAGCCTTTTATTTTACACCTTACCCACTAAGGTTTTACAAATTAATGTGCGTGATCATGTTCATCTTCACCTACTAAATGCAATTCGAATTTTAAATCCAAATCATTAGCTCCACCGAATTTGGTGTAATCTTTATTGAAGATGTCTGTTTTTGTATCAAGGCTAGCTTTAACACCTGGGTTCAAGTGTCTCAATACATAGTTGAAAATAAATGTACTTGTCTCTTTCTTCACGGTAATATATCCAACAGTTCCTACTTTTACTCTTGTGCCATCTGCTTTTTTATCAGCATACGTTACAGTTAAAGCATCTTGAGGAATACCTAATAAAAATGCAAAGTGTATATCATCACGTTCTACGAAAGTCTGTTGGCTTTCGCGTCCTGCGAAATCACGTACAGTTAAATTAAAGCGGTAAGATTTACCTACTTCCAAGTGTACATGCGCGCCTACATCAGGTAATAAGTTGTTCCCTTTAAATTCAATTTTCTCTACTTCTGCACCTTCGAAATCATTGTAGTGGAAATGATCATCATGTGCTTCTGCTTTTACCTCAGTAAAGGTTAAAGTAGCTCCTGAAACTTCTTCTTGATCAACCTCTTGTGCAGGGTCATCTTTAGAGCATGCGGAAAATAAGGATACAGAGATTAAAGCGATGAATAGGATATTTAATTTTTTCATGATTTTGATTTTAATGTTTTTTAAAAGTTATAGTGTAATGATAAGACGATGTTTCGTCCTTGACGATCGGCATAATACCGGAATCGATCCATATAATCCTTATAGGATCTGTTTAACAGGTTCTCTACACGTAAAGCAACGGATGCCTTGTTATTTCCCAACTGGAAAGGCTGCGCTGCATAAAAATGAAATAAATGATAAGCCGCAGGTGGAGCTGCAAAGTCAGAACCTGCCTCATAACGATCTTGCTTTGCTACAAATTGATGACTGAACTTGATATAGCCTTCATTCTTTCGGTCATAGGTCCATTGCAGACTATGTGTCATTTGATCCGAAGGGATATAAGGCAAATAGCTGTTTAGGTCCAAGTTTTTAGCTCGTACTAGTCCGGCATTCACCTGATAGCGAAATGAAGGATCTATTTTCCAATTCAAATTCAAGTCCAGCCCGTAGAATAAAGCATTATGTTGCGTATAGCTAAATACAGGAAAAGTACCGCGAATGGTTTGTCTAACAGAATCCGGGTTCGGCATGGAGTATATGTAATTACTGATGTATTGCCCATATACATCTGCTTGAAACTGGAAGTTCTCGCTTTGTCTACTTATGGAGTTGATCCATTTATAGCCTTGCTCAGCCTTTAAATTAAGACGTCCAATCTCATAAATCCCTGCACCATGATGTAAGCCGTCACTGTAGAGTTCGTTCGCTGTAGGCGCTCGCCAGGCCAATCCTAGAGATGATTTTAAACGCCACAGGTCGTTGATGCGGTATAAGCCCCCTAAAGATCCCGAGAAGTTGTGAAATTCTCGGTTATCTTCCAATTTATAAAGTTGGGGAAGAGCATCATCCTTGTCCATATACTTATACCGATATCCTGCAGCATCAAAATGTCTGTAGTCATAGCGCCAACCAGCCTCGGCAGTAAATCGATTCCAGGTCTTTTGGTGCAAACCAAATAAACCAATTGACCAGCTGTCAAAATTTGGAATGATCGGTGTTGTTCCTGTGCCTGGTACATTGTTATTGACTTGTGTTCCAGCCTGCATACCTATGCTATGTCCATTTTTACTTAGAATTGCTTCTAGATTCTGCGTTTCCAAAACCATATCCGACATGGGTACATCGTCACTCACGGAACGGCGAAGGTCAAATTCTTGACGGTGATTTCTCTGCCATCCGTATTGTACCTCTAATTCATATCCAGACTGAAAACTGTTTTGGTATTTTAAGCGCCCCAATTGATGCGATACTTGTTGTCTAGGAGCACCGATATCGTAACTGAAACCATAGTTTTCCAATGGCTTTCCATGCTCAATACGTGCTAAAATATCCTCTACGGTTCCCACATGAGCGCCATAGAAAACACCCAGATCCGTTTGGAATCTGCTGTAGTAAGCATCGAATTTCTGGTTTTTAAGTTGATACTGAAGTTGCCCAGAGAAATTGAATTCCTCTACTCCAGTATTACCCATATAATAATCGGCAGCCTTGCTGTTTCCCAATTTTTTACCTGAAGCCTGTACTTTCCAGCCTAATCCTGAGATGGCTTTTAATCCGCCCGAAAGCTGTGCATTGATAGCGGCTCCTCGACCATTGCTGTATCCTATAAGATCAGCTAAGCCTTGTATTTTATCCGTATTTATGTTGCTCGATTTTGCGATTAATACACCTGCCAAAGCATCAGCTCCATAACGCACTGCCTGAGCTCCTTTAATCAATTCAAATTGTTCAGCTGAAAAAGGATCTATTTCTGGGGCGTGTTCTAATCCCCATTGTTGTCCTTCCTGCTTAATGCCTTGGTTTAATAAAAGGATACGGTTACTATGAAGTCCATTGATTACCGGTTTAATAACACTATGCCCAGAGCTTAATAAACTAACCCCCGACATATTGCCAAATACCTCTGCCAATACCTTGCCCTTGCTCTCTTGAATCTGTTGTTCATCCAAGCTTTGTCTAACCGCAGTAACTTGCTCCTGACGTACCGCGTTTACTTGAACTTCTTCAATTCGCTGCTCATCCTGTGTCAAGGTGATGCTAATTCTATTTCCATTAATATTTTCTAAGGAAATAGTTTTACTAACATAACCTAAAGCGGTAACCTTAAGTTGATTATCCGTTTTTCCTATTGGAGTTTTAAAGCTGAATTTTCCCTCAAGATCAGTTTCTGTTGATTGTTTGGAGTTCAATAAAGTTACTGTGGCAGAGGCTATACCCTTTGCCTGTTTATCAAGGACAACGCCTTGTAAATATGAATCATTAGTCTGTGCCAATCCAACAGTCCAAAGACAAAGGAGTAGCCCTGCTAATAGCAAGTTGCGCATGTGTAATTTGAATTACCTGTAATTTGTGTAATCGTGTAAAAGAACCTATTTGATGATTAGGCTAGGGAAGGAGGTGCACGAAGCCCCTTACTATACAATTTCGGGAGAAATATAGCTAGAGTAGGCTGTGTTAAATATTCTTTTTTGAGTTCGAATGAAAACGGCGTTAATTGCCAGTTCCATTCCAACAACTGATCGACCTGCTGCTGATAATACAAAAAACAATAGGTACAATCATCATGATCGGATGTATGATGGTGATCGTGATGTGCGGTACTGCAGGACGTATGATCGGCTGTTGGGTGATCATGTTGATGCAGGGATATCAAGGCCAGGGAAAGGAATATTATCCCTATCCAAGAGCTTGCAATAAATTGTTTTAAATTTCTTATCCCTGAAATCATCTGGCAAAGATACATCAAATGCAATTAGGTTGCAAGGATAAATATACTTTGTTGCGTTATGATCTCGGGTGATACTGGGTAATGACGCTTTGTAAGTATTCCTTATCAATATGGGTATAGATCTCGGTGGTTGTAATACTTTCATGTCCCAACATATCCTGAACAGCACGCAAATCTGCACCACCTTCTACTAGGTGGGATGCAAAACTATGCCTAAAGCTGTGCGGACTTATTTCTTTTCTAAGTTTTATTTTAGCGGCTAAATCTTTAATAATCAGAAAGATCATGACACGAGAGAGCGGGTTGCCTCGTCGGTTCAGGAATACATAATCTTCCATCCCCATTTTGATGGGTTGATGAATACGCACCTCCTCAAGGTAAATCTTAAGGTATTTTATCGCTTGTTCACCAATAGGAATTAGCCTTTCTTTATTGCCTTTTCCTTCGACTTTAATAAATTCAACATCGAGAAATAAATTGGAAATTTTTAGGTTACAAAGTTCTGACACCCGCAATCCACAACCGTATAATACCTCTAGAATGGCTTTGTTTCGCATGCCTTCAGGGGCAGACAAATCTATCGCAGCTATCAGATCGTCAATTTCTTGTATACTCAGTACTTGGGGGATCTTTCTAGTAATTCGGGGTGTTTCTAATAATTCCGCAGGATTATTATCCCTGTCGTATTCGATTTGTAGAAAGGCGAAAAACGTTTTGATCCCTGATAATAAGCGTGCTTGAGTGTACGCGGCAATATCAAAATCATTCATCCAGGTTAAGAATTTCTGTAAATCCTTACTGCTGATTTCGCTTAAGTTAAGCTCGGTAATGTCACAATATCGTTGTAGTTTTTGGACATCATTCAGGTAGGCATCAATGCTATTGTTGCTAAGTCCGCGTTCTAAAAGCAAATAACGCTTGAAATCTTTTTTGATGCTAACCCAATCCATTCGTTAAATATATATAAAAAAAGACGATTATTCGTTTGGTGCTTTAATTAACAAACAAAATATTGTATTTTGGGACATTATTTTATAATGACCGTTCTAGATTAAAAAAAAGATTATGAAAATTCTGAAACCTTTGGCTTTAGCCTTCTTATTACCTTTTACGGTAGAGGCGGCGAGTGCCTATGTTCCAAGCTCTATTACTACCGAAGCGAAAGTTATTTTGAAATCCGATTCATTGAAATGGGATGCCAAATTGCCTTTTGACCAGACTGTTAAGCAAGGAAAGCTAGCGAATGGCTTCCAATATTACATTCGTAAAAATACCGAGCCCGAAAAACGTGTAACCATGTATTTGGCGGTGAAGGTTGGTTCTATATTAGAAAATGATAAAGAACAAGGTTTAGCACACTTTTTAGAGCATATGAACTTCAATGGTTTGAAGCATTTCCCTAAAAACGAATTGGTGGATTACTTACAACGTGCAGGCGTACGCTTCGGATCCGATTTGAATGCTTATACCGGTTTTGATGAAACAGTTTATCAATTACCTATTCCTTCTGATGATCCTGAGTTATTGAAGAATGGTCTACAGGTGATGCGTGACTGGGCTCAGGACGCGATGTTGGAGACTGATGAAATCAATAAAGAGCGTGGTATCATCATGGAAGAAATGCGTGGTGGACGTGGTGCTATGCAACGTATGCGTGATCAATTCATGAAAGTAATGGTGAACGGTTCGCGCTATGCTAATCGTCTACCTATTGGAACTGAAGAAGTGGTGATGCACTTCGACCCTAAGTTAATCCGTGATTTCCATAAACAATGGTACCGTCCAGATTTACAATCTATTATCATCGTAGGTGATGTAGATCCTGTACAAATGGAAAATGAGGTAAAACGCCTTTTCTCGGATATGCGCGTAGAGAAAAAACCAGCTGTTCGCACGAAATATAAAATTGACCTCCTAAATAAAAATCAGTTTATCAAAGTTACAGATCCAGAGATGGCTTATACTGTTGGGCAGATAATGATTAAACATAAAGAGGATAAAGTAGAAACAGTTAAAGATTACCGCCGTGAATTGATTAAAGGTATTTATACCCAAATGCTTAATGCACGTTTAGGTGAATTGACTCAATCGGCAACTCCACCATTTGTTCAAGCAGGTGTTGACATTGAATCCTTAATGGGTGGTCTAGATAATTTCTCGGCTTATTTCGTGTCTAAACCTGGTGAATTTGAGTCTGGCTTTAAAGCTTTAATTCGCGAATTGGACCGTGTAGATAAATTTGGTTTTACCGAGTCTGAATTCAAACGTACCGTTTCGGCTTACAACAAGTCTAACGAAACTTCTTACGTTGAGCGTGATAAACGTAAATCCGATAGCTATGTAAACAGCTACTTGCAGCATTTCTTAAATGACGCACCTGCATTAAGTAGTGAAGATCGTTATCAGATTACAAAACAACTATTGCCTTCTATTACATTAAAAGAAGTCGTAGCAGTTGGTGAAGAATATTATGTTGATAATAATCGCGATGTTGTCATTCTAGCTCCTGATGCTGAAAAAGCAAAATTACCTGAAGAAGCTCAAGTGAATACGTGGTTTGCAGATGTGGATAAAGAGCAATTAACGGCTTATGAAGATAAAGTTTCAGATTTACCGTTGTTGAGCAAAGAACCAGTAAAAGGAACGATTGCATCAGAGAAAGCTATTGATAAAATCGGTGCTCGCGAATTGGTGTTAAGCAATGGTGTGAAAGTTGTATTAAAACCTACTACCTTTAAGAATGATGAGATCTTAATCCAAGCTTATAGCCCAGGAGGTACATCTTTATACAGCGATGCAGATTATATGTCAGCTTCTTTCGCTAGTAACTTGGTAAATAGCAGCGGTATTGGTCAAATGAATACCATTGAATTGCAAAAGTACATGACTGGAAAAGAGGTGGATATCAGCCCATATATTTCAGAGCGTACCGAAGGTCTATCTGGTTATTCGGATAAAGAAGGCTTAAAAACTGCATTTGAATTGATCTACGGTTATTTTACAGAGCCTAGAATTGATGAAGATGTATTCCAAAGCACCATTAGCCGTAACATCACCATGTTGGCTAACCGTGAAAATGATCCAAACTTTGTGTTTAGCAAAAACATCATCAATACGTTATATGGCGATAACATCCGTCGTAATCCTGCTGATAAGAAAGAATTGGAGCAAGTAAATAAAAACCGTGCATTAGAGATCTATAAAGATCGTTTTGCTGATGCATCTGACTTTACATTTGTTATTGTAGGTTCATTTACTGACGAAGAAATTAAGCCTTACTTAGAAAATTATTTAGCAGCTCTTCCAACTACAAACCGTAAGGAAGAAGCTAAAGATCTAAAAATCTTAGAGCCCGCTAAAGGCGTTGAGAAAATTGTCAAAAAAGGCCAAGAGTCTAAAGCGAATGTTCGTTTGTCCATTTACGGTGATTACAATTACAGTGATGCGGAGAACATGAATATGAGTGCGCTACAGACGATCATGTCCAATTTATTGATCAAACGTCTACGTGAAGAGGAAAGTGGTGTTTATGGAACTGGAGCTCGTGCTTCTTACTCGAAAAACCCTACAGAACGTTATTCATTTAACGTAAGCTTCGGTACGAGTGTAGATAAATACAACTCTTTGATAAACTCAACCATTGATGAATTCCGTAAGATGAAAGCTAACGGTCCAACAAAAGTTGACTTGGATAAATTCGTAATTGAAGAAAAACGTCAATATGAAGTTGGTGTTCGTGAGAACAGATATTGGTTAGGTCAGATCATGGGCGCCCTTCAGGTAGGTCGTGACATTACTTATCCTACGCGCTATGTTGAAGAATTGAATAAGGTAACTCCTGAAACAGTGAAAGCTGTAGCAAACAAGTACCTGAAAGAAGATCAATTGTTCAAGTTTATCTTATTGCCTGATGAGGTGAAAAAATAAGCGAATAGCTGAAAATAATAAAAGGCTCGGAATTAATTCTGAGCCTTTTTTATTGTATTACCTAGTTCTATTTACTTTTCTTTCATCTTGACATATCGATGCTCAAAACAATCAGCACAATTTTCCTTAAGAATCAATAGGCTGTCCTGTCTGATGACAGCTACCTTAATCTGATCACCTTCATCATAATACCAGGATTCTTGACTCATCAGAGGGATTTTTCCAAACTTTAAGCCATATGGTCTGGCCGATAGTAATTCTCCATTCTGATAGCTGAAAACACTGTCCTTAGTGATCTGTAAGTGTCGAGATTGATTGCTGCTCTCTGGCGTTGTCGTCCTACCGGCAAATCCGCCGGATGATTGCTGCCATTGCCAATTCCCTTCAATCTTTGGTTTCTTGGGTCCGGATTGTCCTGCAGCACAAGACCAAATCAAGGGAGCAGCTAAACAGATATATACCAATTTTTTCATCCTCAATATATTTTAAGGTAGAATTTTATCAATCCTTCGATTCTTTTGTATTACTAAACACCTAATAGTTCGTATTGTTTGAAATGCTGTTTTCTTCTTGTTTATTTTTTATCCTGAAATGAGCTTATCATGAGCCTGTTTTTTAGACTATTACCATTCGTGTCAAGTTCGTATTTGCCTCCATATTGCTTCGAGACTCTAAGGGAATTTTCTCGGATCTGATAGGGATCTTTTTCGGATCTCGTTCGCTTCTAACCGAACGAGATCCGAAGGAGATCCGAACAAGTTCCGAAGGAGATCCGAAGAAGTGTCGAATAAAAGACATCAGACGACAGACAAAAGACAACAGAAAGTGATCGGAAAAAAGGAAAAAGAGTAAAGGAAATTTGCCATTTACAACTCAGAGCGAAGCGAAGAGTCTCATTTATCTACCCAAAGACTACGTCATCGAGAATCGAAGATGATCGAACTTCAAACTAAACAAATCAAAAATGTTAAGTTCATTGAATATTGGATATTGGTCGAAGCATGCTTCGACCCTACGGTTAGGGGTGTTTTAGGTTGTATTTTTTACATTATCCGTAGGGGCGATGCATGCATCGCCCGCATAAACATTAATTCTTTATAGTTTAATAGGTCTGCGTCTGTTGTCTGGTGTCTGTTGTCTATTTCCTGTTGTCTATTTCTGTTGTCTAATGTCTTGTGTCTTTCCCACAAAAAATGCCGGATATAAAAACTATATCCGGCATCCTTAAAATATATTCGATTATTCAAACCAAGCTAAGACTTCGTCTTTAGTTGGCATGTTAACGTCTAATTTCATTTTTTTACGCATTCCGCCAAGGTCATTGAATACCTTGTTCGGGTTCGCTTCTTTTAACGATTCAATGGTCATAAAGCCCATTTTCTGAAGTACTGGTACCCATGCTTCTGGAATTCCTTGCTCCACATAATCACTAACTGAAGCGACTTTAGCTGCTTTTTCAGGACGCATTTGTGGGAAGAATAGAACTTCCTGGATAGAAGGGTTGTTCGTCAAGAACATGATTAAACGATCCATTCCAATACCTAAACCTGAAGTAGGAGGCATACCGTACTCTAAAGAACGTAGGAAGTCTTGATCGATAAACATCGCCTCGTCATCACCTTTCTCCGATAATTTCAATTGATCTTCGAAACGCTCGCGTTGATCAATAGGGTCATTTAATTCTGAGTAGGCGTTGGCAATTTCCTTTCCACATACCATTAATTCAAAACGTTCCGTTAATTCAGGATTATCTCTATGTTTTTTGGTTAATGGAGACATCTCAATAGGATAATCGGTAATGAAGGTTGGTTGGATGAAGTTTCCTTCACATTTCTCACCAAAGATCTCGTCAATCAATTTTCCTTTACCCATAGTATCATTCACTGGAATACCCATTCCTTTAGCCGCTTCACGTATTTGATCTTCTGTTTTACCAGTAATATCAAAGCCTGTGAATTGTTGGATGGCAGCAGCCATACTGATTCTTGGATATGGTGCACGGAAGTCGATTTCATGCTCACCAAAGGTAGCCTTTGTTGTGCCGTTTACTTCCATAGCACAGTGCTCTAGAAGTTTCTCGGTGAAATCCATCATCCAATGGTAGTCTTTATACGCTACATAGATCTCCATGGCGGTGAACTCTGGGTTATGCGTGCGGTCCATACCTTCGTTACGGAAGTTTTTGGAGAACTCGTATACACCATCAAATCCACCAACGATTAAACGTTTTAAGTATAATTCATTCGCAATACGTAGGTATAAAGGAATATCCAAGGCATTGTGGTGTGTAATGAATGGACGTGCAGCTGCTCCTCCAGGGATAGATTGCAAGATTGGAGTTTCCACTTCCATGTAACCAGCGTCATTGAAGAAATTACGCATCGCGTTGAACAATTTCGTACGTTTTACGAAGATTTCTTTGTTCTGTGGATTGACAATTAAATCTACGTAACGCATGCGATAGCGTTGTTCCGGATCTGTAAAAGCATCAAAAGTCTTACCTTCAGCCTCTTTTACGATAGGAAGCGGACGCAATGCTTTGGTCAATACGGTTAAAGTCTGTACGTGAATACTGATCTCACCAGTCTGTGTAGTGAAAACAAATCCAGTAATACCAACAATATCTCCAATATCTAAAAGCTTTTTAAATACGGTATTGTATAAGGTCTTATCTTCGGTAGGGCAGATGTCATCGCGCTTAACATAGGCTTGAATACGTCCTGTGGAATCTTGTAATTCCATGAAAGACGCACTTCCCATAACTCGGCGGCTCATGATACGACCTGCGAAGCTAATGCTCTTATAGTTTATTTTATCTCTTTCGTAGTTTTCTAAAATATCTTCTGCAGTGGCATTCACTTCAAATTTTTCTGCAGGGAAAGGGTTAATGCCTAGGTCAATTAAGGCTTGAAGGTTCAGTCTTCGTTGCTGTTCTTGTTCTGATAATCCAATACTCATATTTTTTCGGACATGTAATGAACTGCAAAAGTATGAAATTAGAACTACTATACGCCATGAGCAAAGGAAAAAAGGAGATAAAAAGAAGGATTTCTTTGGAAGTTCGATAAGTTTTTGCAAATTTTGCCCATCTCTTCATGATAGACATGATGGGCACGGGTGCCTATAGGTAAAAATGTGGAATGAAATATTTTCACTTTATTGTTTTTGATCAAAAAATAATTTATCTTTGCACCTCAATTGTTGAATATATAGTAATCATAAGATAAAATGAAAAAAGATTTGCATCCATCAAACTACAGATTAGTTGTATTTAAAGATATGTCGAATGACTACGCTTTCATGACTAAATCTTGTGTTGACACGAAAGAAAGTATTACTTGGGAAGATGGCAATGAATATCCATTAGTGAAATTAGAGATTTCTCACACTTCACACCCATTCTACACTGGTAAAATGAAATTAGTAGATACAGCAGGACGTATCGATAAGTTCCGTAGCCGCTACAACAAGAAATAATTTAATTTCTGTAGAAGAATTTAAAGGGAATCCCGATAAGTCTATTATCGGGATTTTTTGCGTATTTTTACCCCATGTCGCTAACCGTAATATTATATGATAAGGCGCAGTGGCGTATGCAACTCTTGCCTTTGACAGCTACTCGGCCTGTAGGAAACCTAAGAGTCGGTATTTGTACCCTCCAGGAGAAATGGCAGTATTGCTTGAATGCCTCGGTTAGTTATTTGACTACGGATTATTTACAACCTTTCTTTCATCAAGAGTTTGCTGCTAGCAAGGATTATTTGGTCATACGTGCCAATATCCTGCCTTCTGATGCCTTATTAGAAGAGCTTGCGAAATTGCAGGTCGGTGAGGTATTGGTCGATCAGGAGAGCTGGATTGCCATGAAATTGGACTACTACCCGGATGATGTTTCCGAATTGCTGCATCAGCTCAAACCAATTGCCTGTTCGATTCAGGTGGATGCTATTCAATTTCCAGAAGATATTTTCCTAAAAAACAAAGAACAACTTTTATTTGACTTCCGTTGGATCACCAAAGGTCGTAGCTCTGCATCACTAAGTGAACAGAACATGGTTTTTGGCGATTGGCTGTTTATTGAGGAAGGGGCCCAGGTAGAAGGGGTGAGTCTGAATAGTTTGGAAGGTCCAATTTACATTGGGAAGCATGCGAAATTAGAAGAAGGTAGTTTTTTACGAGGCTATGTGGGGATTGGAGAAGGAACCAGGGTTAAAATGGGGGCAAAGCTGTACCCCAATTTAAGTATAGGACCTGGAAGTACGGTGGGTGGAGAACTGAATAATACCGTTATCTGGGGGAATAGCGCGAAAGGTCATGATGGGTATTTAGGTTGTTCGGTAATTGGGGAAGGTTGTAACCTTGGTGCAGGCACATCAAATTCAAATTTAAAAAACAATTGGCAGTCGGTCGGGTTATTTGATTATGAAGGGCTTAAGACGCGTGATACGGGTTTGTTGAAGTGTGGGTTGATAATGGGTGATCATGCCATGTTGGGGATTAATTCTGCCGTCAATACAGGCTCTGTAATTGGGGTTGCGGCACAGGTTGCAATTTCAAATATTATTCCCAAATTTGTGCCTGATTTTAGCTGGTTAGTTGGAGGCGATATGCAAACTTATAAGTTTGATAAATTTGCGGAAATGATAAACCGAAGACAACAAATAACAGGTGCCGATTATTCCGATAATATGACCATATTTGAACAGATATATAATCAAACAACTCGTCTTCGAGACGAGGTAATCAACAATAAAACAAAAAGTAATTATGCGTAAAAACATTGTAGCCGGTAACTGGAAAATGAATTTGGATTATGAGCAAGGATTAAGCTTGTTTTCAGAAATTGTAAATATGGTAAAAGACGAAGTTCGTGGTGGGCAGGAGGTTGTGGTATGCAGCCCGTTTATCCACTTGGCTAGTCTTTCTAAATTAGGTGCTTCGGCTCCTCATGTTTCCATCGGTGCACAAAATATTAGCCAAGAGCCTTCAGGTGCTTTCACTGGTGAGATTTCTGCTACACAAGTGAAATCTACAGGTGCTAGCTATGTGATTCTTGGACATTCTGAGCGTCGTGCTTATTTCGGTGAGACCGATGAGCTATTAGCAAAGAAAGTAGATGCTGCCTTGGCGCATGATCTATTTCCTATTTTCTGTATTGGAGAAACAAAGGAGGAGCGTGAGTCTGGTGCTTTTTATGATGTCATTAAAAGACAATTAACCAAAGCTTTATTTCATTTAGATGCTGCGGCATTTGGTAAAATAGTATTAGCATACGAGCCTGTTTGGGCAATTGGTACAGGTTTGACTGCTACCCCTGAGCAAGCTCAAGAAGTACACGCTTTTATTCGTCAGACCTTGGCTGAACAATATGGTCAAGAAGTTGCCGATAATTGCAGTATCCTTTATGGTGGTTCAGCAAACCCTTCAAATGCACAAAGTTTGTTCTCTCAACCGGATATTGATGGTGGATTGATTGGCGGTGCATCCTTGAAATCGAGAGATTTCTTGCAAATTATTAATGTTTTTAACGGATAATATATGAAGTACTCAGCAGTTACTTTTACCTCCTCTGCGATGGAGGAGTGGCAAAAGGATTTGCTTGTCGCTGAATTAGCAAACCTTGGTTTTGATACTTTTGAAGATCAAGACCAAGGTTTTGTGGCTTACGTTCCTTCAGCGAGTTTGGATATCCAAGCTTTGGAAACGTTATTGTTAAATGAGGCTGGAGATTACGATTTAAGCTATGATGTTCAAGAATTAGAACAGCAAAATTGGAATCAGCTTTGGGAAAGTAATTTTAGCCCGATCATTGTAGATGATCAATGCTATGTGCGTGCTACTTTCCATGAAGATAGACCAGAATTCCCTTATCAAATCATTATTGATCCGAAAATGTCCTTCGGGACAGGTCACCACCAGACCACTTCCATGATGCTTTCTTTTATTTTGGAAAACGATTTCGAAGGAAAGCGTGTTTTAGACATGGGCTGTGGAACTGGGATTCTAGCTATACTAGCTGCACAAAGAGGAGCAAAGGACTTATTGGCGGTGGATTATGACCCGATCTGTGTGGAAAGTGTAAAAGAGAATAAGGTTTTGAACAATGTTCCTAATATCACGGAGAAGTTAGGATCTAAAGAAGCTATTAAAGGGCTGAAGTTTGATGTTATTCTTGCCAACATCAATAGAAATATTCTTTTGGATCAGTTAGAGGTTTATGCACAGGATTTGGGAAGTGCTGGAGATTTGTATCTTTCAGGATTTTATGATGGAGAGGATTTATCGATATTGACAGAAAAAGCAAAGTCCTTGGGATTTGATTACCAAGATAAGAAAGTGCTAGACACCTGGTGTGCAGCCAAATTTATTAAAGCTTAATTCCATGCGGATTCATTTTATTGCCATCGGTGGTAGCATCATGCATAATTTGGCTATTAATTTAGCTGAACAAGGGCATCAGGTTTCAGGATCTGACGATCAGATTGTGGAGCCTTCCAAGTCACATTTGTTAGCTGCAGGTTTATTGCCTAAGGAATTGGGCTGGTTCCCGGAGAAATTAGACGAGAATGTTGATGCTGTCATCCTGGGGATGCATGCCGATAAGGATAACCCTGAATTGCTGAAAGCACAAGAGCTAGGTGTGAAGATTTATTCTTTCCCTGAATTTGTCTATGAGCAAAGTGTCGATAAAACGCGAGTAGTGATTGCTGGTACCTATGGTAAAACAACTATTACCAGTATGGTCATGCATGTTTTAAAGAAATTAGGCAAGCAATTCGACTATTTGGTAGGGGCGCAATTGGAAGGTTTCGATGACCTACTGCAATTGAATCCGGAAAATAAGCTTATTATTATCGAGGGAGATGAATATTTTGCTTCATCCATCGATCGTAAATCAAAATTCTTAGATTATAAACCCAATATCGCCTTAATAAGTAATATTGACTGGGATCATTTTAAAACGGTAATTGCAGAAGAAGAATATTACAAGCAATTTGAAGACTTTATACGGAGTATTGTTCCTAAAGGAGCATTGATCTATAACAAGGATGATGCAAAAACAAGGGAAGTGGTGGAGCGTACCATGGATATAAAGATCAATAGACACGGTTATAAGCTTCCTGAGTACACGATTAACAAGGGGGTGACGTATTTGCATGTGGGAGAGGAGAAGATCCCTCTGAAGGTTTTTGGTAAGCATAATCTTTCTAATATCGCTGGCGCCTTTACGGTTTGTGAATGGTTAGGGGTGAAACGCGATGAATTTTTCAATGCCATACAGGATTTCAAGAGTTCTATTCGCTATTTGGAATTTGTTGCTAGTCAAAATGGATCGGTTGTTTATCAGGATTTTGCCCATACTCCAGGTAAGCTAAGGTCAAGTATACATGCCGTAAAAGAGCAATTTCCCAATCAAGCTCTTGTAACAATTATAGAGCTAAACGCTTATGACAGTTTAGATCAAAATTTTATTCATGCGTATTCCGGCGCAATGGATGAATCAGATTTTGCTGTCGTATTCGTTAATACATCTCTTATTAAAGAAAAAAATATCGAAATAGATAAATTAATTCATAGTTTATCTGTAGCCTTTAATCACCGCTCTTTTCAAGTAATAACGCAACTGTCTGATTTAGAGGTATTTTTAGAAACCTTTAAATCTGGGGGTTATAATTTGCTATTTATGAGTTCAAACAATTACAATGGCGTAAATATGACAAGTTTTGCGGATAAATTTTTGAGAAATTTTTAAGATTCTTTCAATATTTTTTTAAAATTTTAATATAGGGATTTTGATTTATAACTTATTTGTTTAAATTTGATAATTACTTAATAAATAAATATTTTACATTTTACCCATGAATGCATTAGGAAAGAAAATCAGATTACTTAGACACCAGAAGGGGTGGAGTCAAGAGGATGTAGCCAAGAGGCTAGATATCTCAATTCCAGCCTTTTCTAAGATCGAGACAGGAATTACAGATGTAAATTTGTCAAGACTAAACCAAATTTCTAAACTGTTTGGTTTATCATTAGTACAGTTATTATCAACTTCTGATCCTGAGGAAGATAAACAGATTCAAAACGAAGTTAATGAGCTGCAGAAGCGCCTTCAGGCGCGTGAAGTCGAGGTAATCGACTTGCAGAAGAAGGTAATTGACTTATATGAGCAATTACACAAGAAATAGTTAATTTCTTTTGGAATAGAGAGGTCCCCAGTTATAATTTAACTGGGGACCTTTTGTTTTGGGCAATTTCTAGATGTCCGGTTAAAGAGGAATTGATAAAGAATAAAAAAATGCGCATCTGTTGAGATGCGCATTGCGATTATTTCTTAAAGTAAAGTTTGTTTTGTTTAACCTAAATAAGATTTTAGGATTTTGCTTCTAGAGGTATGTCTCAAGCGTTGTAACGCTTTATCTTTAATCTGGCGAACACGCTCTCTAGTTAAGCTGAATTTCTCGCCTATCTCTTCTAAAGACAATTGATGGTTTGAACCTAGTCCGAAGAACAATACAATGATTTCTCTTTCGCGCTCAGTTAATGTAGCAAGCGAACGTTTGATTTCTTCTGATAAGGACTCATCGATTAACGAGCTATCTGTATCTGGGTCACTGTTTTCCAATACATCCAATAGGGTGTTCTCTTCGCCTTGCACGAATGGAGCATCCATCGATACGTGACGACCAGAATTACTTAATGTATCAGATACCTTGTCAACGGTAGTTTCCAAGATGTCTGCTAATTCTTCTGGTGATGGCTCACGTTCGTATTCTTGCTCCAATTTAGAGAAGGCCTTGCTGATTTTGCTTAACGACCCTACTTGGTTCAAAGGTAAACGGACAATACGAGATTGCTCTGCAATTGCTTGTAGAATAGATTGACGAATCCACCAAACGGCATAGGAAATAAACTTAAAACCTTTTGTTTCATCAAAACGCTTAGCTGCTTTTATTAAGCCTAGGTTGCCTTCGTTAATCAAGTCTCCTAAAGTAAGACCTTGATTCTGGTATTGTTTTGCTACTGAAACAACGAAGCGTAGGTTGGTTTTTGTTAATTTCTCTAAAGCTACTTGATCTCCTTCGCGAATACGTTGGGCTAGGATAACTTCCTCCTCTGCGGAGATTAAGTCTACTTTGCCAATTTCATGTAAATATTTGTCTAACGATTGCGACTCACGATTCGTGATGGATTGGGTAATTTTGAGCTGTCTCATTTAAAATATATAAACCTTTCTATTCTGAAATGTTTGCAAACATAACGAATTTTATCCAATTAATTCTAATATTATTGTAAATTATTAACTCATTATGAGTTAGTTAGCGGAGTTGAGTTGATGTTAAACTCATTGCAAAAATCATTCCAAAAGTTGTTCCACCGGAAGAATATCTCCCGTAACCGTATTTATTTCTAAAAAATAAAACTTTTTAATTGAAAATATACAATCCTCCTTTTATATTTATAAAACAATATGTGGAACTGATTGTTTTGAATTTATAAATTAACTTTTAACACTTTGAATATATGGCTATAGTCATACACTTAGATGAAATGATGGCAAAAAGGAAGATGTCCTTGAATGAATTAAGTGAAAAGGTTGGAATTACGTTATCCAACCTCTCCATTATAAAGAATCAAAAAGCCAAAGCTATTCGATTAAATACCTTAGATGGGATATGCAGGGCCCTGGATTGTCAGCCTGGCGATATCCTTAAATTTGTGTAATCGAATCGGGGTTTTCGAATCGGTAACCGCGAAGGAAATCGGCTACTTCCATGCGTTTTTTACCTTCAATCTGAAGGGATTGCAAATGAATAAAACCATCTGTAGTGGCATACTTAAGCACTTTCTTTCCGTCGCAAAGAATAGTCCCTGGTTGAAGATCATGGTTTTTGATTTCCTTTGTGCTACTGAAAACCTTAAGGTTTTTTCCGTCAAGATTCGTATAAGCTGCTGGATAGGGACTTAATCCTCGGATTAGGTTATAAACCACATCTGTATTTTTATTCCAATCAATCAAACAGTCTTCTTTAAATATTTTTGGTGCATGTTTGACAGTTTCTGTTGAAGTCAAAGAGTCTTGAGAAATTGGATTAATCTCCTTGTTCTCTATAGCATTAACGGTTTTTATCAAAAGCTCAGCACCGCTTTCCATTAATTTGTCATGTACAATGCCCGCATTATCTGTTTCATTGATATTAATTTCTTGGGACAATAGAATATTTCCGGTGTCAATTTCATGCTGTAATAGAAATGTTGTTACGCCGGTTTTCTTTTCACCATTGATGACCGCCCAATTGATAGGTGCCGCACCACGATAGTTCGGTAATAAGGATGCATGGACATTTACAGTGCCATGTACTGGCATATTCCAAACCATTTCAGGCAACATGCGAAAAGCGACCACTACTTGAAGATCGGCTTGATAGGACTTTAGTTGTGCTATAAATTCGGGATCTCGTAATTTTATGGGTTGCAGTACAGGGATGTTGTTTAGTACTGCAAATTGCTTAACAGCAGACTCATGCAGCTTTTGACCTCTCCCTGCAGGTTTGTCAGGAACTGTCACGACAGCTACAACATTTTTTCCTGTATCCAAAAGTGCTTTTAAGGAAGCCACAGCAAAGTCTGGGGTACCCATAAATATGATTCGCAACATATATTCTATTTTATTTTCTAGTGCTTGGGATTCCGTATGTACGGATGACAATTTTTTTTAACTTTGCGAAGTTACAAATTATATTTAAGCTTGAATTTTCCATATTTCCTTGCAAAGCGTATTACCCTGTCAGGACAACGTACCTTCTCTAAATTGATCGTACGGGTGACCATAGGTGCATTGACCTTGGCTATTATGGCGATCATTATGGCGGTTGCCATCTTGAACGGTTTTAAAAAGGAAATTACAGAAAAGCAACGTGGTTTTTTCGGTGATATCATCTTATTGAAAAATGATACCAACGATTCCTATGTCAACTCACCAATATCGCTGAGTAAAGAGCAGATTGCCAACCTGGAAAAAAATCCTAACATCGTTGATATCTATCCCTTCGCAACCAAAGCAGGGATAATGAATGTTAAAGGAGAAGTGGAAGGTGTCTTATTGAAGGGGATTGATCCGGATTATGATCAGCAATTTCTTTCGAAGACTATTTTAGAAGGCGATACGATAAATTTTGCTGCTGAGGATGCAGAGAATCAATTGCTCATTTCATCTTTAACAGCCAATCGCTTGAATCTGAAAGTAGGAGAGAGCTTCATCATGTACTTTATTCAAGAGCCCGTACGAAAGCGTAAATTCACGGTAAAAGGGATATTCAGTACCAATTCCGAGGAATTGGATAAAGTTTATGTCATTGGTTCCTTGTCCTTAATCCGTAGACTGAATAACCTCACGGAAAGTGAAGTAGGTGGTTATGAGGTTAGGGTAAAGGATTTTAATCAATTGGGGGTGACAACTGAACAAATGAATGATGCTCTTGATAATAGTATGTATGCGACCAATGTGGTGATGCAAATGCCTGATATCTTCAATTGGTTGAATATGCTGGACATGAATGATAACATCATATTTGTGTTGATGGTCGTGGTGGCAGTTATTAATATGATTTCAGCATTATTGATCAGTATTCTAGAGCGCTCTTCTATGATTGGCTTGCTTAAAGCTCTGGGCATGCAAAATAAACGGATTAGAACCGTGTTTTTATATAATTCCTTATACCTGATTGGTTATGGTTTACTCTTAGGTAACATTTTTGCGATTCTGATTTATTTCTTTCAAACCAAGACAGCCTTTTTTAAACTTGATCCTAGTGTTTACTATGTATCCTTCGTACCTATGGATATCTCTTGGATTACAGTACTTTGGCTAAATGTTGCGCTGGTTGGAATAGCTTTAATAACGCTCTTTATACCTTCCATGCTGATTTCTAGAATCTCACCTATCAAAACGATTCAGTTCAAATAGGTAGCTACAATCCAAGCGAAACTTCATAAGCTTATCCTTAAATTTCCGTATATTTCCCTTGTCGATATAGAAAAAGTCGATTAGTGGACCCGTTATTTTTAGGTAGTATTATATGAACAACAAAATATTCGATCATCTTATTCATGCTTTTGAAGCCCCGCTGACCAATCCTGTACTTATTTTCTCCTTGGTATTATTTATTATCCTTTTATCGCCCATCTTATTACGTCCTATTAAGATTCCGGGGATTATCGGTTTAATTATATCGGGGATGATTATAGGTCCACATGGATTGAATTGGCTAGAGAAGAACTCGGCAGTGGATCTGTTTTCTACGATCGGTTTACTCTATATCATGTTTATAGCCGGTCTGGAATTGGATATGAATGAGTTTAAGAAGACCAAGCATAAGAGCTTTTTATTTGGGTTTTTTACTTTCATTATCCCTATTTCGATAGGTTTTCCGGTCTGTTATTATGTGCTAGATTATAACCTATTGACCAGTATTCTTATCGCCAGTATGTTTGCGACACATACCTTGGTTTCTTATCCGATTGTTAATCGATATGGTATTTCCAAGAATGAGGCTGTAGCTATTACCATTGGGGGTACTATCTTAACGGATACAGCAGTTCTAATCATCTTGGCGGTAATCAAGGGGGCATCTCAGGGTGCTATTGATAATGAATTCTGGGTTACTTTGGGTATTTCCTTTGCTATTTTCTTATTCATTATGTTTGGAGTGATTCCAAAGATTGCCAGATGGTTCTTTGAGAAGGTGGAGAGTGAAAAAACAGGGCATTATATCTTTGTATTGACCGTAGTATTCTTTGCGGCATTCTTGGCAGAGATGGCTAATCTGGAGCCAATTATTGGTGCTTTCGTTGCTGGTCTTGCCTTGAATAAATTGATACCGCATTCTAGCGCTTTAATGAATAGAATTGAGTTTATTGGTAATGCAATATTTATTCCTTTCTTCTTGATATCTGTAGGAATGATTGTGGATATTTCAGTATTTACTAAAAGCGCAGGATGGACTGTTATTCACGTTGCTGGGGCATTAACATTTGTTGGTATTGTGGGTAAGTTTCTTGCAGCAACTGCTACGAAATGGGCTTTTAAATACTCCAATAATGAGCGAAACTTAATCTTTGGATTAAGTAATGCCCATGCTGCTGCCACATTAGCGATCATTATGGTAGGTTATAACCTGGGTATTATTGATGAGAATGCATTGAATGGTACTATCGTTTTGATTTTGGTGAGTTGTATTATAGCTTCCTTGGTGACAGAAAATGCATCTAAGAAAATTGTATTGGAAGGAAGGCAACATGTGGAGCACGTCGAGCATGTGGAAGCACATGAGGAACAGATTATGATTCCTATTGCGAACCTTAATAATATGGAAGCCATATTGGATTTTGCTACTTTAATTAAATCTAATAAATCGCCCCATCCATTGAATATTCTATCTGTTGTACCAAATGATGAACAGGCAGAACGTAACTTGGTTTTGGCGAGACAGACCTTGGATAAAATATCGAAATATGCTTCTGGATCAGAGACAGATGTAGATTTGATAACTCAAGTAGATTATAATATTGCAAACGGAATCAGTAGGGCTTCCAAACAAGCTGAGGCAGACTGTTTGATTCTTGGTTGGCCAAGTGCAACCAGTTTTGTGGAGAAAATAGTAGGTGAGAAGGCGGAGAGTATTCTAAATCGTACCGATGCCAACCTGATTATGTGTCGTATAGAAAAACCATTTATCACCAACAAAATGATCACCATTTTTGTTCCTCCTTTAGCGGAGTCTGAAGTTGGCTTCCATTATTGGATGGAGAAAATGACTAAGTTGGCACAAGAGATTTCATTACCTATCATTTTTGTGTGTAATGATCGCAGTAAATCTGCTATTGAAACACAGTTAGAGACCATGCAATCCAGTGTTCCAGTATCCTTTGAATTGTATGAAGATTGGGACAATATCTATGGTTTAGCAACTTTTAGTAATACTGATTCTTTATTGGTATTTGTATCTTCTAGATACGGAGAAGTGTCTTACCGAGATTCCTTGGATGGTATTGCTAAACGAGTTGGTAGGTATTATAAAAACCAAAACTTACTACTTATATTCCCATCCAGATTGGAAGATCAACACATTGATGAATATGAAGATATTCAGACGGCGCCAATTTTCCGTAAGATAAGTCGAGAAATTGGCAACATGTTTGGTAAGGATAAGAATTAATAAAACAGCACTAATTATGGCAGATAAAATAACGATTGACGGACAAAGTAAACTTCAAGTTCCAGATTTGGTCACCATTCCATTTATTATTGGTGATGGAATAGGACCAGATATATGGCATGCATCTGTTCTTGTATTTGATGCTGCAGTAGCTAAATGCTATGCAGGAGCACGTAAGATTACATGGAAAGAAGTATTAGCTGGTGAGAAGGCTTTTAATGAAACTGGAAACTGGTTGCCAGAAGAAACTTTATCCGTGTTTAAAGAATATTTGGTTGGTATCAAAGGTCCATTGACTACCCCGATTGGTGGTGGTATCCGTTCCTTAAATGTTGCTTTAAGAAAGGAACTGGACTTATATGTATGCCAACGACCAACAAAATGGTATGAAGGTGTGCCTTCGCCAGTTAAACATCCGGAGAAAGTAGATATGGTCGTTTTCCGTGAAAATACAGAAGATATCTATGCCGGGATTGAATTTGCTGCAGGTACTGCTGAAGCAAAACGTATTCAAGATTTCCTAAAAGAAGATCTTTCAGTAGATTATAACTTTAATAATACCACCGGTGTCGGTGTTAAATTGGTTTCAGAAGAAGGCTCTAAACGTCTTATTCGCGCTGCTATTGAGCATGCTCTAGCAGAGAAGAGGAAATCCGTGACTATTGTTCATAAAGGCAATATCATGAAGTTTACCGAAGGAGCATTTAAGAACTGGGGCTATCAGGTAGCAGAAACTGAATTTGGAGATAGAGTTTATACCTGGAATCAATGGGAAAATACCAAAGCTTCTAAAGGTCAGGATGCAGCAAATGATGAACAGAAAGCTGCAGAGCAAGCAGGTAAACTAATCATCAAAGATATCATTGCCGATAACTTTTTACAGCAGATTCTATTGGCACCACAAGATTACGATGTCGTAGCGACTTTGAATCTGAATGGCGATTATATTTCCGATGCATTGGCAGCAATGGTAGGAGGGATTGGTATTGCTCCAGGTGCGAATATTAACTTTAAAACTGGACATGCCATCTTTGAAGCAACTCATGGTACAGCACCTCGATTTGCAAATACAGATACTATGAATCCTTGTTCTGTGATTCTAAGCGGTGTGATGATGTTGGATTATATGGGTTGGCATGAAGCCGCTCAAGCTATTGTAAATGCTGTAGCTGAAACAATTCAACAGAAAACAGTAACCGTCGATTTCTATAATCTTATGACTGATGCGACATTATTGAAGACAAGTGAATTCGCAGATAAAATAATCGAAAAATTATAAATCCTTAGGGATTATCATGAACTTAGCTGAACAATTTGTTCAGCTTTTTTTATACGTATGGTAAACATTCCAGCTTTCATTAAACAATCGGGAGTATTCACAGAAGAGGATTTAATTCAATTAGCAAATGCTGAAGCTCTTCCTTCAGAAGATGAAATTGATGCCTTTCAATATGATTCGGAAATTCAGGAACTACTGAATGCCTTCATTGGTGATGATACTACTCGATTGACACATCAATTACTCAAAGCAAAAGAGTTTATCGCGAATGGAGAAATTAACAAAGCTTGGAAAATAGCTTTGTTTTAAATAAATACTACATTTAGAAATTATAAACACCTAATATGTTCAGTTTACAACAGATACACCACGCTCATGATCAAGTGAAAACAGGAGCGGACTTCCCCAAATATATTCATGATTTAAAAAATCTAGGAGTGCTATCTTTCCGATTTCAAGTTTTAGATGGAATTGAATTATACCAAGGAAAAGATGGTTTCGAGCAGCAGACTGAACCGAAATACGAAGCATTGAACTTGGTCCAAGAAGTTGATTTGGCAAGTTTCAGTAAGGAATTGATTGATCATCAACAAGGGAAAACAGATTTTCCTCATTTCATTAAAATCTGTGCGGATACAGGTGTAAATTATTGGATAGTAGATTTAGTAGGACTTACTTGCACTTACTATGATGCATATGATGAGATCATTTTAAGTGAAGATATTCTTATGGATTCAATTTAAAATCAAATTAGAAGGAAAAACAAAGGCTGGTCGATCGACCAGCCTTTGTTTATATTTTATTTAAGATCAAATCGATCAGCATCCATGATTTTCGACCATGCTTTGGCAAAATCATGTACAAATTTATCTTGAGCATCCGCAGCAGCATATACTTCTGCAACTGCTCGTAATTCTGCATTAGAACCAAATACCAAGTCTGCTCTGCTACCAGTCCATTTTGGTTGTCCAGTTTTACGATCAGAGCCAATATATAGTTCCTTATCCTCAGAAGTTGCTTTCCATGCGGTATTCATGTCTAGCAAGTTCACTAAGAAATCATTGGTTAATTGACCTGGTCTATTCGTCCAAACACCATTTTTAGAACCATCAAAATTGGTATCCAATACGCGCATACCAGCTAATAGAACAGTCAATTCAGGTGCTGAAAGATTTAGCAACTGTGCTTTATCAATCAATAACTCTTCAGTAGAAGATGTATATCTTGCTTTTTTGTAATTTCTGAATCCATCAGCTATTGGCTCTAAATAACCCACAGATTCAACATCAGTTTCTTCTTGTGAAGCATCCATTCGTCCAACAGTATAAGAGATTTGAACCGGAGTTCCTGCATCTTGGGCTGCCTTTTCGATTGCAGCATTACCAGCTAATACTATTAGGTCTGCAATTGATACTTGCTTATTACCAGATTGACTTTGGTTAAAGTCGGATTGAATATTTTCTAAAACACGAAGTACTTTTTGTAATTGACTAGGATTGTTTACTGCCCAATCCTTTTGAGGAGCTAAGCGCACGCGAGCGCCATTAGCACCACCACGTTTATCAGAACCACGGAATGTAGAAGCAGAAGCCCAAGCTGTTGATACCAATTCGGAAATACTTAGGCCTGATGAAAGAATCTTAGATTTCAATTGGTCTACATCCGAAGCGTCAATTACCTCATGATTTAATTCTGGAATAGGATCTTGCCAGATCAATATCTCTTCAGGAATTTCTGGACCTAAATAACGAGATCTTGGTCCCATATCTCTATGCGTTAGCTTGAACCATGCACGCGCAAAGGCATCAGCAAATGCATCTGGATTTTCAAAGAAATGTCTAGAGATCTTGCCATACTCGGGATCAAAACGTAAGGAAAGGTCCGTAGTCAACATGGTCGGCTTACGCTTTTTATTAGGGTCAAATGGATCAGGGATAACATCATCAGCATCCTTAGCTACCCATTGATGAGCACCCGCTGGACTTTTTGTCAATTCCCATTCGTAGTTGAATAGGTTTTCAAAGAAGTTGTTACTCCATTGCGTAGGTGTAGTCGTCCAGATTACTTCTAATCCAGATGTTATGGCATCTTTTCCAACACCAGAATTGTAGCTGCTTTTCCAACCTAATCCTTGTTCTTCTAACCCTGCTGCTTCAGGTTCTTTACCCACATTATCTGCAGGTCCAGCACCATGTGTTTTTCCGAAACTGTGACCACCAGCAATTAGAGCTACTGTTTCTTCGTCATCCATAGCCATACGACCGAATGTATCACGAATATCTTTAGCAGCTAATATCGGATCAGGATTGCCATCAGGACCCTCAGGATTCACATATATTAAACCCATTTGCACTGCTGCTAAAGGATTTTCTAAATTTCTAGAATGTACATCGCCATCCGCATCATCATCTGCAGATAAAACTCCATGTTTCTCTACGACACCTTCAGATCCATGTGCATAACGAACATCTCCACCTAGCCAAGTAGTCTCAGAACCCCAATAAACATCTTGATCAGGTTCAAATGCATCTTCACGACCACCAGCAAATCCAAAAGTTTTAAAGCCCATAGACTCTAATGCCACATTACCTGTTAGTACCAATAAATCTGCCCAAGATAATTTACGTCCGTATTTCTGTTTGATTGGCCACAATAAACGTCTCGCTTTGTCCAAGCTAACATTATCAGGCCAGCTGTTTAGAGGCGCAAATCTTTGCT
Organism: Sphingobacterium kyonggiense; assembly: GCF_039536825.1. Taxonomy (NCBI): domain Bacteria; kingdom Pseudomonadati; phylum Bacteroidota; class Sphingobacteriia; order Sphingobacteriales; family Sphingobacteriaceae; genus Sphingobacterium; species Sphingobacterium kyonggiense. Next base: position 787,374 of record NZ_BAAAZI010000006.1, read on the forward strand.
GCCCAGTACCAGCACCACCACGACCATCACCTACACGGTAAGTACCTGCAGAATGCCAAGCCATACGAATAAATAAACCACCATAGTGACCAAAATCTGCAGGCCACCAATCTTGAGAATCAGTCATTAAAGCATGTAAATCTGCTTTTACTGCTGCTAAATCAAGTTTTTTAAATTCTTCAGCATAATTGAAATCCTTATCCATTGGGTTGGATAAAGAGGAGTGTTGTCTAAGTAATCCAACTTTTAAGTGTTTTGGCCACCAGTCTTGAATGGTGGTACCTCCACCTGCAACGGTTAAATTCTTCTTCCCATTACCGTTGTGAAATGGGCATTTGCTGATGTCGTTCGATCCGTTTTCCATACTTGTTAATCTTTGAATGAATGGGAACTTATTTTCCTTGATGCTCCCTGAATTAATATTATCTCTCTTGTTAATTGTGGTAAGAGGAAAGTACCCTCTCTTTAATTTTACTGAAAGTTAGATAATAAAAATTGAATACGAGATTTATTTTAGATAGATTTTATCTATACTACATCAGCATATTTAATCAGTTTTTTTTAGTCTTTTACAGAAATATGTATATGAATTACAATTGGTTCCTATTGGGTTTAGGACCCTGTCGATTGAAAAAGGAAGCTCGACTTTAGCGGTTACTTGTCATGATTTTTTTGGATAACCAAAAAAGTAGATTATTTTGAATCTTTACGATTTTGAAGTAGCAGATTCTTTAGATATTTAAATAAAGAACGGTGCCCCTTTTCATTAAATTTTTCCATTTTAATGTTTGGGGATTTATATTCTTTTTTTAAAGAAATTTCAATTAGATCTTTCATAATTTAGTTGGCTTGTGCGATTTGCTATATTATTGATGAAATATAGATTTCTATGTTCTAAGGTAAAAAAATAATCTTAAAATTTTACGAATTAATAGGGGACAATTGGTGGACACTTCGAAATTTTAAAGCAGAAGAAAGCTCTTCGACTTATTTCGATTTAATTTTGTTGTTTCTTACTTGGATGATTCCCTTTAAAATAACCGGATCATTTAAATTTTCAATTAAATCAATTGGAATTATTAGCTCAACCATATCAATTTTTGGTGCTGCATAATCCTTCTTTGGTTTCTTTTCTTGCAATACTGGCATTAAATACGCTTCTAGTTAAAGATTGGTTTTTACATCCAATATGATTTTTTAGATGTTGCAACAAACATCTGTATTTTAAAGCGAACAAAATGTAATCAAAATCATATTTCTGCTGATTTATACTCCGACTATTTATATTTCAGTATCAAAATTCAGAAAATCTAAAATTAATGACTGTAGTAATAGTTTTTATTGCGTAGATAGTACTCATCATGTGAATATTACTGTAAGCTTATAATTTGAATTCTTTCGACAACAAATTTGATATTCATCTGTTATTCATTTGAACAACAAAAACAATAGTATAATATGCCTTGGAACCCTGAAACGTATAATGAATTTAAAGAGATAAGATATCAACCTTTCTATGATCTTATGGAAATGATAGATGATAGTTCGGAATTACAAGCTGTCGACTTAGGTTGTGGTACAGGTGAACAAACAGCTTTGCTAGCAGAGCGATTTCCAAATTCTACTTTTTTAGGTATAGATTCTTCAAAAGAGATGTTGCAAGGTTTGGAGGAGCAGGGAACTGACAGATTATATTATAAAGTTGAGAGCTTTGATGATTTTATTGAACGTTTGAGCCGTTGGGATTTAATCTTCAGTAATGCAGCCTTGCAATGGACAGATAACCATAAAGAATTAATACCAGCATTGATTAAAAAACTCAATCCTTCAGGTCAGTTGGCAATTCAAATGCCTTGTCAGACGGAAAACGAATTAAATCAAATACTTTATGATTTAGCCAATGAAGCTCCTTTCTCCGAATATCTTCATGGATGGAATAGAAAATCATCAGTTTTAACGATGGAAGAATATGCCGATATTTTCTTCCAGGAAGGATTAGTAAATATTAAGATTTCCAAAAGGATATATCCAATTATTGCGGAAGATGGGGAGACCTTTTTGAAATTTATTTCCGGATCTGCATTAATACCTTATATGGAACGATTGACAGATGCCCAGCAAGTCGTGTTTAAAAATGTTTTTCAAGAACGGATTAAAGAAAGATTCCCCAGCTATCCTGTTTTATATCCATTCCGAAGATTATTGTTATATGGAAGAAAAGCTTAGTTTTTATTAGGCTGTCATAATTAAAAAGACGTCATATTATTCATTTTCGAATATATGACGTCTTTTTTGTTAGGGGCAATTTATACGAAGGGCTCTACTTCGACAAGTAAATTATCATGAATTGCATCCCATAAAGCAATTCTTTTTTGCAAAGCCTCTTTAGCGACTATTTTCATGTCAGTCCACTTAGAGTCTTCATCCGATCCTAATTCTTGAATCATTTGCATCGCCAATGGCCCATGTTCATCGCCATCCAATTCGATATGTCGTTGGAAATAATAGATAAACTTAGATAAATCCGTTTCCGGAAAATTGTGCTGAATCTCCTTTAGAATAGAAGTAAACATAGCAGGTATTAAATCCTCTCTACCAAAAGTAAAAGCTGATGCTATTTTATGAGGTTCCTTAGTTGCTATAATATCAAAAGAAAACTTAAGGAAAGCTTTAATCCGATCATCTTCTTTAAGGGCATTAATAGCTTTGAATATCTCTTGATGCTGTTTAATGCTATCTAGGAAATCAAATATCTTCGAACAATCAGCTCCCATTGTTGACATGGCGTCGATATACATTTCAAAATGACTTAACCTGGACCCATCGATGTACTCATCGGACTCTTCAGCAAGGACAATCTCATTAATAAGATAACGCGTATTCGGGTAATCGGAAGCAAACCAAGGTGTACTAACACATGTTAATTCAATCTGCAATGCCTTTAATAAGGACATGAAATCCCACACAGCATATACATGGCCTTCGGTAAAACAGTTTAGGTCTTCAATACTTTTGATTTTCGCATAAAGAGGATGCTTTAAAAGCTCCTCTCGCTCCGGCAGAATATATTCGTTAATTTGATCTATGTAATTCATGGAGCAAAGATAAGGCAGGGGAATGTATAAATGGAAAGGCTAAATAGAAATAATTATTGTAAACCAATGTTAAGGTGAAATCCTTCTCAATTCAATATAATAGTTTTGTATCGCGGAAGTTAATATTAAAACAGGCTCTTTAAAACTTACTACATTATTATCCGCATATTAATAATTGGTATTATTTTGGTATTCATTAGGTGCTTTGTAAACTAAAACTTATCAAATTATGAATTCAGAATATTTGCAAAAATTAATGGGAGAGCAAGAGTGGAAGAAATTTGTTTCAAAATCAATAGATGATAAAAATGAATTAATTCAATACTTGCTAGAAAATGAAATACTGTTAATGGTTGATTGGAAAGGAGAGGAACAAGATGGGAATATTGGTGATTTCTTTAAATATCGTAATAATATTCTTGATTCAAATACTATGGTAGACTTTAGTTCAGTATACGATAAATTACAAGAAACAATAAGCAGAAATAATCTACAAACCGGTGATGCTGTCCCCTTTTTACTTAAAGAGTTTCAAAAACAATTAAAGCCTATAAAGCAAGTAGTTATATTACTGAATGTAGGTAATGATAATTATTACATAGGTTTGGCAAGACAGAAAGATTTAAAAGTCATAACTACTCCTTCATCTGATTTTTGGCAATTTTTGTCGTTTGGCTCAAAAACAGGTGAAGTGCTTTATACGGTAAAATGCGATTGCGGTAGTATGAATGTTTGGCAGCTTAAAAGAGGTGAGGTTCTCACAGACGATGTTTGCCAGGATTGTGGAAAGATTTTAGTAGATAAGGAAGGCAACTTTACCTTGCCAGTAGAAAAGGATTATATTTAAAAATTAACTCAATCTGCGATGCCTTTAATAAGGACATAAAATCCCACACAGCATATACATGGCCTTCGGTAAAACAGTTTAGGTCTTCAATACTTTTGATTTCGCATAAAGAGGATGCTTTAAAAGCTCCTCACGCTCCGGCTGAATATATTCGTTAAAATGATCTATGTAATTCATGGCGCAAAGATAAGGCAGGAGAGGGGGATATTCCAGCTTGTATTTTTGAATATGAAATAACGGTTGAGATTAAAATTAAATAGTTTCCAATTAATAATCTGTTGAATATTAGCGTAATATTCATGTATTTTCCTAACTTTCCATAAAATATAGAAATAAGAAATACAAGTATAAATTATGAAAGTTATAGGTAGATTATTCGGAATATTGGCCTTAATAGGTATGTTTTTAGGTATGTTCCCTTTTTTAGGTTGGTTAAATTGGTTTAATATTCCATTGGCAATTATTGGATTGTTATTATCCATAGTCGGTAAATCCAGAGGTGGAATTATTATTTGTACTATTGCTATATTTTTTGGGCTATTCCGATTATTACTTGGCGGGGGGATATTTTAACTTGAAATAACTTTTCAGATAGTTATTCCATATACTTCTTGAGATTAATTTGAGCTAAGGATTTTTAATGACTCAACATTGAAAATTAAGGTGTATTTTGCTTTTTTAACCTCCGATTCAGAAATATTGAAAACAAGTAGTGCTTTGTAATATTTCATACCATTTGACGCTCCAATGTCATATTGAAATTATATGGAATATTTATGGAAGTTGAAATGAAACTCATATTGGTTCAAATAAGCAATAGCTTATTTCAACAATTCGGTTATATTGTTTTCAAGTAATCGTTCTGTGTTTTGAGAAAATCCCGTTAGTATTTCTACAATCTTTCCATTTTTGTCAATAAGGAATGACTTAGGAATCGATCTAATTTTATATGCGGCTGCTTGCTTGCTATAAAGCCCTTTTAAGTCTGAAATATTTGTCCATGTAATATTATCTTCCATGGATATGGATTTCCAATTGTTATTATCTGTATCAATGGAGAAACTCAATATTATTAAACCCTCGTCCTTGAATTTTTGATATAGATTAGCTAAAGATTTATTGCTATATCTACATGGACCACACCAAGAAGCCCAAAAGTCCAAGAGGATAACTTTACCTTTATAATCAGAAAGATTCACTTTATTATTATCTAAGGATAAACCAGAAATATCTGGGGCAAACGAACCAACTTTTAGATCATTTGTAATGAGGTATTGGTTTATTACTTCACCATATTTGGTCTTTTTAAGTTTTTGCGGAAACATGTCAAAGAACATTTTCAGACTGTCTGTCGTAAGATCATTTCTTAGAAAATATAATTCATTTATTGTGATAAGTGAAGGTTTAAAAGAACTTATACTTTCAAGTCTAATTTTAAGTGTCTCATCATCTATTTTGTTTATTTCTTTCCAAATTATTCTAGATTTAGCATTATCAGTTTCCTTAATAGCTTGGTCCGTAAGACTATCTCTTAACTTGTCTAAGTGTGCATGTTTTTTTAAAACAGAAAAGTATATTTTATTTAGGGGAGAGCCTTTTACTTGTAAGTCTGAAAAGTTGTTTCTATCCCCCTTTACAGTGATTTTTTTGTTTTCAATCCATAAATTGAAATAAACATCATCATTTTCGGGATAGAGTCTAAAAGTAACTGGCTCTGATACACTACCATTAAAGACTAATTTTCCTTGGTTTAAATAGGTAGAATCAATGTTTTTTGTTGAATCAAGATTTACAAGATAAAACTTTGTATTATTTTTAAATCCAGTCAAACTAACATTTATAGAATATTTGTTTTGATTCTCCTGACCGAATATTTTTAAAAATATCAAGCATAATAATAAAGTAGTTGAAGTTTTTATTATTCTCATATTTATGGTTTATAATGTTTGGGGGCTAAGACTCAGTGGCGAAAATTAAAGCAAAGAGCTTTAAATTGTGCAACACACTAAGAAAAATGTTAGTTCATCCAATGAATTTAAGAAAAATAGTTAATGTAGATGAAATTAAGCTAATTTAATCGCTTTTACAATCTAAAAAGCCAAAACTTTAATTTTTACACTTAATCTGCCATTACACCAAAGCACCTAGTTATAAACAGTTATATATTATTTTTTTAGGAGGAAAAAAGTTTCCCCTTTTTCTTTATCATCATAAGTAACCATTCCCCTATTAGATGCCAAATAATTTAACAATGTGAAATCTCCACTACAGAAAATATTATGAATAAATAAAAAGATCATAGCTGTTAATTGAAATTCTACCGTTAAGAATGGAAATGTTATTATGGTACCTAATAATACGATTGTAAATGGTAAAAGAGCTATAAAAGTAAATTCAGATAAATTAGTTACAAATTTGTTAGCTATTGTTGCGAAATAGAATTTTTTAAAATTTGAAAAGAAAGACACCGATTTAGCTCCACAAATTCTATAAGCAAAATAGTGTATTATTTCGTGTATAGGAATAAAAACAATTGCTAATACAATACCTAAAAACACGGAAATTATACAATTAGTAATAGTAAGTTCTTTGGTGATTAAATTCTTAGTTATGGAATATGAAATTAGACCTAATGGACTTATTAAAAGTACCATATACATGTAGAAAAACCACTTTTTGCTAAGTTTTAATTTATCATTCAGGAAATGATGTAATTCGGAGTGCGTTAATTTGTCTTTTATTAAATAGTTATTTTTTTCTAATGCAGAAGTTTCAATATTCATAAATCTAATTTATTATAGGCTCAGAGTGATTTTAAATTGCAAACATTAAAAATACAAAAAGCTTCAATTAAGCAACTCGTTAAGCAAATGGCAATTCATTGATTAAAATTAAGAAAATATGAATGCTTTGGGAATAAAATTGATCTTATTGGTTTATTTCAATACAAAAGATGAATCCTCTTGATAAAATAAACCTATTCTTTCACAAAATTCTTTTCACGCCCCCAGGTCTATCTACTAAATACTATATACTAAAAAAGCTCGACTACTGTCGAGCTTTTTTCCGTACCTAGGGCGGGAATCGAACCCGCACTCCCTTAACGGGAACAGGATTTTAAGTCCTGCGTGTCTACCAGTTCCACCACCTAGGCAACTGAGCGAAAGACGAGATTCGAACTCGCGACCCCAACCTTGGCAAGGTTGTGCTCTACCAACTGAGCTACTTTCGCTTGACGTGCTGCAAATATAGAGAGAAAACTCATTCTCTGGAAATAATTCTAACCAAAATTCTGCAATGTGCTTTATATCTGCGTAATAATTTTATCACGAAGCTTTAAAAACGCTTAATTCATGGCTTTTGGCACGAATTTTCCCTACTTTTGCAGTAAAATGCTTTGATATGCAACTTAGACTTTTATGCCTGCTGGTATTATCTTGCTTTTTCTCTAAATCATACGCCGAATCCTATCCTGAGGTAGTTTTTGACAATAGCTTGGTTAAAGGGAGCTATGCCCGAAGCTTCGTCGATTATTCTGGACAAAGTTGGGTGGAGAATGTACATCGGAATCTATTGGTTTCCGACTCCCTATATTTCACACCAGGGAATGCCCTCTCGTTAAAATACATCTCCAATGATAATGGAGATTGGAATGTCAATATCCGTTATAGTCGACAGAAGTTCCTTTACCGCGTATCATCAAATGATGTATTGACCCTTAAGGTCTATGTTGGATCTGCTGAGACATCCCAAAAATTATTGCCTTCCATTTCGATACAGCAGGGAATGAATCAGACCATTAGCCTTTCTCTAGGAGATTATATTGAAGATTATAACCTCAATACTTGGCTTAATGTGCGGATTCCCGTAAAAGATTTCGCTGGATTTAATCCCGAGAAGTTAATTTCCGGAATTATTCTGAGACAACAAAATGGTAGCCCTGCGGTTCATCAGTTGTTCTTAGATCAAATAGAATTCCTCCCAGAAAAATATTCAACCGCTGCATTAACATCATCTGCTGTTCTTTCAAAAGCCACAGCTTATGGAAAGCATATTGACCTACAATGGCAGGTACCTTTATCGCCTAATATTCGATATGTCAAAGTATATCGTTCCTTAGATAATAAAGAATTTACACCGGTCGCAATTCGACCGACTTACATGTTGCGTTACTTGGATTTTGTACCGACGCTGGATAAAAAATATTACTATAAAATTGCCTGGGTAGATTACGATTATCGCGAGTCTCCTTTTTCCGATGTCAAAGAGGTGGAATCTAAGGCAATTAGCGAGAATCAATTATTGGATTTGGTGGAATTGGCACATGTCAATTACTTCGTGGAGAATTTTGATATTAATTCCGGTATGTACACGCCATTCCGCATGAAAGAAAAAGCAACTGTCTCTGTTCGAGAGACCGGTTCTGCTCTGTTGAGTTTATTGGTGGGTGTAGAGAAAGGATTTATCAGCAAACCTTTATTCATCAGTCGCGTTAAGCGTGTGGTTGAGTTTTTAGGCAAGGCTCAAAATAATAAAGGATTTTATCCGGCATTCTTTGATGGACGTAAAGGTTTACCGGAATACTTGAATGAACCACCAAAGTACGATGTACAAGCTACAACATCCATTATTGAGGCCTTGTTGATTGTTCGCCAATACTTAAAAGGCGATTCTCCTGAAGAGGCAAACTTACGATCTGAAATCACTAAACTATGGGATAGGGTAGATTGGACAGCTGCTGCTATGGCGGATGATCCTTTAGTGCTAAAGTCGGCCATTGGGATGATTGATGGTTATATCAAAAAGGATCCTTTGACCGGTATTAATACAGGCCTAAACAGCTATATGTTAGCTGTGGCATCTAAAAAATACAGTATTCCTGCTGTTGCTTTTTCCAATGCATTAGCCTATACCTATAAACCCCTTAAAACAACATCTACTATACAGAACCCAACCGATTCTGTTCAGCAAGTTGATTCTGTTCAACATGTGGGAATCAAAGAATTTGGATCAATGCGAAGAAATGAAGCTGATTCCATAATCAAGGTCTCTAGCCAATTTGATACCGTCATGTATGCGGTAAAAGTTCCATTTGGACCAATAAATTCCAGCTTGCTAGAGCTTTATCGGCCGTTTCTGACCATTAACCCTTCCTTGGCAAAAGTCGGAGGATACCAACTGAAACAAATCGCAGAAAACTATACCCAAGTGGTCAAACGCAGAGATAATGAAATAGGGGTAGGAACGACCAATTCTGACATCTGGGGATTTTATCAGCACTTTAATTCAGAGGGAAATTATCGTATGAATCCGGCAATTTCCATTAGTAGTATATTCTTAGACCAAGCAAGAGCAAAGCGATCTATCAATGCCTTGTATAACCTTTATTCGGAGACATTATTTTCGGAATACGGTTTTAGATCTTGGATGGATTTACGCAGCGATGACGTTTCAGATGAATATTTGGCCATGAACCAGGCAAGTGTAGCCATTATGCTTGAAAATGTCCGTTCCGGACTTATTTGGAAGCTTTATCAAGGTATTCCTGAGATTCAGGCTGCAGAACAAAGAATTTTTAAGAAATAATAATCCCTTATAATATCTTATATTTACGACAATTAACGAAACAAGCAATCTACAGAAAATATGAAGCAAATTAACTTTTTGACCCTTATTCTTTTAGCAAGTTTAACGTTGTTTTCTTGTAAACAACAGTCTATGGTAGTAAACCCAGGAGCTGTCGTTTCAAAAGATGGAACCAAAGATGGTCTAAAGAATGTTAAACGTGAATTTGAAACGGCAACAGAAACCAATGAAGGTATAGTGGTTTCCTTATCTTCCGATTTATTGTTCAATATCAATTCATCTTATTTGACCGAAGGGGCAAAAAAAGAGTTGAGCAAATTAGTGAAGGTATTAAAAGCCGATAAAGCAAATGCCAAAGTGCGTGTTGATGGCCATACTGATGCGACTGGTGAAGCAAATTACAACCAATGGCTTTCGGATAAACGTGCTGCTTCCGTGAAAACATTCTTAGTAGATGCGGGTATCTCAGAATCAAGAATCTCAACAAGAGGTTTAGGCTTGACTAAACCTATTGCAGATAACAAAACACCAGAAGGTCGTCAGAAAAATAGACGTGTAGAAGTGGTGATTTTGAATTAAGATAAATGTGTTTGAATATTTTGAGACGCGCAGTTGGTTAAGACCAGTTGCGCGTTTCTCTTTCTTCCAGATGGTTGCGAACAAAGAAAATATAAATTAAGGAACCAATTACGGGTAGCAACCACACGATAACTAAGTTGATCAATAAGTGGTTTCTATTATTGAATTGTTTATGATAAATGTCGAATAAGCAGAACAAAGGTAGTAAGGAAAAAATAACGCCAAAAGCTAAGACTAGTATAACTTCCAGCCCACCTAGATTTAAAAGTGCTAAATTCATCTGATATATTGGTTTTAATAATTGGTTGTTCTTTAAGCAAAACTAATAAAAATTTAATAGAATTAATCCAAAGGAATATTTTTTTCCAAAATAAGGTTGGTAGAGACTTTAGCTGTAAATCTATCCATGTTGTCCAGTACTTTTTCTAATCTACTCCCTTTAGTCTATCCACCATTCTATTTCTGATGTCTTTTGTCTGTTGTCTCATCGTATCTCAAAGGGGTTTGATTCGATACTCATACGGATCTCCTTCGGAACTTGTTCGGAACTCCTTCGGATCTCGTTCGGTTCCGACCGAACGAGATCCGAACAAGATCCCTATCAGATCCTTAGAAATTCCCTAAGAGTATCAAAGGAAATAAGGAGTAAATAGGGAGAATAGATGAGGAATAACTATGCTGCAACCCTACAGAATTAGTATTCATTAAGATTGCTAACCTTTAGTGTATATAAAGATCCATATTCCATGGAAATTTTTATTAATATTGATTTAGGCTGAAGATTAAAAACAAATCAAAATTTGATTTATAGGCTTTTAAAAAAGGATTTGCTTCATAATGATTGTGGTAGGTTGCAAGCTTGTCAAAAAATGCAGGATTGGGTTTCTCTTAAGGAATTATTAAGTAAATTTGTTAGTTCAGAAGGGAAAGTATATGTATATAATTTTTGATACGGAGACTACGGGATTACCAAAGCGATGGGATGCACCAATTACGGATACAGATAACTGGCCGCGGTGTATTCAGATTGCTTGGCAATTGCATGACGAGCAGGGGAAATTGATTGAGCATCAAGATTATCTGATTAAACCGGATGGATTTAACATCCCTTATGATTCTGAGAAAATTCACGGTATATCGACAGAGTTGGCAACCGAGAAAGGGGTGCCGTTGCAAGATGTATTGCACAAATTTAACGAGGCATTAGGCAAGGCTAAATTTGTGGTAGGTCAAAATATTGGTTTTGACCTTAATATCATGGGTAGTGAGTTTTATCGGTATGGGGTGGATAGTCCGATGGGTAATATGCCGATATTGGATACCTGTACGGAAGTTACTGCTGAACTATTAAAATTGCCTGGAGGTCGAGGTGGAAAATTTAAACTGCCTAACCTAACAGAATTACACAGCTATCTATTCGGTGTTCCTTTTGCCGAAGCGCATAATGCGACCGCCGATGTGGAAGCTACAACACGCTGTTTCTTTGAGTTAATCCGTCGAGAGGTTTTTACTCCAGCAGAACTTCAGGTTGACACCGGTTATTTTGTTGATTTTAAACAAGCTAATCCTGGCGTCATAGAGACTGTTGGATTAAAGCACATTAACTTAAAAGCTGCTTCTGATCGATTACGAAATAAGGAGGCTGTTGATGAGGATGATTTTGAAATTGACCCGGAGACGCTGATAAAATTCCAAGAAGCGGAGTTTGCGCATTTACATAACCACACGCAGTTCTCGGTTCTTCAATCTACTATTTCCATTGATAATTTGGTACAAGCAGCAGCAAAGCAAAAAATGCCTGCAGTAGCCATGACCGACCATGGGAATATGATGGGAGCCTTCCACTTTGTAAGTAAAGTGTTGGGTTACAATAAAGAACAAGACGGAAAGGTAGAAGAAGCAAAGGAAAAAGGCGAGGAGTTTACTCCGCAGCACATCAAGCCTATAGTTGGTTGTGAATTTTTCATTTGTGAAGATCGAAAGGATAAAAGCAGAAAAGATAATGGCTATCAGGTTGTCTTTTTAGCAAAAAATAAGGCAGGGTATCATAATATGGCCAAAATGGCATCTATTGCCTATACAGAAGGGTTTTACTATGTGCCTCGTATTGATCGTTCCGTTGTAGAGCAATATAAAGAGAACCTTATTGTACTAACCGGAAACTTAAACGGTGAAGTACCCAGCAAGGTGTTGAACATTGGTGAATCACAAGCTGAGGAAGCATTAATCTGGTGGAAGGAATTATTTGCAGATGACCTTTATGTGGAAATCATGCGTCATGGCCAAGAAGATGAGAATCGGGTCAATCAAACGCTGGTTGAATTGGCTAAAAAGCATAACGTCAAGCTTGTTGCTACTAATAACACGTATTACGTCAATAAGACAGATGCCCATGCCCATGACATTTTATTATGTGTAAAGGATGGGGAGAAGCTATCTACACCAAAGGGTAGAGGACGTGGTTTCCGTTTCGGAATGCCAAATCAAGAGTATTATTTCAAGTCGACGGAAGAAATGAAAGAGGCTTTCGCCAATCTTCCGGAGGCAATTATCAATATTCAAGAGGTTCTGGATAAGATAGAACCTTACTCTCTAAATCGGGACGTATTACTCCCGAAGTTTGAGATTCCTGAAGAGTTTCAATCGGAAGAGGATTTGGTAGATGGAGGTAAGCGCGGTGAGAATGCTTTTTTAAAGCATTTAACCTATGTTGGAGCTGAAAAGCGTTATGAAGAAGTTGATGATTCAATCAAGGAGCGCTTAGACTTTGAATTGGCGACTATTGAGAAAACAGGTTACCCTGGTTATTTCTTGATTGTACAAGATTTCATTGCGGAGGCAAGAAAGATGGGGGTTTCAGTAGGTCCGGGACGTGGTTCGGCGGCTGGATCAGCGGTAGCTTACTGCTTAGGGATCACCAATATTGACCCTATTAAGTACGATTTGCTATTTGAGCGTTTCTTGAATCCTGACCGTGTTTCCATGCCCGATATTGATATTGACTTTGATGATGAGGGTCGTGGTCGTGTCATGCAATATGTAATTGATAAATATGGTGCTTCACAGGTTGCTCAGATTATCACTTATGGTACCATGGCCGCTAAATCTTCGATTAAAGATACAGCACGTGTATTGGATTTGCCATTGTCAGACGCAAATGAGATCGCTAAGTTAATTCCGAACCTCAAGTTGAGCAAGATCTTCAATATGGAAGAGAAGGCTTTAAAAGAGGCTTTGAGAAGTGAGGAGTTAGAGGCTGTCAACAAGCTGAAGAACTTGGCGGACGGTGCAGGCTTAGAAGCTGAAACCATTAAGCAAGCTCGTGTATTGGAAGGGTCTATGCGTAATACGGGGATCCATGCCTGTGGTGTGATTATCACGCCAGATGATATTACGAATTTCGTTCCGGTTTCCTTAGCCAAGGATTCCGATTTATATGTTACCCAATTTGATAACTCCGTAGTAGAAAGTGCCGGATTACTTAAGATGGACTTTTTAGGCCTTAAGACCTTAACCCTGATTAAGGATACGGTTACCAATGTGAAACTACGCCATAATATTGATCTGGATCCAGATCATTTCCCTATTGATGATGAGAAGACGTATGAGCTTTTCCAACGTGGGGAAACTGTAGGTATCTTCCAATATGAGTCGCCGGGTATGCAGAAATACATGAAGGAGTTGAAACCTACTGTATTCGCCGACTTAATTGCGATGAACGCACTTTATCGTCCGGGACCTATGGATTATATCCCTGCCTTCGTAAAACGTAAGCATGGAATAGAGCCTATCACGTATGACCTGGATGCATGTGAGGAATACCTAAGTGAAACTTATGGAATTACCGTTTACCAGGAGCAGGTAATGCTTTTATCGCAGAAGTTAGCTGGATTCTCTAAGGGTGATGCCGACGTACTACGTAAGGCCATGGGTAAGAAGCAAAAGGCCGTTCTAGATAAGATGAAGCCAAAATTTGTTTCTCAAGCTGAGGCGAATGGTCACAATGCAAAGGTACTCGAGAAGATTTGGACCGACTGGGAGGCATTTGCAAGTTATGCGTTTAACAAGTCGCACTCTACTTGTTATGCTTGGATTGCCTATCAAACGGCATATTTAAAAGCACATTACCCAGCAGAGTATATGGCTGCGGTATTGTCCAACAACATGAACGACATCAAGCAGGTAACTTTCTTCATGGAAGAATGTCGCCGAATGGGATTGCCAGTATTGGGTCCAGATGTCAATGAGTCACATTATAAGTTTACGGTAAATGACGAGGGGGCAGTACGATTTGGAATGGGTGCTGTGAAAGGTGTAGGCGCAGGTGCCGTCGAGACCATTGTGCAAAGCCGTGCAGATGGACCTTACAAATCTATCTTTGATCTTGCAAAACGTGTAGACTTAAGGATGATCAATAAGAAGGCATTTGAGAGTTTGGCATATGCTGGTGGGTTCGATTCTTTTAAGGATACACATCGAGCGCAATATTTCAGTTCAGATACCGATAACAGTACCGGACTAGAGAAGGCAATAAAGTTTGCACATAAATTCCGTGAGAATGAGAATTCCGCTCAGGCAAGCTTATTTGGCTCAGGTGGAGCCGCAGAATTACCAGAACCAGTATTGTCGCCTACAACCCCATGGGGCTTAATTGAGAAATTGAAATACGAAAAGGATGTCATTGGTATTTATTTAACCAGTCACCCTTTGGATAACTATAAGTTTGAAATCAAGCATTTTTGCGCCAATAAGGTCAGCGAGCTGCAGATGATCAATAAGATGAAGGCCTCTGAGGTTGATCCTGAAGTAGCCTTAGCGTTTAATCGCATCAAGAATAAGGAAGTGGTTATTGGAGGTATTGTACAGTCTGCAAATCATCGAGTGGCAAAATCCGGAAAACCATTTGGGTCATTTATTATTGAAGATTATTCAGACTCCTATGAGATCATGGTTTTTGGTGAGGATTATGTGAAGTTTAAGGGCTATTTGCAGGAAGGATATTTTGTACAGATTCGTGGATTGGTTCAAGAGCGCTTTAAGCAAGTTGGCAACTGGGGCTTTGAATTAAAGAATATACAGCTACTTTCTGATTTACGGGAAAAGATGGCAAAGAGCTTCACGATTCAGTTCCCATTGCATGTTTTGGATGCTGATTTTATTCAGGAATTAGAACGATTGATCAATTGTACTTCGGTGGAAGGACAAGAGGCAAATTGTCAATTGAAATTCAAAATAATGGATGTTCAGGACGAATTAAGTATAGAAATGCCGGTTAAAAGACGCAAGATATTCATTACAAATGAGTTTTTGGATGGACTAGAGGAAATGGACGGTGTGAATTATAGATTAAATTGATAAGCTATAGAAATTTTGTTAAGTTCGTATAAATTGTAAAAGGTTTGTATTGTTTATATTTGTAAATACATACTTTTAATAAATCAAAAAATAAAGAGAATATGGCATTAGAAATTACAGACAGCAACTTTGAAGAAGTTGTATTAAAATCAGATAAACCAGTTTTAATTGATTTTTGGGCAGAGTGGTGTGGTCCTTGTCGTATGGTTGGACCATTGGTAGATGAAATTGCAACAGAATATGAAGGTAAAGCAGTTGTTGGAAAAGTAAATGTGGATAACAATCCAGATATTTCTGTTCGTTATGGTATCCGTAACATCCCTGCTTTGTTATTCTTCAAAAACGGTGAAATCGTAGACAAACAAATTGGTGCGGTGCCAAAATCCGTTTTAACTGAAAAATTAGAAAAACAAATGTAATCTCTCTAGGAGATAAAATAAAAAAGCTCGAATCACAAGATTCGAGCTTTTTTATTTTCTATGTAGGAGTTATATCTTAGGGATGGCGTAGTGGATACCCAAGCTAGACCATCTGCCAGGAAGTGGCACTGCACCAACTTCAATGTATTCGGCATCAAATGCATTTTGTAAATCAGCAAAGATGGATAGGTTATTCCGTTTATAGGCCAGTCTAAAGTCGGATATGAAATATGGCTTTCCTTTAGAGCGTTCTTGATAGCGATTTGCAGTACTAATTGACCATTCCTTGATTTGGTATTGCAATGTTCCAATAACTTGATGTTTCAAGCTTTCAATGCCATACTTAATGATCGTATTTGGATAATCATTGATGATGGAGGGGTTTAAGTAGGTATAATCTACTCTTACTTGAAAATGCTGCTGATTTTGAAAAGCTGTCTGGAATTGGAAATTTGCTAACAAACCATGCGTTTTGTTGTTACCAAGATTGGTTGCCTGATAAGGAACGTCTGTACTTTCACGGATCCAATCAATAAAATTCTTAATATCTCTGAAGAAGTAACCAGCTTTTGCGCTAAAATGTTGGTTCTTGAAATTTACGCTAAAGTCATGTTGCCACGAGTTCTCCGATATTAAATCAGGATTACCAATATTACCAGGCTTCTGGTTAAGGTATAAGTCTGTGAAAGTTGGAATACGCTGACTAGAACCTGAGCTGGCAGCTAAATGCCAATTTGGATTGATAATATAGCTTACATCAATTCCTGGGAAAATCTGCCAATCATAATCTGTATTGTAATTGATATAAGCACCTGCATTAATGATGAAGTTTTCTAGTTGCGTGGTACGGAATTCCGTATAAGCACCAAAGTTATTGCGGTCATGCTTGCCAATATTAGAACTGCTAATCTTTTCATGACGGCTTTCCAATCCCAAACCAAGATCACCAAATTTACTTTGGTATCGAGCATTTAATTCGGCAGATAGTGTATGTGTATAGTGTCTACTTCTAGCTTTGCTTAGATCGTTTCGGAAGTATCGGTAATCGTCCTCATTATAGCGGTGGCTCAAGCGGGGACTCAAGTACCAGTTTGAACCCAAATCATGACTTGATGCTAAACTATAGTGTACTGTTTCTACATGTTCTTCCGATTCTTTATCTCCAGGGGCAGCATAATATCCGTTTGCACCAAATTTATTGTTGATATAACCAGCCATCATTTGCAAACGATTATGCGCGTTGAGGTTGATTTGGTTCTGATAAAATACTTTAGCGTTGTCACTGGCTGTATTATAGCGTTGGCCATTACTCTTTTCCTTGGTTAGGTAAAGTTGGTGCTGTTGGCTTTGTGAACTAAATGCACCGCCAACTTGAATTCCCTGACCGTAATAGATTCCATCCTTATCTTCTTCTTTTCTGTCTTTGAATGAAGAACCAGCATATACCTGCGCATAGGCATTGGAATGCTCGGCTTTTTTAGTGACAATATTAATTGCTCCAGTTAAACCATTGATTCCATAGATTCGCGATGCAGGACCACGAAGGATTTCAATACGTTCAATTGCTTCCAGAGGCACTGGAATGTTCAACATGTGGTGACCTGTTTGAGGATCTGAAAACTTAATTCCGTTGACCAACAATATGGTTTGATCAAAACTTCCACCATCAATTCCAATATCGGCTTGTGTGCCAAAAGGTCCGCGCTGACGAATATCAACTCCTGCTGCATAACGCAGGACTTCATTAATGCTCGTGCTTGGAAGCGCTTTAATGTCCTTTTGAGATAAAATCTGAATATTTCTGCTGGATTGGCTAACCGGAATTTGAAGTCTGTTTTCTTGAATAAGAACTTCTTGAATTCTCGTGCTATCACTAATGGATTGTTGGGCTAATAATACATTTGGAATACTGCTAAGAGCAAGCAATATCTTTATTGTAGGCTTCATATATGTTATAAATTTGCCAAATGTATGGAAATATATTTAATTAATAGGTTTGAATTATTCGTGCCATTCTTCACGACCTAAACTGGTTTTCCCTTTGTAGGGAATCGTATCTTGGAGGACAGAAATAGGTTTGCTTTTGGTTAAATCAGGTTGTCCTGCATCAATCCAAGCACTAAGCCATATGGAACCTATTGCCTGAATGGACATTCTTAGTCTATTTTCGACCATTCCATCTAATAAGTTATGGTAATGATCAACATAGGTTTCGGAATAATTGTGTAGCGTTTGATTTCCTCTTACGATATAGGTCTTGTGTTGAATGGCTGGGATATCCTGCCGTGTTTGCATTTCCATTTTGAAGACAGAATCCAAAAGATTATGACTTTTATTAATTGTCTTCCAGGCAAATGCCAAGACATCGGGTATATAGGCTGCTTTTCCAACAAAAAGATTATAGGTTGGAATATATTTTTCTGGGATACGAGTTTCCCATAAGGCATGAATGCCCATTTGGTTGGTAAATTGACCATTATAATTGCTACTACTGTGCAAGGGAACATGCGCATCCGCAAGGTAATGCCCAATATCGGCTGAATGTTTAATAATCTTTTCGCTGTCGTGGTTATAAAATGCTTTTACTAATTTTCTGTAGGTTATATCAATTTGCCAAGGAATGATCCCAAAAGACCATTTACGCATGAGGCTTTGTTTTTTTTCTAGCTTATACCAAGGAACCATGAGGGAGTCTTGTGGTAATTCCACTTTATCTAAATCCAGGTAATGCCTTTTACTTTCAGCAGTATCAATATAGACCCGTTTATCTGCATTCACCGCCATTTCGCGGATGTAATGTAGGTTGTTTTTGTAAAAAGGGATTAGATCCATTGGGAGGGTGTATATGGCAAATTCGTTAATTAGCTTATGTGCATGAAAGCCCCAGTTAGGAATATGGCCACAATTCAATAAAATTATAAATAGGAGTAGGCTGTGTTTCATGTTGAATTACAATATATTAACGGAAAATAGGCAATTAATTCATGGAATGTTAATATTTAAACGTTTACTTATTCGTTGAATATTGTTAATTTGGGGTATCAATTTATTGCGTTCAATGAAGATTCTATACGCTGTTCAAGGCACAGGAAATGGGCATTTATGTCGCGCCATTGATATTATTCCGAGCTTACGTAAGCATGCGGAAGTGGATGTAATAGTCAGCGGTATTCAGGCTGATATCAACTTGCCATTCGAGGTTAAATACCGTTATCATGGATTAAGTTTTATTTTTGGGAAAACCGGTGGGGTGGATTTGTGGCGAACTTTTATGAGTTCAACAGTTCGTAAATTCGTTAAAGAGGTAAATTCGGTTCCTGTCGATCAATATGATTTGGTGATTAATGATTTCGAGCCCATTTCAGCATGGGGTTGTTATTTCAAGGAGAAGCCATGTATAGGTTTAAGCCATCAGATAGGTGCATTTGATCCTGCGAGCCCTAAGCCTGAGGAAACGGATATGTTGGGTAAATTTATCATGAAGAATTATGCGCCAGCTACACATTCTTACGGCTTTCATTTTAAATCTTATGCGTCCAATATCTTTACACCTGTAATTCGTCAGGCAGTTCGGGAGTTAGAGCCAAAGGATCTTGGACATTATACTGTTTACTTGCCATCTTATGATGATGCGCACTTGTTGAAGCACTTATCTCGTTTTCCGGATGTGAAATGGGAGGTGTTTTCCAAGCATAATAAAAAACCTTTTAAACTGAAGAACGTATCGATTAATCCCATTAATTCCGATGCTTTTGTACAGTCTATGGCTACCTCATCGGGCGTTTTATGTGGTGCGGGTTTTGAAACTCCCGCAGAAGCCTTATTTTTGCAGAAGAAGTTATTGGTTATACCTATGAAGAATCAATATGAGCAGCATTTGAATGCTGCATCTTTAGAGGAGATAGGTGTACCAGTAATCAAAAGTTTAAAAAAGAAATCTGAGCTGGAAATCGAATCTTGGTTAAATGCCAAGGCGAGCGTGCGAGTAGATTATCCAGATTGTACAGATGATATTGTTGAGAAAATAATTGAAAATCATAAATCCTAATGAAAGTATACCTAAGCTTATTTGTATTATTTTTTGCTACTTCCTATTGCCATGCACAGGGACTAAAAACCACTAATGATTCCTTATCCTATGCATTAGGGCAAGACTTAGCCTCTTACCTTAAGCGGATGGAAATCCCGATCAATTCAACTATTCTCAGCCAAGCAATAAAGGATGTTTTAGATGGGAAGTCATTGGCTTTTACTGAATCTCAAAAAGAGGAAGTTATTCGCAGCGGGATGGAACGTGTGACAAAAGAAAAAAATGATAAGCTGATTAAAGCCAGTGCAGATTTTTTACAAAAGAATAAGCAAGTGGCAGGAATTAAAGAAACACCTGAGGGAATACAATATCAAGTCATTAAAGCAGGAATTGGTCCACAACCATCATTGGAAGACACCATTACTGTTCACTATAAAGGCATGTTAACGGATGGTACCACATTCGATAGTTCTTATGATCGAGGAGAGCCAATAGAAATTACCTTGAATGAAATGATCGAAGGTTGGAAAATTGCTGTTCCTTTAATGAAGGAAGGTGCTAAATATAAATTCTTTATCCCCCATAAATTGGGTTACGGAGAACGCGCAAGCGGTCCTATACCTGCTTACAGTACCTTGGTTTTTGAAGTGGAACTGTTAAAAGTGAAGAAAGTTGCTGCTAATGAAACAAAACAAACTCTTTAAGGGTGATTTAACCGTCTCTGAAGTTGGTCTTGGTGCGATGTCCCTTATGCAAGGGCATGATCGTACCAATACCTATATTTTAGATAAAGCCTTGGAACTGGGTGTTAATTACCTGGATACTTCGGATCTGTATGATAAGGGAGAAAATGAAGCTTTATTAGGAAGGTTGATTCAATCCAATAGAAAGGAATGGACGCTAGCTTCTAAAGTTGGTAATCGTTGGAAAGATGATGGTTCAGGTTGGGATTGGGTTCCATCCAAAGACTATATCATAAAAGCTGTTGAAGGTAGCTTGAGGCGTTTGAATACGGATTATCTCGACTTGTATCAACTACATGGTGGTACCATAGAAGATCCTTATGATGAAATTGTAGAGGCTTTCGATCTTCTAAAGCAAGAAGGGAAGATCTTAAATTATGGGATTTCTTCCATTCGTCCTAATGTGTTTTTAAAATACGCTGCAGCGAGTCAAATGGTTTCCAATATGATGCAGTATAGCCTCTTGGATCGTCGACCAGAAGCTTATTTTAAGCAATTGGAGCAATACGCTATTTCTATCTTTGCACGTGGCACCGTTGCTCAAGGTTTAATGTTGACAAAGGCTGCGCAAAAATACCTCAGCATTTCCATTCATGACGTGGTTAAAATACAGAAGGTACTAAAAGAAACAGCAAAAGATTTAGAAGTTTCTACTTTGGCTATGGCCTTAAAATATCCCTTATTGAATAAACCCGTAGTTTGTTCGGTTTTGGGTATACGTAGTCGAGAGCAAATCAATGATTTAGCTGAGGCTATAGAAGATATGAATAGACTTAGTTTGTCAGATTATCAGCCGATTATGGATTTATTGCCGGAAGTGAATTATCACGATCACCTTTTACCTTAGGAAAAGTATTTCTTTAAGATATATTGTAAGTCTTCAGGCGTATCTATTGCTTCGTTCAGATGATTGGAAATGGCTGTCTTAATTTGATAACCATTATCTATCCACCTAAGTTGTTCCAAAGATTCTGCTAATTCAAGTTTAGAAACGGGTAGTTTGCTGATTTCTTTTAGGATTTCAGTGCGATATCCATAAATGCCAATGTGGTTATAATAGTCCATTTCCTTTAACCAATCGCGCATATCTTTTCCTCGGAAATAGGGGATAGCTTGTCTGGAGAAATAAACAGCTTCTTGTTTGTTGTTTATAACGACCTTAGGTTTATTCGTGTTTTCAAGGTCTTGGAGCTGCTCAATTTTACGGATTAAGGTCGCTATCTGTGTATCTTCTTGTTGAAAGCAAGAAACCAGAAGGTCAATCTGCTGCGGATCTATGAAAGGTTCATCACCTTGGATATTAATAGCAACATCAAAGCCCGATACCTTGTTAATAATCTCGGCACAACGGTCAGTTCCAGATTGATGCTCTTTACTGGTCATCAGAACATTTCCAGCAAAGCTTTGTACGTGGTCGAAAATTCTTTGATCATCGGTAGCCACGACCACTTCAGAAAGCGACGTAGCATGTTTTACTTGGTTGTAAACCCTTTGTATCATAGTCATTCCATTGATGTCTACTAAAGGTTTTCCAGGGAAACGAGTTGAATCGTAGCGCGCTGGTATAATTCCAATTACTTTCATAGTATAAAAATAAAAAAAGCCGATGAAATCGGCTTTGGAGTTTCTTTAAAAAAGTCCGAATAATTCGGCTTCTATTTTCTGGATGATTGTTCCTAAGTCTTCTTTGTTATTAGCAAAATCTAAATTGTCTTTGTCTAGGACTAGAAGTTTACCATCCGTATAATTACCAATCCATTTCTCATACTTTTCATTCAATTTGGATAAGTAATCTAAGCGGATTCCAGATTCATAATCACGACCACGTTTTTGGATATTGTTTACCAAAGTAGGTACAGATGCTTTTAAGTAAATAAGCAAGTCTGGTGGTTTAATATAATGAATGATGCTTTGGAAAATGTCACTGTAATTTTCGAAGTCACGGGCACTCATAAGTCCCATATCATACAAGTTTTCTGCAAATATATAAGCATCCTCATAGATAGTACGATCTTGGATCATATTGATGCCTCTATTCTGAAGGTCTACGATATGACGGAACCTGCTGTTTAAAAAGAATATTTGTAGGTTAAATGCCCAGCGTTTCATGTCACTATAGAAATCTTCCAAATAGGGGTTGTTTTCTACGGCTTCAAATTGAGGTTCAAAGTTTAAATGTTTGGCCAACATTTCCGTTAATGTGGTCTTCCCAGCACCGATATTTCCAACAATTGCTATATGCATATTTGATTAGTATAGTTTGTTTAGACCAATGATCTCTCTTACTTCTTTAATGGTTTTCTGTGCACTTGCTTCTGCTTTTTCAGCACCAAGTTTCAATGCCTTAGCAATATAGGCATCATCCTTATTGATCTCTTCGATTCTTGAACGAACATCGTTTGTCGCTAATACCATATCTTCTGCTAATTGCTTCTTAAAATCACCATAACGGATTTCACATTTGTTGTAAAGTTCGTCAAAGTGTGTTAAAGTATCTGCAGTTGATACGACTTTCATCAAATCAAACAGGTTTTGTACAGCTTCAGGTTTTTCCTGGTTTTGTTCAGTTGGCCCTGCATCAGTAACAGCACGCATAATCTTTTTACGGATTACATCTGCCGGATCGGCTAAATAAATACAATCTGCCTCACCATTAGATTTCCCCATTTTCCCTTGACCGCTAAGACCCGGAATCTTAATCAATTTGTCAGAATACGTAAATGCAAAAGACTCCTTGAAGTAGTCTACATTGTATAATCTGTTAAAACGATTACCAAAGGTTCTAGTCATCTCCAAGTGCTGTTCTTGATCTTTACCAACAGGAACTTTAGTTCCATGGTGAATCAAGATATCACATGCCATCAATACAGGATATGTTAATAGACCTGCATTAACGTTATCTGGGTTTGCACGTACTTTGTCCTTAAAAGCAGTTGAACGTTCAAGCTCGCCCAAGTAAGCATTCATGTTCATGTACAAGTATAGTTCAGCAACTTCTGGAACATCAGATTGCACATAAATAGTTGACTTTTCTGGGTCTAAACCAGCAGCTAAATATTCTACGACTACATTCCGAACCGTATGGGTTAAATCCTGTGGGGTCGGGTGTGTCGTTAAGGAGTGAAGGTCGGCTATAAAAAAGAAGCAATTATACTCGTCTTGCATTTTGACGAAGTTTTTTAATGCTCCATAATAGTTTCCAAGGTGTAATTTTCCGGTACTTCTAATACCACTAACAACGGTTTCCATATAAGGGCAAAGATAGCAAATATTAGGAAAAAACGATGCTGATAACCTTTAGAATTATCCGCTTTAGCAGGTTTAGATGAACAAATAGTTCAATATGGATATTAGTAGATTTGTGGATGCTCCAACAGGTCTGTTACATAGCCTAATACTTCGGCTTCCGAATTGCCATCCTCTAACATCGAAAAGGTCAAATATGCAGCATAGATTTCTGAAGAAAACAATACATGTTTGTCCGATACAATAGTGTCAATTACGCCTTCACGAACATCTATACCTAAATGTTCAATTTCATTGTGCAGATTTATAGCAATAGTATCATGGTCTTCTCCAGAAGCAAATCCTACAATGATGTGCAAAATCAACTTATCAAATAGTTCAGGATTCATGTTTTTGAACTTATTGGCATAAAGTTCTGCGTCAAAACGACCCTTAGCACTACAGACAATTTTGTCCCATATCAGGTACTCTGTTTTCGTTTGCATAATAAGAAGTTTATAATTTGTTAAAGTAAATATAACGTATTTTTTTTATAAAAGGTATAAGGCTTTTCCTTGATTTTTAGCCTTTTTAACAAAACTTTCTCCGTTCTATTGGGTTTTTAGAGTAGTAATTGATTTAAAAAACAAGAACATGAACACATCCACAAATAACGAAGACAAAAACAAAAAAGAAGACGACAAAACTAGAAATAGAACCGGTTCTATTGATGATCACTCCCCAATTGATGATCAAGAATCTGTCGATGAGCAAGGACCAAGTGATCCACAAGATTTAGCTTATAATGAGGAAGAAGATAGCTTTGAATTGGACGTACAGGATAATGATCCTGATTGGGATCACCCAATGGACTATGATACGATAAGTGAAGGGGCGCAGGACGATGACTCTACTTATGATGATTCGAATCCTTATGTAGGAGAGGAATATGCCGATAAAGAAGAGCTTGCAGATGAGGAATTAGGGGATAATAACATGCATATAAGCGATGGGCGAATTCTAAAGGTTTCCAAATTGGATGAAGATCTTTCGCATAATGCGGAAGATGATCGTGATGACTTAGACGAAGAGGGCTATCCTAAAAATGACGAAGGATAGGTTTATTCTAGGTTTTTCTTGTGCTTAATACTGCTTATCTTTAAGGCTTAAACTGGAAATTTATGTTAATTGATCTAAGCGGAAAAAAGGCTTTAGTTGGAGGTGCTAGTGATGGCATTGGTAAAGGTATTGCCATGGAGTTGGCATCTGCAGGAGCAGAGGTTTATTTGATGTCTCGGAATGAAGAAAAGTTAATTGCGGCATTGCAAGAATTGGATACATCCAAAGGGCAGAAGCATGGTTATTTAACAACTGATTTCACTGATTTCTCTCTTCATCATCAAAAATTATCAGAATTCTTCAAACAGCATCAAATAGACATTCTGGTCAACAATACGAATGGTCCTCAAGCTGGCAATGTATTGTCTAAAGGAATAGCTGATTATCAAATGGCCTTCGATCTTTTATTTAAGAATGCAGTGATGGCTACTGAGCTATGCTTAGAGCATATGAAATCTCAAGGATTTGGACGCATTATCAACGTTTCTTCATTAACAGTCAAGGAACCTCAGGATAATCTGGCTTTATCAAATAGTATGCGAATAGCCTTGGTGAGTTGGAGTAAATCGCTTTCCGTTGCTGTGGCCCCTTATGGTATCACCGTTAATACGGTATTAACCGGCTACTTTGATACTGCAAGATTGCGGAGTTTAATGGAAATGCAAAGTAAATCTGAAGGAGTGTCTATTTCAGATATAGAAGAGAGAAGGAAAGCAAGCATTCCTGTTAAGCGTTTGGGACTTCCAGCGGAATATGGTTTTCTTGTTACGTTTTTAGCTTCAGATTATGCTGCTTATTTGAATGGAGCAAGTATTCCACTAGATGGAGGTTTATCCAAGGTGGTTTTTTAATATCAGTTAATATAGAGAAGAGCAGTTGGAGTTTATTCAGACTCCAACTGTTCTTTGTATTTTCGCTTATGTTCTTCGATTTCTTCGGGCATTTCTGGATATTGGATATCCTTGTATTGCGATAAAATCTCCAATATGATATTAGCTACCAAATATCGACTAACGGCTTTACTGTCTGATGGGATTATATACCAAGGAGCATGTTTTTTATTGGTGTTTAGAATGGCATCTTCATAGCAGTCCATGTATTGTGACCATAATGCTCTTTCTTTTAAGTCGCCCGGTGAGAACTTCCAATTCTTTTTGTCTTCCTCCAATCTACTCAATAATCTGTTTCTTTGTTCGTCTTTGCCTAAATGAAGGAAGAATTTCATAAGGATCATTCCATTCTCTGTGATTCTTTTTTCAAAATTATTGATCTGCTCAAATCGCATCTTCCAAAAATCCTTCGGTAAGTTATTTGGGTCTTCAACAGCAGGGATATGTTCATTGAGTAAATATTCTGGATGGACACGGGTGACTAATACATTTTCGTAATGAGTTCTGTTAAATACTGTGAATTTCCCCTTTTCAGGAAGTTTTATCTCATGTCGCCAAAGATAATCGTGCTGTAACTCTTCCTCTGAAGGGGTCTTGAAACTTTCTACAACCACACCACGTACATTGACTGCTTTAAATACTTCTCGAATTAAGGAGTCTTTGCCTGATGTGTCCATACCTTGCAAACAGATTAATACACTGTAGCGGTCATGAGCATACATTTTATCTTGTAGGTCTGCAATCTTTTTTCGGATATCCTTCAATGCTTTCTTAGCCTCATCATCACTGATGTTTCCATTATAGCTTGTAGAATATTCGGAAAGTTTGAATTTATTTTTTGCAGTTAGCTTTTTAGAATAATTTGTCATATTGATTACTTTTCTATTCCCAATTTACTTATTTTTCGATTTGATTCAAATTTCCTACTGTTCTGTATGCTATTTCAGAGTAGGGTGGGTTTTTGCTTATCACTTGAATTATATGCTGGTTTGATATGTGATTATCACTGTTTCTTGTGATATTTAGAAATATAATCGTTTTCTGTTATATTCTAAAATATCACTGTTTTTGGTTATATTTCGAATTATCATTGTTTTCAATTATATTTGATAATACATTAAATCTATAACAATTGTTTTATTGTAGTCAAGGGTTTTATCAGATTAAAATAAGTTCTGACAAGACTAGGGGATATAACTATAAGAAAGAAGCCTTATGAAAAATCATGTAATCATAACAGGAGATGTGATCAACTCCAGGGCACAAGATATCGATAATTGGATGCCGAGATTAGAGGCAAGTTTAAAAAGATATTCCATTCGATACGACATTTATCGGGGGGATAGCTTTCAAGCGGAAATGAAATTGGAGGATGTGTTTCAAGCTATTTTTCATTTGAAAGCCTCCTTAAGGGTGTTTGAGCAAAATGATGTTCGAGTAGGGATTGGTTTTGGAGATATCAGCTATGAGGATCCAGATATCAAGAAATCATCAGGGGCGGCATTTGTTTATTCGGGTGAATCGTTTGATCAATTAGGTAGAGAAACACTCTCATTTAAATCTGATTATCCTGAATTAGATGCGCAATTAAACTTGATTTTAAGTCTAGCAAGTACCATAACTGACCAGTGGAAAGTAGGAGCAGCTGAGATTGTTCAAGTGGCACTAGAAAATCCTAATGCGACACAAAAGGAATTATTGGAGATTTCGGGAAGAAAACATCAAAGTCAGGTTAGTTTATATCTTACCAAAGCGCATTATACTAAAATCCTTCAAGTAATTCAGTACTGTACTAAAGAACTCAAGAAATATGCTTAGTCTATTGTTAATGATATTGGCTCATATATTGGGCGATTTTGTTTTTCAGCCCAAGTCTTGGGTGGAAAAAAGAAAGGACCATATCCAATATCTATTTTATCACATTGCAGTTCATGCTGGTTTATTAATTTTATTCTTCAGTACGGACTTGGCCAATAATTGGAAAAATATACTTTTTCTAACTGCAATACATCTGGCATTGGATGCAGGTAAAATATTTTGGGAGAAGAGATGGAAAGTTAATCCAGTTCGCATATTTTTAATTGATCAGGCGCTGCATTTGGCGAGTATCTTTGGTTTATTCTTTTTCCTTAATCCGGAAGTGTTTGAACAGCTAAAGGCGAGTCTATCTAGCCAACATTTATTAGTTTATTTAATAGCAATAATTCTTCAAATATTCGTAGTTCCCATTGTAATTCGAGTATATTTTACGAAATGGAACGGAGAGGTAGAATTCAATAATAAGCGAAAAGACAGCTTATTTGATGCTGGGACATTAATCGGTATCTTGGAACGAATCATGATTTTAAGTTTTGTTATGCTTAACTTTATGGAAGGGATAGGCTTTTTATTAGCTGCAAAGTCCATTTTTAGATTTGGTGATTTAAGTAATGCCAGGGATACGAAATTTACAGAATATGTCCTTATCGGGACCTTGTTAAGTTTTGTCTTGGGTACTTTAGTTGCCTTAGCCTTGAAGTATAGTTTAACCTTAATAACCTAAAAACAATCAACCATGAAATATAGAATACAATACCTAAAACCATTTTATTTGCTACTTCTTAGTCTATTTTCCATACAATTGGGGGTAGCACAAAAGCGTGTTTTTGAACAAGAACTAAAGGCTTTAGCAGAAAAGCATGAGGCGGTGGGTTTAACTGTCCTGGTGGTGAAAAATGGCAAGCCAATCTATGAGAAAGCCATTGGATATAAAGATTTAGAAAGTAAAACGCCTTTGAGCACAAAGGATTTGTTTCGAATTGCCTCCATTTCCAAATCATTTAGTGCTACAGCGATTATGCAGTTGGTCGAACAAGGTAAAATTAACCTAGATGACGATTTTAGTGATTTGATAGGTTTTAAAGTGAGAAATCCTAAATTCCCTGATACGAAGATTACCCTAGAGATGGTATTGTCACATCGTTCCAGTATTAACGATAGTAATGGTTACTTCAGTTTAGACGTATTAGACCCATCTAAAAATGAAAAATGGGAAAAGTCTTATAATAATTACGAGCCAGGCAAAGGATATGCTTACTGTAATTTGAACTTCAACATGGTGGGAGCTGTATTGGAAAGATTGACAAACGTTCGATTTGACAGCTATATTAATCAGCAAATCCTTAATCCATTGAAGTTGGATGCAGGTTATTGCATCGATTCTTTGGATAATAGACGGTTTGTAAAACTATATGAACTCGAAAATGGTTCTTTTAAGGAGCAACCATCAGCTTATAATCCACGTTCGGAAGAAATCAAAAATTATGTAATGGGGGAGAGTACCCCTATTTTTTCTCCAACAGGAGGGATGAAGATTTCGACCAAAGATTTAGCGAGATATATGATGATGCATATGAATTATGGTCGTTTAGGAAAAGTGAAGATATTAGAAGAAGCGAGTGCTAGACGTATGCAGAAAGGATTGACAGAGAAAGAGAAATATGGATTGGCCTTGTTGGAAAATACAAATTTAATTGCTGGAGAGCATATGGTTGGTCATACCGGATCTGCCTATGGACTTTATAGCAATATGTTTTTTGAGCCTGAAAAGAAATTTGGTTTTATTGTGATCACAAATGGTTGTCGCCCAACTTATGTGGCAGATGGGGATACCTTAAATTTCTCAAAAGAGGTTATCAATTTGTTATACAGGAACTTCATTAAAAAATAGACTTCCTTCAATAAATAGGAATGTTAGAGGTAAAGAAGGGGGAACAATCATAGGGATTGACCTATATTTCTAAAAAATCAAGGTAAAAGTGGTTTCCTTGAAAAATTAACTACTTTTGTAGAAATTATTCAACTTTGAAATTATATAAAGATGATTATACAACCAAGAACTAGAGGTTTTATCTGTTTGACTGCACATCCAGAAGGGACAGCAGCGCATATCAAACAACAGATTGACTATGTGAAATCAAAAGGCAAGATTGCCAATGGTCCTAAGAAAGTATTAGTAATCGGTGCATCTACCGGATTTGGTATTGCTTCCCGCATTACTGCAGCGTTTGGATCTGATGCTGCAACCATTGGGGTGTTTTTTGAAAAGCCTGCCTCAGAGGGTAAATTGGGTACTGCTGGTTGGTATAATTCTGCAGCTTTCGAAAATGAAGCACATGCAGCTGGCCTTTATGCAAAAAGTATAAATGGTGATGCATTCTCTGATGAGATTAAAAAACAAACTATTGAGTTAATCAAGAAAGATTTAGGACAAGTAGATCTAGTGGTTTATTCATTAGCATCGCCAAGAAGAACACATCCTAAAACTGGCGTTCAATATGCTTCAGTATTGAAGCCAATTGATCAGCCTTTCACAGATAAGACCGTTGATTTCCATACAGGAGTGGTGTCTGATATCACCATTAATCCTGTAGAGAACCAGGAAGACATCGATAATACTGTTGCGGTCATGGGAGGTGAAGATTGGAAATTTTGGATTGAGGATTTAAAGGCAGCTGGTGTATTAGCTGATGGAGTAAAAACGGTAGCTTATTCGTATATCGGCCCTGAATTAACTTATCCTATTTATAGAAATGGAACAATTGGTCGTGCTAAAGATGATTTGGAAGCAACTGTACCTGCATTAAATGAGCTTTTGAGTGATATTGATGGAGTTTCATATGTTTCTGTAAATAAAGCATTAGTAACACAATCAAGCTCTGCTATCCCTGTAGTACCCCTTTATATTTCTTTGCTATACAAAGTGATGAAAGAAAAAGGAATTCATGAAGGAACGATTGAGCAAATGCAACGCCTTTTTGCGGAAAGATTATATACTGGTTCTGCTCCTGCATTGGATGAAAAGGGTAGAATTCGTGTGGATGACTTAGAAATGCGTGATGATGTTCAACAAGCGGTTGCTGAACTGTGGAAACAAACTACGACTGAAAACTTGGAAAATATTTCTGATATTAAAGGATATCGTGATGATTTTTTCAATCTTTTTGGATTTAATTTTGATCAAATCGATTACGAAAAAGATACGAACGAAGTGGTACCAGTTCCGAGTATCGAAAATTAATAAGGATATATCTATAAAGATGAGAAGCACTGCAAAATAATGCAGTGCTTTTTTTATTTGACTCCTAATCAATTTTTATTTATTCAAGTATTTGTAGAATACGTTTTTCTAAAATCTTGTTTTTCAGTTTTATTATGGGTCATTATTGTATGTTTTTTATTTATTGATTATCAAAAAAAATATATTGCTGAAATTATAACTTTTATTAAATTTATAATGAATTAACCCTTAGATTTGCAGGACAAGCTTTATGTAAAATAAGGGCGAATAACTAACTATTATTAATTCATGGATAATCAGACATTTTCTGAGGATAATGCACATTATCTTACTGATTGTATTCAATCGTATGGATATCTTCTGATCGTTGATCGAGATCTAACCTTAGTTAGTATCAGTGAAAATTGTAGCTCATGGTTAACTGAACAAGTTAGTTCATTTTTAGGAACTAACCTAAATGATCTTATCAGTCAGCACCTTCCTGGAAATTATCAAAACGTTCAGAAAGGTATAGAACAAGTTATATCGGATTACAAAGAACGTGTTTGGTTAGAGGTTATAGTTAAAGAGGAAGAATGCTACCTGAATATCTATAATTTTGAAGATTATATTTATTTGGAGTTTGAAAAGAAGTCTTTAGATAATAGTGTTTTCTTCCCAAAATTCGAGAGTTTTAATAGACTTTTGAATGAGAATAAAGATCATATTTGGGAGGTTGTTTGTGGATATATTGCAAAAATAAGTGGATTTGATCGAGTGCGTGTATTTCAGTACGATGAAGATGAGAATGGAATTGTTATTTCAGAGTATATTGGAAATGATGCACTAAAAGGAATTAAGGATTGTTATTATCCAAATATTGATGTTTTTAAATACGCGAAGCAGGTTCATTTAGTCAATGCGAGTCGTTATTCGGCACAGGTGGATGGACCTACAGTTCACATGCTGTCACAGGTTGGGATTTCACCTAGTTTGCAGCAAACAGGGATACGAGCCGTACTTCCATTACATGCTGAATACCTTATTCGGGACGGGGTGAATTCCAATATGAGTATGGGGATAACTGTCAAAGGTAAGTTGTGGGGTTATATTTTCTGTCAAAGCCAAGAAGCAAAAAGAGTTTCCTTATTGAAACGTGAGGCCATGCTAAGTTTTATCCAAATGGCGATGAATGCTTATGAGGATACCCAACGAATATTGGAAAGGAAGTGGTATGAGGAAATCAAGAATTTTGAGTTGCTGTTAAAAGAGCAATTAATCTTAAACCGAGATCTTTCAGAAGTATTAAAACAGTTAGGAGAAAAGCTTTGCGAATTTGCAGATGCTGATGCTATGGTTATTCTTAGCGAAGGCAATATGTTCACTTATAAAATTGAAATAGGTAAAATTAAAGCCAATGCTATTGTAGATCAAATAGCAAGCCTCACGAAAGGACATTATTTTGCTGATCATGAATTTGTTCTAAAATATGGCAAGAAATTGGGTTTGAATTTCGAACGCTTTGCTGGAGTAGCGGGGATCGATGTATTGCCAGAAAGAGGATTTACGATCCTATTTTTCAAACGAGAGGTTATTCAGAAAAGAAAATGGGTTGAAAAGCCAGAGGAGTTGATGAATGAGCTTAATCCTTATATGGAGTTTGAAAATGAACCTCATCCTAAATTTCAGATTTGGCATCAAACTACCTATAAGCGTTCGACAAAATGGACCAAAAATGAAATGTTCTTTTTCGAAAGGTTAAGAAACATTATCACGGATAGTTTTAAACGATTGGCTCAAGAGATCAGTTTGTTGAATAACGAAGTACTCAACTTAAATAAAGCATTAGATGATTATGCCAATACAGTAAGTCATGATTTGAAAAATCCACTTTCTGCGATTAATCTTTCCACTCAAATGATGATGCAGAAACTGGATATGAATGAGGATTTGAGGCATAAAATGCTTAAAAACAGCAAAGATGCTGTCAAGGTTATTACCGACATGCTAACCTCTATTCATGAGTTTTCTAAAGTAAAAGGTTATGATTATAAAATGGAGCCGGTGTATCCAGTAGAATTTATCCCTCAAATCGTTGAATTTAGTAAAATCAGATATGGTTCTGAACTGTTGTCAAGTAATTTTGGGAATCTCCTTCCGATTTACGGAGAGAAAACCATTATTTATCAATTATTTCAGAATTTCATAGGCAATGCTGTCAAATATAGTGCTAAATCAATAGCACCTAAGGTTTCTATCCATTCAGAATTAGATCATGAATTTGTTCGCTATATTATTGAGGATAATGGGATTGGAATTGCAAAGGAGGAATTAAACAATATATTTGATTCATTTAAACGACTGTCTAATGCAGTAGATTATGAAGGTACCGGTTTGGGGCTTTCCATTGCACGTAGAATTGCAGATCGACTGAATGTACAGATCAATATTGATAGTGAATTAGGAGAGGGGACAAAAATTATCCTTTTATTTCCCAACGAAAACTAATTAGCACTGTGACAAAAAATTAATCTCTCGTATTTCTTGTTATATAATTGAAAGATATTAGCTTTTATTCTTAAAATGCTTCATTTAAAACGGGGAAAGCTCGTTTAAAAAAATTATATTTGCGAATTAATTTGAAGGCATAAAAACCTATATGAAGCATATACGCAATTTTTGTATCATCGCGCACATTGACCACGGTAAAAGTACATTGGCCGATAGATTGTTAGAGTTTACCAATACCATTACCCAACGTGAGGCACAAGCTCAGTTGTTGGACAATATGGACTTGGAACGTGAAAGAGGGATTACGATCAAGAGCCACGCTATCCAGATGGAATATGTGAAAGATGGACAGAAATACATCCTTAATCTTATTGACACCCCAGGACACGTGGATTTCTCGTACGAGGTTTCTAGATCCATTGCTGCCTGTGAAGGTGCTTTGCTTATCGTCGATGCTTCTCAAGGTATTCAAGCCCAGACTATTTCAAACCTTTATTTAGCTTTAGAGCATGATCTAGAAATTATTCCAATCTTAAATAAGATGGACCTTCCTGGAGCAATGCCTGAAGAAGTTAAAGATCAAATTGTTGATTTAATCGGTGGTAAACGTGAGGAAATCATTCCGGCCTCTGGTAAGACAGGAATGGGAATTCCAGACATCTTAAATGCGATCGTAGAGCGCGTTCCTGCACCGGTTGGTGATCCTGATGCTCCCTTACAAGCTTTGATCTTTGACTCAGTATTTAATTCCTTCCGTGGAATTATGGCCTATTTCAAAGTTGAAAATGGCGAAATCCGTAAAGGAGATAAAGTGAAATTCGTCGCTACAGGCAAAGAATACTATGCAGACGAAGTAGGAACCTTGAAGTTAAATCAAGTGCCTAAAGAAGTCATTAAGACTGGTGATGTAGGGTATATTATTTCAGGTATCAAGGAAGCTCGTGAGGTAAAGGTAGGTGATACCATTACCCATAAGGAAAGACCATGTGCCTCGGCTATTCAAGGTTTTGAAGAAGTTAAGCCCATGGTATTTGCTGGTATTTATCCTGTAGATACGGAAGATTACGAAGAGCTGCGTGAATCGATGCACCGATTGCAATTAAATGATGCTTCTTTGGTTTTTGAACCTGAGTCTTCTGCTGCATTAGGTTTTGGATTCCGTTGTGGTTTCTTGGGAATGCTTCATATGGAGATTATCCAAGAACGTTTAGAGCGTGAATTCGACATGACTGTTATTACAACAGTTCCCAACGTATCCTATAAAGCTTTCTTGACAAAGGATAATGAGGAGGTGGTTGTTCACAATCCATCAGATCTTCCAGATCCAAGTAAATTGGATAGTATTGAAGAGCCTTATATCAAAGCGAATATCATTACTAAAGCTGAATTCGTAGGACCAGTAATGTCTCTATGTATTCAAAAGCGTGGTACCATTATTAATCAATCTTACTTAACTTCTGACCGTGTTGAATTGGTGTTTGAAATGCCAATGGGTGAAATCGTATTTGACTTCTACGATAAGTTGAAAACTATTTCCAAAGGATATGCATCCTTTGATTATCATCAGATTGGATACAGAACTTCAGATTTGGTTAAATTGGATATTCGTTTGAACGATGAACCGGTAGATGCTTTGTCATCCTTAATTCACCGTAGTAATGCTTATGATTTTGGTAAAAAGATCTGTGAAAAGTTAAAAGAGCTTTTACCACGTCAGCAGTTTGAAATTCGAATTCAAGCATCTATTGGAGCTAAGATTATTGCAAGAGAGACCATTTCAGCTTTACGTAAAGATGTTACTGCGAAATGTTATGGTGGAGATATTTCTCGTAAGCGTAAATTGTTAGAAAAACAGAAGAAAGGTAAAAAACGCATGCGTCAGGTTGGAAACGTAGAGATTCCACAGTCAGCGTTTATGGCAGTATTAAAACTTGATTAAACATAGGATAAATCAACCTTTTACATAAAATATGAAGTTACTAGACGGAAAAGAAGTTTCTGCAAAACTAAAAGAAGACATTAAGCGCGAGGCTGCTGAACTAACCGAAAAGTTAGGTCGTAAGCCGCACTTGGTTGCTATTTTAGTAGGACATGATGGTGGAAGTGAAACTTACGTTGCCAGCAAAATGCGCAACTGTGAACAAGTAGGTTTTGATTCGACAAATCTACACTATGAAGACGATATCACAGAAGAAGCATTATTAGCAAAAATTGCTGAAATCAATGCGGATGATGAGATTGATGGTTTAATTGTTCAACTTCCTTTGCCGAAACATATCGATCCAGAGAAAGTAACAGAAGCTATTGATTATAGAAAAGATGTGGATGGTTTTCATCCTATCAATCTTGGTCGCATGCAACGAAATTTACCAAGTTTTATTCCTGCTACGCCATATGGAATTATGTTGATGTTGGATCATTATAAATTGGATATTTCAGGTAAAAAGGCGGTTGTTGTTGGTCGTAGTAATATCGTTGGTTCACCGATGAGTATTTTATTGGCGCGTAATAGTAACCCTGGTAATTGTACTGTAACATTGACGCATAGCCGCACCCAAAACTTAAAAGAAGAGGTTTTGCAAGCTGATGTTGTTGTTGCTGCAATTGGTAGAAAAAACTTTGTGACTGCCGATATGGTTAAAGAAGGCGCTATTGTTATTGATGTTGGTATCAATAGAGAAACTTCAACCGAAACCAAATCAGGTTATAAGCTTTATGGAGATGTGGATTTCAATGAAGTTTCCAAAAAAGCTTCTTGGATTACTCCTGTTCCAGGAGGAGTTGGTTTGATGACCATTATTGGTTTATTAAAAAACACACTTGAGGCTGCAAAGGGTACTGTTTATCCTAAATGATTTGTGGTATAAATTTTGCGAATAACCCAATGATTAACTCGTAAACATATAAACAAAAATTACAGATTAACATGAAAAAAATTGGATTATTAGCTGCTGTTGCTTGTGCTATCGTAGTATCATCATGCAACAATAACACTTCTACAGTTGACAAAAACCACGATGGTGATACGACAGTAGGCGAACATTTAGACCACTCTGTTGAAACAGCTGAAGAGCATGCTGCACATTTAAAAGCTGATGCTGACAAAGCAGTAGCTGATGCAGAGGCAGACATGAAAAAAGCACAGGCTGATTTAGATGCAGCTGTGAAAAGTGGTGATAAGCAAGCCCAAAATGCAGCACAAAAAGCATTAGATAACGCGAAGACAGCATGGGAAAAAACAAAAGATGCTGCTAAGGCTGCCGGAGAAGCTGTTGAAAAAGGAGTAAACAATGCTGTCGATGCAACAAAAGATGCAGCACACAAAACCGGTGATGCAATCGATAAAGCTGCAGAAAAAACAGCTGATAAAGCAAAAGAATTATCTAACGAAGCTGAGCGTAAAGCTAAGAACGTTAAAGAAGCATTAGAAAACTAATTAAATATTTTATTTTAATTGGTTATTAGGTTTTTAATTGAAGCGCCAAATCACATTTGGCGCTTTTTTATGGACTAATATTTATATTGAAAAATGAAAATTGATAAATCACGTTGGATTCAAGAGATTACCTTACGAACTGAAGCTAGGTTGAATGAAATCTTAGCTGCAATGGAATTGGCGAATGATAGTTTAGTTAATGACACCAAAAGTAGTATGGGCGATAAATATGAAACCTCCCGTGAAATGGCACAACAAGAACTGACCAGATTACAACAACAGTTAAAGCAGGTTGAAAATGATTTGGCAACTTTACAGCTTCTTCCTACTGAAAGCAATAACATTGTCGCAATGGGAAGTCTCGTTGTTACAAATCAATTTAATTACCTTATTTCCATATCAATTGGTCAAGTAAAATTTGAGGAGGAGGTTCTTATGGTTATTTCTAAAGAATCACCCATAGGCAAGCTTTTACTCGGAAAATCTAGAGGGGATCAAATTACGTTTAATGGAAATGAGATCAATATAATAGATTTATTATAATACGATAATACTTTCTTAAAACCATCTTACTGTTTTTTTGTTTAGATTTAAGTATACATTACTAACATAAAAATATAATTTATGAATCTTAAGAAATTCTTATCAGTAGCGATGGTTTCTGCAGTATTATTGTCAGGAACAGTTGCTTGTAAGTCCAAGATCTCAGATGCGGACTTAAAGACAAAGGTTGAAACGGCTATTCAATCAAATCC
The DNA here is from genome assembly GCF_039536825.1 of Sphingobacterium kyonggiense. Lineage (NCBI taxonomy): Bacteria > Pseudomonadati > Bacteroidota > Sphingobacteriia > Sphingobacteriales > Sphingobacteriaceae > Sphingobacterium > Sphingobacterium kyonggiense. Next base: position 825,002 of record NZ_BAAAZI010000006.1, read on the forward strand.
AAATGTTCAAGTGGATGTAAAAGAGGGTGTTGTTACCCTTAATGGTACAGCCGCTTCTGAAGAGGAAAAGATTAAAATGGAGGATGCCGCAAAAGCAGCTGATGCTAAAGGTGTAAAATCTGTAGTTAACAATATTGTGGTAAATGTTCCGCAAATCGAAGTTAACACCAATACAGATGATTTAACTGCTAAGGTTAATGAGTTTACGAAGGATTTTCCTACCGTAAAAACTACAGTAGCAGAAGGCGTAATTACAGTGACGGGCGAGTTGGAACAAGCTCGTGTACAAGCCTTGAAAATGGGATTAGATGCATTAAATCCTAAAAAAGTGGATATGTCTGGTCTTAAGGTTAAATAAGGAGGAAAATTATGAGTTTACAAAGCAAATATCAAGTATTGATCGATACAGCTAAATCATCAGGAATTAATGATTTACAAATTGCTGAACAAGATGGCGTTTTACAAGTTCGTGGAACTGCACCAAACGCAGATGTGAAAAACAAATTGTGGGATGTTTATAATCAAATTGACCCTAATTTCTTATCTGGTGATGTGGTAATGAATGTAGATGTTTCTACGTCAGTTGCAGGTTCTCAGGTTCGCGTAATCACAGAGAGCAGTAATTTAAATATCCGTAAAGGTCCAGGTACTGACCAACCGATTGTTGGCAAGGCTGCTAAAGATGAAGTAATTACATTGATTAGCCGTGCTAATGACCAATGGTGGTTAGTAAGAACTAAAGATGGCGAAGAAGGCTATTGTTATGCACAATACCTTGAGCCCATTGGATAAATATTATATGTCAATTTATATTTGACAATTATTAAATAGGTATAAGAGATTGAGGATTGTCCTCAATCTCTTTTTTTATTATTCCTTATAATGTAAGTAAATAGCAAGTAGCCTTTTGTTTTCATCTTTGTCCAATACAATTTTCAAATCTTGATATTCATTACTGAAATTCATATTATCGCCTTCAGAATGGTCTAAAATGTATCTTTCCTTAAAAAATGTCCTTATGGTATGCTCTTTTTGAACATCAACCACGCCAAATATTATTCCTGAATTTGAAACTCTTTGATTTGAAAAGGTGTAAAATATTGTCTTTCCATAAGCACTTGGACTTTCATATTCTGATACCATAAATGTTTTATTGATTAGCTTCCGCTTTTCCTTGGATTCTATTTCTAAAATTTCTGCATCAGCTATCAAAATTGGTTCTTGTATATCTTCTACATAAGGAGTGACTGTAATTTCTTTTTCAATGACTTGTTCATTAAATCTCGCTTTAATTATTGTTTTTCCAATATGCATTGCAGTTACAAGTCCATTTTGGTTAATCTCTGCAACATAGGGATTGCTAGAATGCCAATTAATTGAATTTTCAGTGTGATTTGTTTTTAAAACGATCGTTTCATCATATTTTAATGAGCTTAAATCGTTCATAAACTTAAAAGGAACTGAATTATTATTTTTCTTACAGGATCCTTGAACTAGAAGAATAAGGATTAGGAGAAAAAATAAATGGAAAGAATGGCGGTTTTGCATGCTGTATAGTTTTTTTTACTAAATTAAACTTAAAATATTAGCGTATTGAATATATTGTGTTAACAATAAGTAAAAATACACCTTTATATTTAAATTAATTGTTAATTACAATTTTTGTCTATATTGCATTGTTGTAAACACGGCATTATAAATGAGATTGCTTTAGAAAGGTGCACTATTTCAAATTATTAGTTTCTAAATCATTTACAGTTGCTGTAGTTACCTCAACAGGCATATATTTTGTTCTGGAAAATTACCTGTTGCAGGCCGACCCAATAACTTGTAAGTTCCTTGAGGTATAATTGGGAAATAGAATTGTCCTGCTTCATTAACTAGTGATCCCAAAGAATTTTGTCCATTAATTAGTAATTTGTGAAAGTATGCATCTTTTGGAAATAGCATTCCTATTACAGTCAATGTTTATAGCTTTAAGAATTTGAAATCCTGTCAAATTAATGCAGAAAACAGATAAATATAACTTTCTTAAATGATTTCAATCATAAATCAAATTATAATAAAGTATCTTTTATTATAATTATTATATTTGTTATAGATAAATTAATTTAATAAATAGGTTAAGAGGTAAAAAGATAGAAGTTAAGCCTTAAAGATTTTAAAAATTGTGGAAATTGTACATCTCATTTTTCATAAAGAGAAAATTATACTACAATAAAGTTCTATTGATTTATTCTAATTTGTTGAAAATTTATCAATGCTACCATTGAAAATTAACCGATGTTAACAATTAAATCTCCATAAAAGGGAGAGCTTATAAATGAATCCTAAACATTCATTTACTAGTCTAGTTCAGTTTTTCTTAGTTTTCAATGCTGATGTTTAACAGTATTAATTTGTTATCTGGGAATTCTCAGGTATACTTAACTATTTACTTATGAGTATTAAATGTCTTATAGATATCTTATAGTATTCCTGGTTTTGTTACAATGTTATTTAGGAGTATCTAAGTGGTAGAATTTGAATGCGTTTTTAAAATATTGAAAAATTAACATATCCTACAATGTTCAATAAAAACAATAGATTTAATCTGTTGATTTCAATCTTTTTTTTGTTATTGATAGTCCATGTTCCACTAATGATCAACAAGTTTGATCTTCAAATAGGTTTATTATATGGTCCAATATTGCTTTTTGCGTATTACTCCTTAAATAAATTACCGGAGAATAAGTCAATTACTATTCTACATTTTTTACCCTTCTTTTTCTTCAGCATAACATATTTAACAGCTTTAAATAGGCTTACAATATCTTATGTAGTCATGTTTGATGCTGTGAATTTAATTTCATTGTTGAGCTATTCGGTTTATATTTTATGGAGGGCAGTTCGAGAAATTAAATTAAATGATAAGCTGAAAATGCTTTTGTTAGAAATACTCTGTCTTTTTGGATTAGCAGTTAGTTTTTTTCTATCAATAGGTATTGCCAATAGGTTTTATAAATTCAATTCTGGTGTAAATACCGAATTTATTATAATTTCGATTTCTGTTTTTTCTATTGTCATTCTAATTGGTTATTTCATTTCCAAATACACGAATGTAAATACTCAAGTTTACTATAATCTATCTGAATCTAGTGTAACCCTAACAGATGAGCTGACCATTACTCAGAAGAATTATTGTATTGAACGTTTCACTAATTCCATGGAAAAGGACCGGTTATTTCTTGATGCAAAACTGACAGAGGAAAAGCTTCTTAAGTTTACGGGGATGACCGTTAAGTGCCTAGACTTTTTTTTAATGCAACATTTAGAGTTGGATTTTGAGGATTGGGTAGCGAAATATCGTGTCAATCATGCCTTGGCATTACTTAATTCGGATAATCAAGATGTAAAAGTTGAATTCTTATCCAACTTATCTGGATTTCCTTCAAAGACAGAATTCAATAAATATTTTAAATTATATACAGGATTTTCCGCATCGGAATATCGAAGTAGAAAAATAATCAAATCATGATTTTAGTATTTATTTACGGTCTCATTATAACGGTTTGTTTAATGGGTTTACAAATTTATTATTTACTACCTGAGAAAAATAGCTTTGATAAGGTAATCATGAGTCTGTTTATACTCGTTTTGATCCATATTAGTTTTGCTGCAGTATTTCGGGATGTTGTGAAGGGCTATCAATTTGTCGATAGAGGAGCCCCGTTTGGTATGTTATATGGTCCATTGCTTTTTTTCGCTTTTAAGGCGTCTCAAGGAAAGCTGATACGACCAATACAGATCTTTCAGCATCTATTACCATTTTTAATATTACTTACTGTATTTGTCTATTTTTTGGCATCTCCTACTTTTAGATTGAATAATAGTAGAGACTATTATCTTGCCTTGTATTCGCTATTTGGTATTTCTTGGTTATTTTATCCAATTTTGTTGCTTTTCCAAGGATCAAGGTTAGACCTGTCACTTTTTAATATTAAAAGGATATTCTATTATTCTATTATTCTTTTATTAATTCTTTCGGCTATCATTTTACCAATAATTTTTTCCAGCTTTCTAAATCAAGAATCGGCAGATACCCCAATTTCTGGGGCCACTATTTATTTAATCATGCTATTTGGGGCAGTTCTAACCTATAATTATATGTTGAAGGAATTGGCTCAACGTAAAATTTTACCTACGAAGATTCTATTAAATGAGTTAGTATCTAAAGAAATCCAAAATGAATCGGTTATTGAAGAAGGGTTTAGCCACCTTTTATACGAAGAAAGAGTATTGGACTATTTAAAACAAGAAACCTATTTAGATCCAGAGTTTACCATTGAAAAAATGCAAAAGGATTTAAAGATGAGTAGAAGCCAATTGTCTCAATTTTTTAAGGAGTATTATAAGCAAAATGTTTTAAAAACTATTAATTCCTTACGAATCCAGGCAGTTTGTAGTGCATTAGAGGAGGAGGATTTTGACATGAATATTGAGGAATTAGCCCTTCGGTGTGGATTCAGTTCAAGAGCATCATTTTATAGAAATTTTAGCTTTGAAAAAGACTGCACACCATTTGAATATAGAGATCGCGTTATAAAAAAAGACACCTACCTATGAAATATTTTGTATTTATACTAGTTTTTTTCACCTTTTCATTGAAAATAGCTCTCTGTCAAGAAATGAAGTTTGATGAGTTATTAAAATTAGTTGAAACTAAATATTTTTGGACTGATCTTAATAAGGCTGAAAAAATCACTGATTCATTAATAAATTCGACTAGCAGTTCCGAGCAAGAGATTGGAGCATTATTATTAGGTGCTAAAATTTCGAGAAGGAATGGGGATTTTTTTCTAGCAATTCAAAGAACTCGAATTGCTGAAAGGAAGGCCGAACTATCTGGATATTATGAATTGGCATGTAAGGCGTCTTGGTTTCTAAGTGAAAGTTTTTTAGAAACCGGTTTGATTGGTGAAGCAAATCGATATTTATTGCGGGCAAAGAGAAATGCTGAATTAATTCGAGAACCCTCAAAAATGAAATCTATTCAAACCCATCTTCTTCAAGAAGAAGCAAGAGGGTTAATGGCAAAATCTGATTATGTTGCTGCGATTAAATTGCTGGAAAGTAGCGCGTTTCAAGTGAAAAGCAATTCAAGTAACTTCTCTTTAAATGTTGAACAGCATATAAATTTTCAACATTTAATGGGGGTATGCTATCTCGAATTGGGTAAATTAAACCTCTCAGGGAAATATTTGTATGAAGCTCTTCAGCATGCAGGTTCTTTAAAAGATGAAACAAAACTTGCGATTTACCAAGCACAAGCAGAGCGTTTATATAAATTAGGAGAATTGGATTCTTGTAAGTATTTTTTGGATAAAGCCTATCCATATGTTGAGAAAGTTGATCCCATTCGTTTAAAAGAACGTTTGTATTGGACCTTTGCACGGTATTTTGCCAGTAAAGCTGATTATATAAATTCCAATAAATATTTTGAGTTCTTTAATCAAGCAGTATTAGAACGCGTAGACCTTGCAGGTCAAATTGCAGATGAACTTATAATAGAGTTTAATAAAGAGCAGCTCAGTATCAAAAAAAGAAATCTAATCCTTCTATGGACGCTTATTGCTGTTATCGTGTCGGCAGTATCCTATTATATTGTGAAAAAACAAGGTGCTAAAGTATATCTCCCACTAGTTGAACCTGATCAGGATAATTCATTACGAATGGATTTGATGGAGTTAGATATTCCTGCTAAACTTCATGTTAAAGAGCATCCTGTAGAGAATGATCTTAATATATCATTAGATACCGAGAATAGATTAGTTAGAGATTTAAATGTTTTAGAAACCGATATGTTTTTCTTGGATAAGAATATTACTTTAACTAATCTGGCAAATAAACTACAGTCGAATCAGAAATATGTATCTTATGTTATCCGAAAATATAGGAGTCAGAACTTTAATGATTATGTTCTAAATCTTCGAATTCATTATCTTATTGATCAATTAAAAGAGAATGAGATTATGTTGGATTATAAATTGTCTTATTTAGCTGATTTAGCAGGGTTTTCTTCGCATAGTAAATTCACCATGGCATTCAAATCAGTGGTGGGTATGCCTCCTTCTCAATATATGGAGGACTTGCGAGATTTAATTATGAAAAGAAGTAATCGATAATACCTGATTGCATTCCATTAAAAGCAATTAACAGTATTATTTTTATTTAAAGTTCACTAATGTGGTGAGATTTTAATTTCTAAAATGTCCACCTTTTCCGTTTTACCACCTTCTGTTTTAACAATTTTGTGGAATTCTCAAAGTGGACAATCTCAATTTTGATTTCCGTTTTTTTAAAATCGGAAATGAGATTTAAACTCATTTTACGCTAATTACCTCAAAAAATGAAATTATTCCTGTTATTGAGTTAAATCTTCTTTTTGGTCCTTTGGTTACTTTTTCATAAAGAAGAATATTAATCTCACTTTTACTTAAAAAAAATAAATAAGTATGCGTTTTTATGACTAAAATGAGATGTCCACCCCCTTAAACAGGCATTTCTTTGTCTAAAAAACATATCTTCCTTTCAATTTCAGGAATTTTAAAACATATATTTTCTTTATATTATTTAAAAAATTAAAGCCTTAATAATCAATTGGTTTTGGTGTTAAAGCAGTGTCTTGAAAATGAACTTTTTAGTTAAAATTAATTAATGAGACATGCTTTCTTTGTGATTCATGGTAGTTTTGAAGTGTCGAATTAGCCGATAGTTTTTATAAACACGCATAAAAACGCTTATTAATTTTTCGGTAATAAATTTTTCAAAATCAATAATATCAAAACAAACTACGATTATGGATTTGAGTTTTTATTTTAAATATTACCTCCTTTATTTAGAGAATAAATTCATGGGGTATCCAATTGTTATTCGATTGACTGTATTAATTGTCATGGCATTAATATGCATCTATTTATTCAGCCTTGTAAGGTTTGTTTGGATAAATAGACGAATACGCAAAAAAGAAAAGATCAAAGAGCGTCTAATAAATCGATTGGATGGAAGAATTCATTCCATTCTGTCAAATAGTGATAATCTTTCTGAAAAGCATATTCAAGAAAAACTTTCAGATGTGTTTTCGATTATAAAATCAAAGAGAAAAGATTTAATAACTGACTTATTAATTGACATTAGTGATGAACTAAAGAAAGGCAATGCCCATTGGAATGAAGAAAACTACAAAACGCTTATTTATTCCTTAGAAATACCTATGTTTTGGGAGTCTGAGCTGATGTCAAATAGTTCAAATAGAAGACATGAGGCTTTGCGCAAGCTTGATGATTTGGGAAAGGGGTTTACTAGTTCGATTTTAATGCGTTCTACGAACCATAAAAATAAAGAACTACGAAAACAAGCTCGAGCAGCAGTACTTAAATACGATAATATTGATCCTTATAAGTTTTTAGATGACAGTTTTGATCAAGATTTTAATGCTTTAGATGAAATATTAATACACCGATTTTTAGCTGAAAAATCAAATAATGGTCGTTTGCCTGTTCTATCTCGCTGGGTAATTAATGCCAAAAACGTGAACTTTAAAGCGTTTATGATTAGAGAAATTGGAAAGTTTAAACAAACGGAATGTAGTACCTTCCTTGTTTCCTTATTGCAAGATGAACTTCCTCCGATATTAAAATCCGCAATTATTTATTCACTTGGAGAATTGAATTGTTTTGAACAAGAGGAAAGATTTATTCAAATGTATCCTATTGCAAATTCTGAAGTTCAAAAGTCAATTATTGATGCCTTGGTAAATTTCAATACGCAGACAGGGCTTGACTTTTTAACTAAACAATTCTTTAAATCTACTGATAACGAACAGAAAGTTCATTTAGCTTATTCCATAAAAAAGTTTGGGGAACAGGGTAGAATAAGCTTAGAAAACCTATCTGCACGTTCAAATGATTTTGAGCGTAAAATATTTGATCAAGTAAAATATCAATTAAGCTAAATTAAACTGACCAATTATGTTTGACTTTCTTTTTAATTTTTATGGTTATGTCATATTCTTTTATGCCACCACCATTACCATAATTTACATTGGGTTAGCAGTTTTAGGCTATTTTAATATTCTTCGAAATCGGGTGAAATATACCAAACGTGAAGAGCAAATTCTGATTGATTATCCTGAAACAGCTCCTGGTATATCAATTGTTGCCCCAGCGTTTAATGAAGAAGTAATTATTGTAGATTCTGTGAATTCCTTGCTTTCATTGGAATATCCTACCTATGAAATTATCATTGTAAATGATGGCAGTGAGGACAGTACTTTAGATTTATTGGTATCACGCTTTGATCTTATTGAAGTTCCTTATGCTTATTTGGAAAAAGTAGCTTGCAAACCTTTTAAACGCATATTTAAATCTACGAATCCTTTATATGAAAAATTAATTGTTGTCGATAAGGTAAATGGAGGGACAAAGGCTGATGCAATGAATGCTGGTGTAAATGTCGCGAAGTATGATTACTTCATCAATACGGATGTTGACTGTATTCTAGCCACAGATACACTAACTAAAGTTATTTTACCAGTACTAGATTCGGATGTCCCTGTGATTGCTGTAGGCGCTACGATGCGTATGGCTAATGGTTGTGAATATAAGGATGGAAAGATTACACGTGTAAGACCCCCAGCTGACTTTGTTCCAACCTTCCAAGAAACAGAATATTTAAGATCTTATCTTGTAGCTAAGATGGGTTGGTCATCTTTAAATGCAATTCCAAATGTGTCTGGTGGTTTCGGTTTATTTGAAAAAAACATCGTTATTGCCTGTGGTGGGTTTGATACCAAATCCCATGCGGAAGATATGGACATGACACTTAGGATGATTGCACATAAACGAGAGAATCAGCTTCCATATAAAATTGTACAAGTTCCACATTCACTTTGTTGGACTGAAGGACCGCCAAACTTAAAAGTCTTAGCTAGACAGAGAACCCGATGGGGTAGAGGATTATTACAAATCTTTTTTGTCCATAAAAAATTCCTATTCAATCGTAAGTATGGTAGAATGGGTTGGTTGATCATGCCGTATGCTTTCTTTTTTGAACTCTTGGCTCCAGTCATCGAAATATCCGGATTCTTATTTCTATTATTTCAATTATATACGGAACAAATCAATTTCAATACTTTCTGGTTGATGCTAGCCTATGTTTATCTTATTGGTATAAGTATTTCGACAATTACTATCATGTTTGATATTTCTATTAATAAACTCTATAGGAACTTAAACGAATACATGAGATTAGTTTTATTTTCCGCTTTTGAGGCTATGATGTATCATCCATTTGTCGTCATTTTTACTATCCGTGGTTACTTTCAGTTTTTAACCAAAAAAAGTTTTAAATGGGGTAATATGACAAGACAGGGATTTAATTCACCAAAAGATCCCATCAACACAACGTCCAAAGCAGCCTAGTTTATTTATTGTTTTTTAACGACATGAATCTTCTACAAAATAAATTGAAACGAAGAACCATTTTTTATGCCTTATTTACTTCATTATTTGTTGTAAATCAGTGTCCTCATGAACTAATGGCTCAACAAAAACTGCATATTTCTGATAAAAATAATGTAGTAAAAGAAATATCTGCTCTTTTTAAAAAGGGTGACCTTGAAGGTGCAAAACAAGTTATTGATAGGAACCTGGCAAAAACACCTAAGGATTCTGATCTTCGAATGTTCTTAGGAAAATATTACCTGCTTCGTAAGCATTATGATATGGCTAGGTATGAACTAAATAAAGCCGTAGAATATAATCCAGGAAATGTCGATGCCAAACAATTGCTTGTAACTGTAGAAACAGAGACGAAACGTTACTCTAGTGCCATTTGTTATGTCAATGAATTATTAGAAGTAAATCCTTATTGGCGAGGTCTATGGCGCAAAAAAATCGAATTATATAGGTTGCAAGGTAATAAGGTTGAAGCTGACAGGTTGCTTAAAAGGATTTCTCAGATTTTTCCTGATGATAGTGAAATTCAAACTGACATCGTTTACCAAGCGGAACTTTCGGCAAATACATTACGTAAGAACGGAAAAATTGATGATGCTATTGAAATTAATAAGCTATTGCTTCAAGAAAGACCTAATCAATTAGCTACATACCTTGATTTAATTAATTCTTACATTAAAACTGGTGATTATCCTGCTGCTCTGGCAACAACAGAAAGAGGATTGAATCATTTCCCTAATAATGGAGCTTTAATCGATAAAAAAATAAGCATACTTGATCATGAGAACCGTTATGATGAGATCTTGAGCCTCCTTCAACAGCATATGAAAATTGGGGGTTCTGCAGCATATAGTAGAAAATACAACTATTTTTTGGTTGAAGCTGCTCGATATGCCAAAGCAAATGATCCTGCGGTTCTATATGGCAAGATATTGGCCAATGATGCAGGAAACGAGGAAGCATTTCAATATGTCTTTAATTCTACTGTTGCTCAACAGCAGTATGATGAAGCCTTAGACATTTTACATCGATTTATGACTGTCCGAGGTAATAGTAAAGTCTTGTCATTAAAAGAATTGGATGTTTATAAGCTAAAAGGCGATAAAAATAAGATTAATCAAATTACGAAGTCCTTATTCCAAAGTTATCCTACTGATTCCGATATAAAAGCGGCCTATTTAAATGTTTTAACTGGTGAAATCCGTGATCATATGGCAAGCCAAGAGTATAAAGCAGCTTTTCCTAAATTGAATGAGGTTTTAAGACATGGTGATCCAGAGCAACAAGCATTTGCTTTGAATGGCTTGTACAATGCGTATTTCCAAACTGGTCAATTCTCCGATGCCCTAATTCTATTAAAGGAAAAAATTACACAAGATCCTTCCAATGACGACCTATACATCAAGTTAGCCGGAATTTATGAAAGACAACAACAATATGAGCAAGCTGCTGAAATATATGAACAATTATTTCTGAAGGTAGCTGAAGATAAGAAATCAAATTATTTGTCAGGATATCATGTATTGGTTCAGAAGATCATCAAGGAGGCAAATGAAGCTGGGCAATATGCATTAGCCTATGTTTGGTCGGAGCGATGGTTAAAACACGATCCAGCAAATAAAGATGCTTTAATGTATGCGGTTAATCTTTCATACCATTTGAAAGAATATTCTAAAATGTTAAACTACGCAAGGCACGCAAATAAAGTATATCCTAATGATATCCAATTTAAACTGAAATTATTAACAGCAAATATGCTAAATGGAGCAGCTGTTAAGGAAATGTATCATGCAGTTCAACAAGAAATAAACTTATATCCATTTAATGAACAGGTTCAACTTAGTTTTGTCCAATTTTCAAAGGATTATGCGCAACAGTTATTAAAAGAACGTTCAAATACGGAGTTAATCCAAGTCATGAACAGTGCATTGGTTTATCAACCTGCCGATAAGGAGATGAAGTATCTGAAAGGCCTAGCCTATGAAAATTTGCATCAATTCGATTCAGCCTATTTTTACCAACGTTATTATGAGCCTACCTACTTAGAGCAAGAGGATTTTAAAGCCCATTTGAATTACTTAAGCCAACGAGGATTGAAAAACCAAGTTGGATTATATCACCTTAGGACACGTTTTGGTGATATGAGCAATATACAGACTATTTCAACCTTTGAGTACAGTAGGTTATCTTCAACAGACACTTATACGGCTCGCTTTAATTATACAGGACGTGAGGAAGGAAAGGGAGTACAGGCACAATTAGAGTGGGGAAGAAACTGGTCGCCTAAATGGTCAAGCAGGCTAGACTTAGCTTACTCTAAGATGTTTTTTCCAAAGTTTGCTGCTCAAATTGCTTTATCGAGAACCCTAGAAAAGGAATGGGAAACTGAAGTGGCAGTAGGCTATCGTAAATTATATACGGAAGAAACGATGTTGAATGCAACCTTTGGAGTAACCAAAGAAATCAATTCCTTCCGACTAAATGCAAAATATACACAGTTTCTATTAGACGATATTATGTTATTTAATTTCGGTATTCAAGCTCGATATGCATTAAACTCACCAAAGAATTACGTAGTGGGAATGGCCAATATTGGTAATAGTCCTGATGTGGATATTATAAATTATCAATTCGTTAATTCATACTCCGTATTAAATGCAATGGTTGGTGCTGGTGCAGGTCGAATGATCTCTAAAAACCTTTCAATAGGCGTTTTAGGCACTTGGTATAACTTTGAGACCAATCCTTCTTATTCCCTTTATAGAAATTTATACAACCTGTATTTACAAGTCCATGTATCGTTTTAATTTCATATTGTCAATGTTGTTTCTCCTGCTATTAAGCTGTACTAATAGCTACAGCCAATTGGCTGCTGATGGCTATGTGATCCAAAATGAAGGTGATGCTAAAAGTGAGAAATGGGCTTCCTATTTATTTAATCATTTAAAGAAGAGAACTAAAGATAAATCAATATTGCAGCTAGCAGATACTGATGCAAATATTCCAAAAGGATATAAAAGCATTTATATTCATTTTGATGAAGATCTAGTTCATGACTATAGTATATCAAATTCAGGACAACGAATGATTATTACTGTAAAAAGTGATCAAGTTGCTATTTGGATGGTTTACCAATTAATTGATCGGATTGCTGAAGTTAATTCTAAATTCAATGCTTCGGATATTTCACCAGCATGGATAAATTTCCATGATCATCAGAAATCTTTTGATTTTTCTTATAGAGAACCGCATTACCAACCCAATACTGATTTGGATATAGCGGCTATATGGAATACAAATAACGTGGATGTCGATTGGGGAATCTGGGGTCATAATCTTTCTAGAATCATCAAAGATGATAAAGATGTATATGCCACCTACCAAGAGAAGTTAAATAAGAATCAATTTTGCTTTTCTAGTGATGGGTTATTTCATCAGTTGGAACACTATATTTTAAATGCTTATGGAAAAGGAAGGCATGATAAACCTACCTATTTCATGATTGCACCAAATGATAATCAAATAGCTTGTACATGTGACCGATGTACTGAATTAGGAAATAAGGAAGGTAATAGTACAGCAACGGTAGTCCATTTAATAAATAAATTAAGCGAGAAGTTTCCATTACATAAGTTTTTTACCATAGTATATGGACCTGTTAAAGAAGCTCCTGAACATGGATTAGCTGATAATGCTGGTGTATTTATCAGTACGATCGATATTCCAAAAGGCAAGCCACTTTCGGATGGGAAAGCCTTTAAAAGTTTTCAAAATTTATTGTATCAATGGAAGGGCAAGACAGACAATATCTTTCTTTGGGATTATGCATCTAATTTTGATGATTACTTAAGTCCTCAGCCTTCTTTACTTGCTTTGCAAAGCCAATTGAAAACCTATAAGTCTTTGGGAATAAATGGTCTTTTTTTAAATGCCAGTGGATATGATTACAGTAGTTTTGATGATGTGAAAAATTATGTTTCAGCAGCCTTGATGTTTGATTCAGAGCTATCTGTGAATGATCTTGTTAGAAGATATTTTAAACGCTTCTATCCAAAAACACATGAAGTATTATCGGAGTATTATCTACAATTGGAAAATCAGTCATTTAGTAATAAAAAAGGATATGAACTTTATGCAGCATTTTCTCAAATAGCAAAGACCTATTTAAGTATTGCTTCCTTTCAAGATTTTAACAAACATTTGGAGTCGATATATAAATCTGCAGGTGAAGATGAGCAATCTCGTCTTAGAAAATTACGTTTAGCACTACTTTATACTAATCTACAAATTGCATACTTCAACGGCCTTCAGAAAGATGGGGCATTTATGAAAAAAGGTAATCGAATTTCTGTTAAACAAGAAATTAACCAATTGCTTGATCGATTTGAAAGTGAGGCGAAAGCTACTGAAATTACGATTTACAAAGAGTCTGAAGGTTACATTTCAAATTATCTAAAAGATTGGCGATCATATTCTATCATAAATTCTAAAGTCAATCTGCTTAACCCTAAAACTTTAAAAGCAATTGGGCAAGTCCCTGTTTCGGCATCTGAAATAGAACAATTATCAAATAATATTTTGGGCTTTCCATCAGATTTTAATCAAGGCTGGGTTATTCGAAATCAAGAGACACATCTGCAGTTTAATGTGACTGATACTCATCCTAAAGAATTAGTTATTCGGCAATTAATCCATGAAAAACATCGATTTAGTACTATACAATCCATAATAGTTAAGCAGGATAATAAGATTCTACTTAAAAAAGAGTTCAAAACTGTTTCTAGTTCTCATGAAGTCATAGAAACAAGATTAAAACTACCAATCCTCCAAAAGGACCATGCTGTTGAATTAATCCTTATTCCAGCGAAAAATGAGAATCAGCGTATAGCTATCGATGAAATTCAAATCCTTAATTTATAAAAACAGCTTATGAAAAAGATACATATTTTGATTTGTTTATTAAGTGTTTCTCTTTTTGCATCATGTTTTGATCCAAAGAATGAAAAGACTCAAATTGAGGTGATTGATAATGATAGGCACTATTATCCAATTCAAACTGGACAACCATTAGATGTTGTGTTTAAGGTCAAAAATATCGGTTCACATCCCTTGATTATGACGGATATTATTACTTCTTGTGGTTGTTTGTTGATTAATAAATCGACAACTATGAATATTCCAGCGGGGGAAGAGGGGCTTGTTAGTTTAACATACAATAGCACTAAAAATGTAGGCTATGTAAAACATTGGATTGAAGTTTACGGAAATTTTAAAACTGCTGCAAAGGTAGAGCTTATTTTCGATGTCAATGTAGTACCAGATGCACTTTATAGCAAGGACTATGAAGAACTGCATCAGATGGAAAAAGAAAAAAATGGAAATATAAAAGACCTGGTTGATGGCAAAGCCAATAACAAAGGATATTATATGAGTTTTAGTGAATAACCTAATAATTAACAGATAAATAATCATTAATATTTTAAATTATGGAAAATATTATGCTAAGAGTGCCAAAAAAAGATTATATGAATCTTGAAACAGAAAAGAAAATTTTAAGAGCATTAGCAAATTGGGAGAATCAATTAGCTTATCTTAATCCTGCCTGCTCTATTGTGTCAACCGCAAAGGATATTGGTTGTAACTCAAAGTACCTTTCTTTTGTGGTTAATAAAAACAAAAATCTAGATTTCCCTAATTACATTAACAAATTACGATTAGCCTATTTAGATAATTATTTGAAAACGACGGAAGAGGCAAGGAATTTTAAATTAACGTATTTAGCTGCCATCTCTGGTTTTTCTTCATATGGTAAATTCGCTAAATCAATAAAAGATCATAAAGGATTGAATCCAACGCAATATATTGTGTTCTTCGATTCTCAAATTGCATAGCCATCGGGATATATATGCATTTAAATAAATCAATACCTTTAATGAGAGGTTGCATCGTATTATTATTTGCAGCCTCTTTTTATTTGGCTATATTGTTACATGCTTAATAATAATGCGTAATTTTCATTAATTGAATATTAAATGTCAATTTTATTAATTTAGTTATAATCACATAGTTACTATAAATTTTATTTTGATCCTTATGGAAATTATCAAAGCTCCAACGCAACCTGAAGATATGAACAATACATTTGCCAAGGCCTATAATTCAGGAAATGTTGACAATATAGATTTATTGTTTGAAATGGATGCTAAAGTTGTAACATATGATAAATCCATTATTTCAGGTCGAAATGAATATCATAAGGAACATCTTAACTTGTTGAAACTAGGAGGGAAGATGACCTCTGTTAATCAATCCTGTATCATATTTGAAGATATTGCCTTATTAAGTGCTGAATGGAAAATAAATACAAGGAATGAAGATGGTAGACCTATGGAGATTTCTGGGAAAAGTACTGAAGTGATTAGAAAGCAAAAGGATGGTACTTGGTTATATGTGATAGATAATCCTTTTGGGAATTAATTGGAAATTATAAATATTTGATAGATCCAAGTCTAGAGATTCTTTCCATTCTCTAATTCTTGAATCTGTTCGTTCATCAAATGCAACGCCTATCTAAATCTTCGTCCGTTTTCCAAATAAATATTGATAAGTATCATCATAGGCATAGCCCAGATTATCGATAACTTTAAAATGGAACTTATCTATGTTTTTGGTTTTAATAACTTTAAAATCTTTGCTGATGGTATTTACATAATATGCTTGATTTTTATCTATTGCATAAAAAGTATGATCTTGTTCCTGGTAATACTGATCAGTAAAGCATGCTTCTAAAAATTGGAATGACTCAGCATCAGCTTCTGGGACAATTTTATCCCTGAAATAGATATGGTTTTTATCTTTTGCAACGATTTTAACTTCTTCAGGATGAAGTACCTCGAATGTTTGTATATCAACGTCAGGAATTCGCTTATTGTAGCCAAAATAAACCTCATTTCCGACAGACTGATAATTGTATGATAATTCAATATATTCATTAAAATCATGAGGTAATTTCTCGTCATATAAATAAGCATTACCATTTGATGTAGCTTTTCCATTTTCAAAATCCACTATTTTAAAATTTGTTGGATCAGCATCCAATAAAACCATAAAGGTATTCATATAACTATCTAGATATACATGGTTCTTATCCTTGAAATAGTGAAAAGTAGATCCATTGCTTTCGATAATTTCAAAACTATCAAAATCAATGATGGAGTAAAACTTACGGTAGACTTCAGAATCAAAATGTAGTATAAACTTATGGTCGATGATAAAGAAGTGATGTCCTATAGCTTTTCTGCTCATACAATTCTCTTTTAAATTATTAATTCCTCTAGTTATTCTAATTTAAATAAAATACCCTTTTAAAGCGAATGACATGCTATTAGTTGGTTATAAAGAAGACAGATTAGGAGTAATTCTGATAAAGCCGATCTCTATTAATCAACTTGAATACTAAGTACAATTAGATTTTTAGGGAGTAAAGTGATTGTTTTTGGTCTTCCCATCATAACTTGCTAATTCTTTTTTCACTTCATCCACCAATTGTTTTTCTGTTGGCAAGTAAAGTTGGTATTGACTTGCAAAGATTTGTTTTTGGTTGTCGGGTAAAGTGAAGCGTACTACGGCGTCATTTTTATTAGCACAAAGAAGGATTCCTATTGTTTGGTTTTCATGAGGAAGTTTTTCTATACGGTCATAATAGTTTACATACATCTGCAATTGTCCGATATCCTGATGTGTCAATTTAGTGGTTTTGATTTCAATAATGGTAAAGCACTGTAATAAACGGTTGTAGAAAATCAAATCCACAAAAAACTCATCACCTTCTATATGGATTCGTTTTTGCCTTGCTACAAATGAAAAGCCGTTTCCCAATTCTAATAAGAAATCCTGAAGATGAGTTATAATAGCACTCTCTAAATCTTTTTCATAATAAGATGCGTCTTTTTTTAGTCCGAGGAACTCTAAAAACATGGGATCTTTAATGATTTCATTTGCATTAGATAGCTTCTTTTCCTTTTTGGCAACTGCTAATACACATTCTCTTTCGTTACTCATCAATAAGCGTTCATACAGATTACTATAAATCTGTCTTTCCAATTGGCGAACTGTCCAATTGTTCTTTATGGCTTCGGCTATGTAAAATTGTCTTTGATCGTCGGTGTCAATACTCAACAAGAGTTTGTATTGGCTCCAACTCAATTGTGCATACAGTGTATGCGCAATTGGGAAAGTGCGATAAAATTGCCTATATAGATTAATTTGCCTTTTGGAAAAACCACTGCCAAATTCCGGTTGCAATTGTTCGGAAAGGTATTTTATAAGGTATTTTCCATAATCTGCCCGATCTTTTCCTTCTTGTTCTTCTTCAAAAATACGTTTACCGATAAGCCAGTACATCAAGGTCCTTTGATGATCAACAGCGCGAATTGCCTTGTCTTTGGATTGAGCGATGATGGATTTTATATCTGTTATTATGGATTGGTTGATGTGCATATATTAACGTAAGAAATTGTTTAATTACTTTATAGGTAAATATAATAATTATATGGAACGTAAATAGCTTTGAAGGATTAATAAAGTGATAAGATTAGATTAATAGAAGGTTAAATATGATTTGATTTGATGAAGGGGAATTTTGATAAATTTTATTTGTAAAGAGGTTAGTAAGGAGAAGAGGGATTGATTTATTAAAGAGTTAAATGAAATGTGGTTTTTTGATGAGTTTTAAATGAATTGATATAGTTTATGAATTGCATGGGAATGGTGAGGGATTGGTTCAGCCGCACAGATTCCCGCACGCTACCCTGAACCCCCTCCGGGTCGAATTTTGGATAGTGCCAGGTTTGTGCCCATATTCTGAGTGAAATATCCCTCATCTTTCGATGAGTTTTTAATGAATTGATATAGTTTTTGAATTGAATGGATTAAGTGAGGGATTGGTTCAGCCGCACGGATTCCCGCACGCTACCCTGAACCCCCTCCGGGTCGAACCCCGGCCAGCGCAAGGTTCGAACCCTCACTCTACGCAAAAAATCCCTCATCTTTCGATGAAGGATTTTTGTGCGGAGAGTGAGGGATTCGAACCCCCGAACCTGTGACAGTTAACGGTTTTCAAGACCGCCGCATTCGACCACTCTGCCAACTCTCCGCGACAAAAGTAGAAATTTTTATAGTCCTACCAAAACTTATTTAATATTGTGTTGATAATGAGTTCAATTAATTTTAACACTATCTAAATTCAACTGTTTTAACACAGTTCTCAAAGAATAAACAACATTTCTCCATAACTTATTTCACCAAAATTAGCCCATAGAAATATTCAATAGCTGTATAAAGTCTTAATCGGATATTAATCCATTTATGTCTTATAAATTTTTATTCTTTTCCTTATAAATTATTCGGGTTTAAAACTGCCTAAATATATGTTTGAAGTAGTTTGACTATCGCCAAGTGTAGAAAAGAATGCTAAGTAAACATGAAATTTGCAAGGCTTTTGTTCATTCATATAGTTTACTTCGAGTTTTTCATTTGCTAAGTGTGCTGAATGCCAAAATATTTGTGGAAGAAATGTAAACTCTTTTTCTACATAAATAAGAACAACAGATTGAAACAAATTAGCTTTATATTTCTCGATGAAATTTAAATCTGTTTTCCAGCTTAGCCTGATTTTTTTATCACTCAAATTTACCTGCATCTTGGCATTTAAAGCTGGATTTTCTAAGCCTTTGCTAAACAAAAAGTTTTGCCATATTATTTGTTGCTTACCATCGATTAATTGAACCGATTCTTTTAAATTATAGGACATAGCAGCGTTATGGCAACTTCGTTTTTCAATATCCTTTTTAAATCCCAACTTAATCAGTGCATTGATTGGCCTTAATAATCGCTGTATTAAAGCAAATTTTTCACGGTGTAGACGTTGTCTTGCCGTGATTTTTCTTCTCTTAATCCGGGTTGGCATAGAACGGATATATACCATGTCTTTGCGTTGACAAATAACGACCGGTCCAATTTTCCCTGAATAACGTTCCAAATAACCTTTACTTAATGTAGCCATATTGCTTTGTTTTTAATTTTTACCAATATCTAAAAGTAAATGATTTTAAACAAAAGGTTGCATAGATTACTTTGTTTAACAAAAACTTATTTTATGATTAACAAGGAGAGGGTTTTTGTAATATTACATTAGCTTCGGTTTGTGAAAGATATTTAACGGTTTCTTACTTGGATTTGTTTTGATACACTAAAGGAATTTCTTGGGATTTGGGATGGATCTTTTTCGGATCTCGTTCGGTCGGAACCGAACGAGATCCGAAGGAGTTCCGAACAAGTTCCGAAGGAGATCCGATGCAGTATCGAAGAAAACTCCTAGAAAAACATTATGAGATAGGAGATCGCTACGCTGTTAAATATGAGATGTGAGACAGTTACGCTATTAGATGGTAGATAGGAGACTGCTTCGCTATTAGATGTGAGATAGGAGATCGTTTCGCTGTTAGATAGTAGATAGGAGATTGCTTTGTTATTAGAAATTATATGTTTAAGTATAATGGGTGAATTATGCTTCATCAGCTATTATTCATGAGTGTGGTTGGGTTACATTGATTATTAGAGTAATTTATTGATGAATTAATACATTTAATAATAGAGAAATGATGATTAGTGAATTTTTCTTTCATTAATAGAGACCATGATTTTTTTATCTTCTTATAGTACTCCAATGTAAATTTTATTTACCTTAATAGTTCTAATTTAATGCATATGGATATATCCTACATTTTACGGGAAGAGGACTATTTACAATTTAATCTTTACGTCGCAAGTAATTCTAAAGTTGTAAAAAGAAGACGGATATTGAGTCGATATGTTGTGCCTGCAGCTTATCTTATTTTTGCTTTAATTTCCTTTTACATGAATGCAATGATCATGGGTGTAATCTTTTTGATTTTTTCAATTCTTTGGGTTCTACTGTTTCCGGCATATGAGGTCAAAAAGTATGTTAAAGCCTATAAAAAGTATATTCAAAGTAATTTATCTCGGAGTTTAAATAACCAAGTGGAATTAAAGGTTAAGGATGATTTCATTTATTTAAATGATCATACAAGTGAACATAAGATAAGTATTGCAAGTTTATATGAATTGGTAGAATTACCGAGCATTTTTTTGCTAAGTTCTGATGTAGGTAGTGCAATTTTAATTCCTAAGGATCAGATTGATGTGTCCTTAGTAAAGCAAAATTTAATGGATCTTAGTAGAACCCATAAAATTCCATTGATTGAAAAATTGGATTGGAAGTGGCGTTAAATTATATGTATCATGATTAGCTTTTTATGTAAATTTAGATTTTTACTTTTTAAGAGATATAATTTATTACTAAAGCTATAATTATGATGCCGCTACGTGTTATTTTCCTCTACTCGCTTTTTATTCTAGTAGTTCTCAATTCTTGTAAGCTTTCCCGATTTGTGTATTATAATACAGCTAATATTACGGATTATAAGATTTTTCCTTCTCGAACTGCAAACAACTCCAATGAGCATTTTAATTTTCTAAATGCTAAACAAACCAAAGTACCTAAGAGCATTCAATATGCGAACCAGGATTATCCCTTTGAGGACTTTTTAAAAGAACAAAATACGGTAGCCTTCTTGGTTATTCAACGGGATAGTTTGCTGTACGAGCAATATTGGGATGGTTATACGGATTCCTCCATGATTGCTTCTTTTTCCATGGCAAAATCCATTACATCTATATTGATTGGATGTGCGATTGAAGATAAACTGATAGAATCTGTTGAAGAACCGATTACCCGTTATATTCCAGAATTGAAGGCCAATGGATTTGATGATGTCAAGATAAAGCATTTACTACAGATGACTTCCGGATTGGACTTTCGCGAGGGTTATATAAATCCGTTTGGGGAGGTTGCAAGCTTTTATTATGGGACGAATTTGACTAAGGCAATTGGAAAATTGAAATTAAAGCGAAAACCAGGAGAGGCATTTGAATATGTAAGCGGCAATACGCAGTTATTAGGTTTTGTATTGGATCGAGCATTAAAAGATCAGTCGATTACCAGCTATTTGGAAGAGAAATTATGGAAACCTATGGGCATGGAATATCCTGCTACATGGAGCCTGGATCGTAAGAATGGAATAGAAAAAACTTTCTGTTGTATAAATGCACGTGCTCGGGATTTTGCGAAATTAGGTAGGCTATATTTGAATAAGGGCAATTGGAATGGTAAACAGCTTGTTCCTGTGAATTGGGTAAAGGAATCAACCAAAGCAGAAATAAAAGAGGGTAGTGTGCCTTATTATCAATATCAATGGTGGTTGCCTTCCAATAATGGTGAGTTTATAGCGCAAGGTATTCTTGGACAATTTATTTATGTAAATCCGCAAAAAGATTTAATTATTGTAAGACTAGGAAAGAAGCAAGGTAAAGTGGATTGGTGGAAAGTATTTAGTAGTTTAGGACAGATTTACTAATGTATAAACAATGAGCAGCATTAAATACTTCATTTTAGGTTTAATAACTTTCTTCAATTTGGCTACCTATGGGCAGGAATTGAAATTTGACAAGAAGTTTTATGATGCATTGGACAAATGGGTTGTAATAGAAGGGATAGGTAATCCTCCTAAGCATATTTTGGGTTTTATTTATTTAGACCCTTCAGCTGGGATTTCATTTCGACATGAATCCAACCTATTCGTTTTGAATGATAAATTGGTAAAGGATAGTGTGAATAAAGAGGCTATGATTACAGCCAGACTTTCAGCGGGATTAGCCGATATAGCTGTTTTGTCTGATTTGCAGATTCAAACCTTAGGACTACCGAAGGAACCGAATTGGTTATCGGTTTATAAGGTCAATGAAGGGACTTCTGCTTATCAAGTTTCTAAGGGTTTGTGGCTTAATTCGGTAAATGCATCCCATTTGGCTCTTCCTATTCTTAAAGCTGTTTATGAAAAAGATCCAAAAGCTAAAGGATTGGAGTTTGAATTAGCTTATGCTTACAATCATGTTGGAAGTTTTTATAAGGCAATTATTATTTTGAATAAAGCAATTGAGGAGGAGCCGGATAATTTTTGGTATTATCGAGAGTTGGGTTTTGCATTAAAGCATTTGAATAATCTGAAAGAGGCGGACAAGGCTTATAAGCTAGGGATAAAACACAGCAATGATAAAATGCAAAATGCTGAAATGAGCATTAATATGTTGCAAAGCTATTTTCAGGTAAAAGATCGACCGAAATTTGATGAATGGAAAGTGATTTTTTTAAGACATGTTGAGGAGGGGTCTCAATTTCTTGAATACTTGAAATTTTTTGAGGATAACTGGGAAATGGAAAGGAAGTAATTTCCTAGTATAAACCCTTAAAACCTGCAATAAAATTGGTAAATTTATAAGATATAAAAACATACACTATGGAATTGATTAAACCGTTTACAAGTGCTAGCCAGGCCATTGATCTATTGGATAATGGTGGGAAATTCTACAATATATTCACGAAAGCTGATGATGATATTATTTCTCCATCTGAGGTTGGAAAATTGGCTGGTGTGACCTTTGAAAAACAAAAAGCTGTATTATATCTACAATTAGCCCTTTCTAAATTAACTAGTCGTGAGCAGTTAGAAGTTGAGGGACGTTTCGATGATACCTTAGCAGATAATTTTCAGAAGTACCACGCTCATGAATTGAATAGTGCAGAAGCTGTTCATGCAGAAAAAATCGCTAGCAATGTATTGGTTAAAGGTTCAGCTGTTAAACTGGAAGAAGAAGGATATGTCATTGGATATGTTCAAATTCCTATTGTAGATACCTTTACATTGATTCCTTTTTCGGAGTCATATACCGTATATGAATTGAAAACAGAAGGAAGCGATACTGGTATCTTGATTGCCCACAATAAAGATGTTGCCGAATTACCTGCAGGTCCTTTGACCATAGCTGGGGTTGTGAAAGAGTTTCAGCTAGAAGAAGGTGAATCCAGCCAAACGCAGAAATTTATTGAGGTTAACTATTATACGGATTAAGCTAGACAATAAAATTATTTGTCCATTAAATGAATAAAAATAAAGGGATTCAGCATAACTGAATCCCTTTTGTTGTCAAACACAAAAATCAAGTATATACTTTATAAAAGCTCAAAGCTTGTTTCTTGTACATCTCTAGAGTTTCCACCAATAAATAGGCGGAATTCACCTGCTTCAGCCACAAGTTGTAGCGACTGATTATAAAATTTCAAATCTTCTTCCGTGATGGTAAATTCGACTTTTTTCGATTCCCCTTTCTTTAAGAAGATTTTTTGAAACCCTTTTAATTCTTTAACAGGACGTGTAATCGAGCCAACTACATCTTGAATGTATAATTGTACTACTTCTTGTCCATCATAATTTCCATCATTCTTTAAGGTAATAGTTGCCTTTAATTGTCCATTCCTATCGAACTGTTTATTACTTAGTTGTAAATCTGTATAGGTGAATTTTGTATAGCTAAGTCCGTATCCAAAAGGGTACAGGGGGTCATTGCTGACATCCAGGTAATTGGAACGGAATTTTTGAAACCAAGCGTCCTTTGCTAATGGTCTACCTGTGTTTTTATGGCTATAGTATAAAGGAAGTTGTCCAACATTTTGAGGGAAGGTCGCAGGTAATTTTCCTGATGGGTTTACATCGCCAAAAAGTACGTCAGTTACTGCCTTGCCCGTTTCTGTACCACCAAACCAAACATTCAAAATGGCAGGTACGTGTTTGTCTTCCCAAGTCAAGGTCATTGGTCTACCTGCAAAGAGTACTAAAACGACTGGCTTACCGGTTTGAAGCAATGCCTCTAATAGCCTTTTCTGGCTCGCTGGGATGTCTAAATTCGTTCGGCTAGAGCTTTCTCCGCTCATCTCCGAGCTTTCGCCTAGGGCAGCTATAATCACGTCTGCATCTTTGCTGGTCGATAAGGCTTCGGCGATTATTTCCTCCGATGAACGTTCATCTCTTGGGATTTCCCGACCGAACATGGTAGAACGTTCCTGTAGTTTTGGGTCATCCGTTAGATTGGCGCCAAGATGAGTGACTATTTTTACCTTATTGCCTAGAACTTCACGCATTCCTTCTACCAAGGATTGAGTTTTTCCTAAGTCCGCACTGACACTCCAAGTTCCGGGCATATTAGCTCCTGAATTAGCTAATGGACCAATTACAGCTACTGTTCCTTGTTTTTTCAAGGGTAGCGTTTGTTGGTCATTTTTTAATAGTACAAAGGATTTTCCAGCTGCTTCGCGAGCAAGTTTCAAATGTTCAGATTTTAAAATTTCTGTTTTTGCCCGTTCTTCATTGCAATAACGAAATGGATCATCAAATAATCCTAATTTATATTTTGCTTCCAAAACTAATCGACAAGCTCGATCGATGTCTTCTATTTTTACTTTTCCTTCTTGTAAGGATTTCTTTAGTGTGGTTAAAAATCCTTCACCGACCATATCCATATCCACACCTGCATTTAAGGATAATGCTGATACTTGTTGTAAGTCACCTAATCCATGATCAATTAGTTCATTAACGGCTGTATAATCGGTGACCACAAGACCTTTGAATTTCCACTGTTCTCTCAAAAGGTCTGTTAAGAGCCATTTGTTGGCTGTTGCTGGTACACCATTGATATCGTTAAAGGAAGTCATAATGGTTTGAGCACCGGCATCTAATGCGGCCTTGTAAGGAGGTAGGTATTCATTATACATGCGGTGTAAACTCATGTCGGTAGTATTATAATCTCGTCCAGCTTCAGATGCACCATACAATGCAAAATGTTTTACACAGGCCATTAAAGTATTATACTCACTTAAGTCTTCACCTTGATAGCCAATTACCATTTCTTTAGCAATTTGTGAAGTCAAATAGGTGTCTTCACCACTACCTTCAGAGATACGACCCCAACGGGCATCTCTAGAGATATCAACCATAGGAGAGAAGGTCCAGTTTATGCCATCAGCGGATGCTTCAATTGCGGAAATACGTGCTGTTTGTCGAATTAATGGCATGTCCCATGATGCTGCTAAACCTAATGGAATAGGAAAAACAGTTCGGTAACCATGGATTACGTCCATTCCAAAAATAATCGGAATCTTTAATCTGGATTGGTTTATTGCAAGTTCTTGCGCTTTTCGGATTTTAGCAGGACTCGACATGCTGAATATTCCACCAATATTCCCTGCTTTAATTTTTGCCTCCACATCCGTTGATACTACAGATCCTGTGGTGGCTTCGCCAGCAGTTACTAAATTTAATTGGCCAATCTTTTCTTCTAAGGTCATTTTGGACATCAAGTCCGCAATGAATTTATCCATGTTGTTCGCTCTTTTTTGAGCTATAATTGAATTGGAGATAATTAATAATGCTAAACAAAGTATTAATCTTAGGTAATTTTTCATGTGATAAGGGTGTGTAAAGTTCCCGAAAAGAGTGTTCGCCTGTAAGGGGTATAAACTAAGGCTCAGCCTGCAAGAGGCTGAGCACTAACCCACCTATTATTTAATATCAGGGCTTGTAAACCCCAACTTTTTTAATCCTTGTTGAATTTCATCCGCCTGCATAAAAAGCTTCCAGATAAGACCAGTACGGTAATTTTCTATCATAACAACGATAGGACCTTGATCGATGGCAAGATAACGTTGTGGATACCAGTTTTCAGTTTCGCTATAGGCATCATAAAAACCATATTTCCCCCAAACTTTATCGCCTAGTTGTTTGAATAAGTAATTGGCAAAGGCTATCGATTCCTTAGGGGTATAAGGAATAGATGATAATGCGGCAGTAGGACTGATTACCGATTTATCATTGTCTGGATGATGTGCATCATATCCAGCAATGGAATAGCTGGCAGT
The DNA here is from genome assembly GCF_039536825.1 of Sphingobacterium kyonggiense. Classification (NCBI taxonomy): domain Bacteria; kingdom Pseudomonadati; phylum Bacteroidota; class Sphingobacteriia; order Sphingobacteriales; family Sphingobacteriaceae; genus Sphingobacterium; species Sphingobacterium kyonggiense. The sequence continues at coordinate 851,387 of NZ_BAAAZI010000006.1, forward strand.
CCATCCCCATCCTTTGTCTGGTCCATAACCTTTATAACCATTTGGGTTGGCTGCACTATAAGCAATGTTTATTTTTGTGTGGTTTTTGACAATTTCACCATAATCCACGTAAGCATCCTTTAAACCGATCGGGTCAAGCCCTAAAAAGGAGTAATGAGACCAAAATAAAGGGCCTACTTCACCTGGCTTGGCATTATGTTTTGCAGAAATTGGAATGTCAAATTTCTTTAAATCCGATTTTATTTGTCCCGATCTTGCCCAACCTTGATTGTAAACAGCTGTATCAATTGCATGAGACGGAGAAGAGGCTGCAAGGACATAGGTTATTAGGCATTCGTCAAAACCTTGAATAGCATGGTTCATTCCAAATCCATGGGTCTTACTCCAGTGCCAATAAAGTACATTTTGACCATTGGTATAATGTTTCCAATTAATTTCCTTCCATAAATCATCTGCAGCTTTTGCTACAATTTTCTGTTGGTTATTACCACTTTTGAAATATTCGCGAACGACTATTAGTGCTTGCGCTAAAAATGCAGTCTCAACGATATCACCACCATTATCTTTTTCACTAAATGCTTTGACCTTACCTGTATCACCAAAATACCAATGAGACCATGCTCCTTCAAAACGCTCTATTTTTTTAAGATACTCCATGATTTTGGATAAGCGCTCGGTGCCTTCCTCCTTAGAAATAAATCCCCGCTCCATGGCAACAACCATTCCCATTATTCCAAATCCACTACCACCAATAGTAATGACATTCTGATCGTTTTGTGGGTATTCCCCATCAATATGTATTCTTTCGCGTGCAAGACCAGAGGTTGGTTCTGCAGCTTCCCAGAAATATTGGAAGGTTTGACTTTGAATTTTAGTCAATAAAGAATCTGTAGATTGATTAATCTGTTCAGTACTGTCTTTTACTGTCTTTTGTTTTTCCTGTATCTGATTTTGGCAGGAACTCAAGGAAAGTTGTACTATCAGAAATCCTAAAGTTAGTGTTTGAATCTTCATGGTTAGAAATTCGGTTATCTATTTAAGCTAAATATTGTTTATTACTGAAGTTCGTAAGAACTTTGCCCTTAAACATACTGGCTGCTCTATTACAAAGATGTGATGAATAGTTTTTGTTTTAAAATTTTGTAGATATACATTACTACTACAGATATGAAATAGTTTCTCATATCAAAGGTTTTTGTAGGTATATTCTTTACTGTCAGTGCGTTGTTTGATTCAGCTGTTTGACTTTTGTTAAAGATCGGTGTGGGTTATACACCTTCATTGTTGTGAGGTAATGATGTAGTCATATGCAAGAATATTTTAGGTGCAAAACTCATATTTCAATTCGATGCCCCGAGCTTTGATTAAACTTAATCTATACCTTAATTGTTTATCGGTTTACTTATTTCAGAAGTTGGCTGGTTTTTTGTCGGTTGAAAGTATGATTAAACACATTCCAATTCTATACCTTCTTTTCGTTTTATTATCAGCTTGTCAGCAAAATAGCAAAACGGAGAAATCTGTTGTTCTGAAACCTCAAGAACAAAATACGCCGGATACTATTTTGTTCCAGAACGACACTATTGCTATATATAAAATAGATTCTGTTTCATTTTTTAAAGCTAAGGGTCAATTGGAGGTTCCTCAGGATACTTTAGTTTATTATGAAGATATAGATAAGGTGAAGGGGTTTTTGAAGAATCGTGTCACTTTTGCTGGGTACAATGCTGAAACAGATAAAATAGATTCTACTATAGCAGGGAGCTTTTTATCAAAAATAGTTTTTGAGAATGGAGATTCTTTGGTTGCTGGAAAACATGATGTATTATCAGAAATTGGCTTTTGGCGTTATTATCCTTCAGAAGATATTTTATTATGTGAAGGAGGGCATTCGTCCGATTATCCAATTAACCTAAAGACAGGAGAAATGGGAGGAGAGGTTGTCGGAAATCCAGCATATATTGTCGAATCAACGAATAAGATATTTCGATTGAATGGATGGTTTCCTGGTCAGGAATGTTCAGATTACTTTATCCAAAAAAATCAATCAGGAACATATTTTCGGTATGTTGGAATACCTATGGATTTGACAAAGGCATCATTTGACCTATGCAATATTTCAAGCATATTTTGGGATGGAGATCAAATTATATATTTCAGAAATGATTTTTATAAGTATGGAAATGATCCACGATCTGGATTTTTTAAGTTGAAAATTAAATAATAGGTTCCAGTTTATAAAGTAGTACTCCTGAAAAGCGTGCTTTTTAATACCTTAGCTCCAGAATAGTAAGGATGCTTTTATGGGTTTTAATGAGATAGTTACGTGCTTTATTAGTGGTGCAATTTTATTGTTGTCATTTTTGTTTTTAACCAATCCATTAAAAGTAAATGTAAAAGGTGACCTTTATTTCGGTATCTTTTTGCTGCTTTGGGCGAGCTTTTGGTTAGATGGATTGATCTTCCCTGGTGAAATACCGACTTATGTTTATTACCCTATACGATTATTACAATTTTTCTGTGCTTTAACTTTCTATACCAGTGTGGTATTTTATACGAATCCAGGATATAAATTTGGTAATAAGGACAGTTGGATTCTCATCTTACCAGTTATATTTATTGTTATCCTTTCTTTAAAATCTGAATTAAATCCGAAGATTTTTAATTGTTTGTACCTTATCGTGTTTTTAGGTCAAGCTTTATTTTATACCGTACTTTCTTATTTTAGGATTGTCCGCCACCAAAAGCAAATTGAAGTTTTCTCCGCTAATACAGAACCAATTAACCTAAATTGGATAAAGTATATCATTTATTGTTTTATGGGGTCATCCATTCTATTGATTATACTGAATCTTATAGAAACCGTTCAATCCTTAAATCTCTATATTAATCTTTACTTTTTAGCTGTAATCTATTTTGTGAGTTATTATGGGATTCGTCAAACAGAGATATACCCTAAAGAATTGAATGTATCTACGGATTTAGAGCCAGAAGGAACGTTGGTTCCAGAGCGTAATGCACTTATGTCAAATTCTGAATTAGAAAAAAATAAGGAACAATTGGAATTAATGATGAATGACGAAAAGCCTTATTTGGATCCCGAATTAAATTTACCCAAATTATCCGAAATGTTAGGAATTAGTAGCCATCAGTTATCCTATGTGATCAATCAAGGGTATGGGATGAATTTCTTCAATTATGTTAATGGGTACAGGATAGCAAAAGCAAAAGATTTATTGAAGGATAAAAATTATGATCATCTAACCATTTTAGCCATTGCTTATGAGTCTGGCTTTAATTCAAAAACAGCCTTTAATAACACCTTCAAAAAGATCACTTCCATTACACCATCCACATTTAAAAACACTTAAAAAAGTAAACAAAAGAAACTTGTTAAAATCAATATGTTCAGTACTATAAAGTAGGACTTGTATATCGTTGATAATTAGCTTTCTATTTGAATTTTTGAGATTTGTCCTTTCCTATAAATTGGAACACATAACTGTTTAGGAATTGTCAATTTTAAATCGATTAAAATGATTTTAAATATGGCTACTTTAATTCTAGATTCGAATAAAAATTATTCTCAGGTTGTAGAAATGATCATCTCGGCAAATAAAGGAGATTTATGGGAGGCAATTTCGGAGTATAAACTCATGAAACAATGGGATCTATATCCTGAAAGATTAAAAGAACTTCATGTCATAGAAGAAAGACAGTCGCTTTCTATCTGGGATTTAGAGGAGGATAAAGAGCTTATAATAAATTTACTTGAACTAGGTTCTAAAATTAAGATTCAATTCTTGACTTCGAATAGTGGCTATTCATTAAGTTTTTTAACCCAAAGCCTGACACGCTTAAGCGCTATGTTTGATTAATGGCTATGAAATTTAGATATTCCTTTTTATAGCTAAAAGAAAGCTTATTTTTGTGGCTTAAAATCACACGGTCATGAGAAAGAAGACCTGGTTAGGCAGAAATATTAACGAGATCAAGCAAACTATTTTTCCAGATAATCCAGATGATACCCCGTCACAAAGGATGGGGAAGAAAATTGGATGGTTTATGTTTATTTTAATTATGCTATGTTGTTCTGTCGCCATGCTTATTGCCGTATCTTTCGCGCATTAATAACTCTATTCTTAGATCCTTTCTGTTTGTTTTATATCTTGAGCTGGTTTGTAATCCGGTATTTAAGGAATAGGGACATTATTGTACCCTATTTGAATAATTGGTTAACAGATTTTGTGTTTATCCCACTAATTTTTCATGCTGTTTCACTAATCGGATTGATGATTTTTAAGGAGCGTTATTTATACAAGTTTCCGCTTTGGTTGATCCTTTTTATTTGTTCTTACTGCTCCTTATTTTTCGAAGTTTTGGCTCCGAGGTTTACTAGCTACAACACAGCAGATTGGGCAGATGTATTATTTTACTTCATAAGTGGATTATTCTATTATTTTATTCATCAACCTTATTTGACAAAACGTATTGCCCGGCTACAAATCAGTTGGGATAGAATTATAACTAATAAAGGCTAACGTATAAATGTTAGCCTTTTATATTATGCTAGGTTCTATTGTTTTATTAGCTCTTTATTGTAGAGTTTAAAATTGAGTTGCCTTAATTCATCTGCAGGGATTTTGATAACCTTTCTGTCATAGGTCATTAATCCATTGGTTTCAATTTCCACATCTGTGGTTTGTGTATATACAGCTGCAGATAAACCAAGTGGAATTAACCTGCTTAAACTCTCTGTTAATCCACTGTATTTTTTCTTTAATTCGTCAACATTTTTAAAGGTTTGGTATCCCCAATTGTCTTTTTGTTGCCATGTATGACCTTCAACAGGTAAACCTAGCCCTCCAAATTCTCCGAGAGCCAAAACATAGTTACTGCCGTACAGTTCAGGGCTTGGCATGGCTGCATCAGGATAATTATGGATGTCGAATATATGGCCAGGTGCATTAAAGTTACCTCCAGAAGCACCATTTACTAATCTAGATGGATCATTTTTGATGGTCCAGTCCACGATTTCCTTCGATTTAAACTGGCCCCAACCTTCATTGAATGGAACCCAGATAACAATGCTAGGGTAGTTATGCAATTGAGCCATTATGGCTTTCCATTCTTTTCTATAAATTGCTTCTGATTCTGGACTACGATCTTTGTCATGCTTATCAGAAGTAATTTTGCCAGGTTGCATATCCCATACATTCCCGCCAAGGTCGCCGCTTGGCATGTCTTGCCATACCAACATGCCAATACTATCGCAATGCCTATACCAGCGAGCTGGTTCTACTTTTATATGTTTTCGAATCATATTAAAACCCATTTCTTTGGTTTTAATAATGTCATACATTAAGGCATCATCGGAAGGTGCTGTATGTAGTCCATCAGGCCACCAACCTTGGTAAAGTGGTCCATAATGGAAGACAAATTCATCATTTAAATACATGCGCTGAATACCCTTTGCATCTTTCTTCATGCTGATTTTGCGCATAGCGAAGTAACTGCTAACTTCATCAATAACTTTTCCTTTTCTAAGCACCTTAACTTTAAGGTCGTATAAATGCGGGCTATTAGGACTCCATAGTTTAGGATTGTTGATTGGAAGGGAAATGGCACTTTGGTCAACAGCGCTTTTTATCTCGGCAATTTTTTGCCCTTTATCAAAAGCTTCTATTAAGATTTCATCTCCTGGCTTTTTCCCTTGGATATCTGCTGAAAACAATAAGGCATTTTTGTCCAGATCAGGAGTTTGTTTGGTCTTACTAATAAATGTTTCTGGAACTGATTCTAACCAAACGGTTTGCCATATTCCTGAAACCGGTGTGTACCAAATTCCATGTGGGTTATTTATCTGTTTACCTCGGGGCTGTGGACCTTCATTAGTTGGATCCCAAACACGGATTAATATGTCCTGTTTGCCCGACTTTTTTATTGCGCTACTGATGTCAAATCGAAAGGCATCAAAACCACCTTCATGTTGCCCGACGTGTTGCCCATTTACATATACATCACATTGCCAATCTACAGCCTCAAAGTTCAAGAATACCTTGCCTTTATTTACTTTTTTATCAATTTCGATTTGATTGGAATACCATAATGCTTGGTCCTTATTGATTCGTTTTCCAACACCGGAAAGTGCTGATTCAACTGCAAATGGCACCAAGATGTTTCCATCGAATGTTTTTGGTAAATTCTTATCTTCTTTGCTGGAAATCTTATACTTCCATAAGCCATTTAAGTTTTGCCAATTGTTCTGACGGATCATCTGGGGTCTTGGGTATTCTCGATGTACGTTTTGAGGGGTAATCTGTTCTGCCCAGGTAGTCATAATTTTGCTGTTTGTTGGTTTCCAGTCTTGTGCATGGGCAATTGAATGGGCAGAAACAATTAAACATGCCATGGCAAGTGTTTTCTTCATCATGTCGTTTGTTTTAGTTTAAATTGATAAAAAATAGATGTATCGGTAAATAGGCTAATCGAATATACAAGAATAATTTAATAATTAGAACATGAAAATAAAGCTTTATAGATGAAAATATGATAATAAGAGGGGAGCGGCTTGATGATCAGATTTGCCAATAAAAATATAGCTTCCCAAATTTGGGAAGCTAATTTCTAATGTTAAATTTAAAAACACATGGTAATTAAAAAGGTAATTTTTGTTGTTTAAGCCTTGTAGACCTAATTAACAAAGGGATTAAATTTCATCTTTCGATTAATAAGAAATATATCTAGATGAAATTTAAATATTTTCTATACTTCTTCACCTTTCATCATTTTATTCCAATAAAGATGAGGTAAAATGTATTTTTTCAATAGCCACAATCGCCAATGTTCTTTGCTGCTGTCTTTAATAAACAGTTGTTTTAGCTTAGGATCGGGCGTGAATTCGTTTTTGTAATTAAATTCCGCCAAGACCATTTTGCCATATCCTGTTACCAATGGACAGGAAGAATAACCTTGATAGGATTTATTGTCAGCAATTTGACCATGAATTATTTTTAATAAGTTATCAACTACTATTGGAACCTGCTTTCTAATTGCGGCCCCGGTTTTTGCTGTTGGCAAAGCAGCAACATCACCTAATCCAAAAATATCTGGATGTTTTTTATGTTGCATGCTGTTTATATCCACATCTAGCCATCCTGCTTCATTGACAAGACTTGATTTCTGAATGAATTTTGGAGCTGTCTGTGGTGGGGCCAAATGTAAAAGGTCAAAGGGTATTTCAATAGTATCTTGTTGATCAGGAACGCCCTCGGTACCATCATCTTTGTTGATAACACAAGCGTTGTCTGCAGGATTGATGTTTTTAAAAGTGATTATTTTATTATCTGCATCAATTTTAATTGGTGCATAAAAAGGTTTAAAGTCAATATTGTAGCGTTTTATAACTTGCATTAAGGTGTCGGCTATTTTCTTTACGCCAAAAATAACAGAACCTGGAGTAGCAAATGTGATGTTCACCTGATCTGACATATTATTCTTTCGGAAGTAGTCAGCAGCCAAATACATGATCTTTTGAGGTGCACCACCACATTTGATCGGCGTAGTAGGTTGTGTGAAGACGGCATTACCACCTTTAAAATTTTGAATACACTCCCAAGTGTAATTAGGATCTATATAATTACTACAAACGACACCTTTTTGAACAGCTTCTTCTAGTCCTTCAATAAGGCTTAGGTCATTGACCAGACCGCACGCTACTATAAGATAGGTGTATGAAAGTTTTGTTCCATCTATAAGCGTTACTTGATGTTGTTCTGGATCAATTTGATCTACGGCGGTTTGAATCCATTTTACACCTTGTGGTATTAATTCGGACATGGGCTTGACCGTTTTCTTAAAATCATATGCTCCAGCACCTACTAAAGTCCAAGCAGGTTGATAATAATGCTTCTTAGCAGGATCGATTATAGCAATGTCTAAGGATTTATCCTTTTTCATAAGTTGGGCTGCCATCATAATCCCTGCGGTCCCACCCCCAATGATGAGAATTTGATAATCCGTTTTCATAGTTTATAATTTTGTTTAATTAAAAATAAGATTATCAGAAGTTTTGGATTGTAACTTATGTTACTTAAGTACAATATTTTATGAGAATAATCATATTTTTTTTCCTTCAAATCAATCACTTATAGACTAATCTTACGAAACTATAATCTGTTATTTCATTTGCTAACTATTTGGAAAAGAGCAGGCTATTATAATTAATTATCACTTGTTGTTTCATTTTTAGAAATCATTGTTAATAAATAAATAATTTTCACTTCTCTTACGCTAATTTTATTGTAATTTCATGTTGTGATTCAGTATTATTTATTTACCAATTAAAAAGTATCCTATATTTTACATGTTTTGCATTTGTACTACCTGCTGAAAAACTGTTAATCACAAGACGAGAAAGTTAATTTCATAAATTTTCATTGAACCTGTTCATGGAATCGGATTATTCAAATCTAATTTCTGTTGCGAATTTGGTTATTGAAGCATATTGAAAAAAGATCTTAAAATCAACTCGAGGATAAATGGAAAGAAATAAAGCTAAGTCTGAATCTCCGGTGGATAAGGCGCTTGGTTTTCGTTTGATCATGGAGAAATACCTCCATTATTGGAAATGGTTTGTCTTAAGCATTGTAGTGTCCTTATTTATTGGTTTGGTGCATATGCGTTATTCACCACGTATTTATTCGCTATATGCCAAGATTTTATTGCAAGATGAAAAGAAGGCTAGTGGGGATATGGCGGGGCTTTCTGAGCTAGCTAATTTAGCCGGACGAAGCAGTTCCTCTGCAGCATACGTAAATGATCAAATCCAAATTTTACATTCTCGCAGAATTATGCGTAAAGTGGTTGATGCGAATAACTTTCATATTACCTATTTCTTACAGGGACTCATTCGAGAAAATGAAATATTAGAAAAAGACTCTCCAGTTAAACTAATTATTCTTCAGCCTAATCATGAAAGTCTATTAAAGCGCAGCTATCAATTGTTATTAAGGAAAACAAAAGAAGGGTTTGAATATGATGATAAATCTGGAGAAAAAATTCCAATAACAATTGGCAATGAGTTTAATAGTCCAATAGGGAAGATAAAGCTTGAGGTTGGATTTTCAAGTTTTTGGAAGGGTGATTTACGGATTTCTTACATACCTAAAGAAATTGCTGTGGACATTTTAAGATCTAAAGTGAAAATTGCACCTAACAAGGATGTGCTGTCCTTCGCTATTGATTTTGTTCTACAATATCCCTCCCGAGAAAAAGGAAAACAAATATTGAATTCACTTATAGATCAATATAATAATGATGCGTTGGATGATAAAGCAAAGGTTTTTAAATCTACAACAGATTTCATTAATTCGAGGTTGAGGATAGTTTCAAATTCTTTAAATGCGACTGATTCGCGAATGGAGCAATTTAAGGCACAAAATAAAACACATAATTTACAAGCTGAATCAATAAAATATTTAGAAGCTGGTTTCCTTGATGAGGCAGCATACAAGGCTCATCAAGTTCAATACGATGTGCTTGAAATGCTGGAAAAGTTTGTTGATGAGGACCCCTCCACTTTACTCCCTGTCAATTTGGGCTTCTCAGATCAGGCAATTATTGAGCTAATAAAAGATTATAATCAACTTCAATTGGAGCGGATGGAATTGATGCAATCTGCTAAAGAGGATAATCCTGTCGTTCAAGGCATAAATAATAATTTATATGCTTTAAGACAAAATATCAGAGTTGCCATACAGAATTTAAAGAAAATAGCCTCGGCAAATACCAGGATGTTCAAGAGTCAAAAAGTCAGCTATAAGAATAGATATGAAGCTATGCCATTTCAGGAAAGGCGCTATAAAGAGATTAATAGACAACAAAAAATTGTAGAGTCAATATATTTATTTCTGTTGCAAAAATTAGAAGAAAACGAGATTAATCTAGCTGCAAGGCCATCACATTTGAAAATTGTAGATGACGCTTATGGTACATGGAACCCTGTTTCACCTCGTAAGATATATGTTTTGTCGATTTCATTGGTGATTGGGTTATTAGTTCCTTTTTCCGTGTTGTATGTCAAGTTCAATCTGGATGTGAAAGTTCATAATAGGGAAGATATATTAGCAGTTCTAGATATACCTATAGTAGGAGATGTGCCAAGTTCCAAGCATGAAATTCAGCAAAATGGAGATCGATCGTCATTAGCAGAGGCCATGCGTATATTGAAAACTAATATTCATTTTTTAATACAGGAAAAAGGTAATTCAGCTCAAGTTTACTTTGTGACTTCGACCCTTGCTGGGGAAGGTAAATCTTATATTGCAAGCAATCTAGCTAAAGTTTTGGCAATGTCGGGTAGCCGAGTTTTGTTAATTGGGGCAGATATCCGTTCTCCGAAGATTCTACATTATTTAGGACTATCCTATTTAAAGCATCAGTACAGGGGATTATCTGATTTTCTAATAAATCCTGAGATGCAAGTTGATGAGATTTTAATAAAAGAACCTAACCAGTTGAAATTTGATTTAATATATTCAGGATATATTCCGCCAAATCCTGCAGAATTATTAATGAATGGGCGCTTTAGAGAATTAATAACAACTGTGAAGCGAAAGTATGATTATGTAATTGTCGATACAGCGCCAGTTGGTTTAGTTGTTGACACCATACTGCTTGCTAAATTAGCAGATTTAACTTTGTATGTCGTTCGAGCAAATTATAGATAAGCGAATGTTGCCATTGATGAGTGAAATATACAGCAAAAAGAAGTTGTATAATATGGCTGTTGTTGTTAATGATGTGGATTTTAAATATGATTACGGCTACGGATATGGTTATGGCTACGGATATGGCTTAGATCATAGTTTAAATGATGGATCCATGGCGACTCCTTCTTGGAGAAAAAAGATGGCTAAATGGTGTAAATATATAAAGAAGTGGGTTTCGTAAATTGATTAATAACAAAGAATTTAACTCTATTGTGCTAATAAGAGCTTTTTTTTGATGTCTTAGTATATATTAGCGTAATTACCTGTGTAAATTTTATCGATAATCAATTAAACCAAGAAAATATTAACATAAATTCAATTTTATTCTTGCTATATTGATTTCTTATTATTAAAATTGTTATCATATTCTAGAACACGTCGTATTATAGATATTATAGTTAAAATATTAGAATTTTTCTCTCCTATATAAAGTTTACCCTGAATTATTAGCCGAATCTTTAATTTTTCAAAGACAATCTCTCGTTTTTTCTTATTTGAATTTGATTAATCAATGGATAAAAATTAATCCTATTAATATATATTAACCAAAATAAATGAAAAGTTATGATAAATGATGAAAAAAAAGATTATGTAATTCCTAGCATGACTTCTGTGCTAGTCGAACTTGAACATGCTATTGCTGCAGATTCTGTTACTGCTTCGCCCAATCCTAGTATTAATGATTGGAATGGTGGTACTGGTGGCAGCAATGATGGTGACCTATAAATTAAAATCCTATGAAAAAAATTATGAAAAGATTTCAAAGTATAAAGCAACATAAGATTACAATTGTAATGCTAATTGCTGGATTTATTTATTTTTCTTGGAGCTGTTCAAAAATGAGCTCAGAAATAAATAATCCATTAGAGAAGTTAAGTTTACAGGTTAGAGTTTTGGGGATTGATGAAACTGTTAGACAAGCAAATACAGGTTCACAAGCAAGGATAGGGTTTGAATCTCCATCCTTGGCACCAACACAAGAATTTGCAGGATTTGATGCAACTGTTGAAGTTGACCATCAACTACAACCAAAGGGTAGAAGGGCTATCCTAAAGTCTAGTTCAAAAAACAGTAAGGGAAATAGTTTATATGGTGCATTAATGGATCCAGGCGTAAAGTATAGGTTGTTTTTGTATAAGGCTGATAATACTTTTGTGAGTTCAACTGTATTAACTTCAGATATTGCTACAACTATTGCAGTGGAGGCAGGTGTATCCTATAAATGGTACGCTTTATCCTATAATTCCAGTGAGTCACCAATGGATATTGATCCACTAAACCCCTCTGTTACTACATTAAATATGCCCGAAGGCAAAGATATCCTATATGATGCAGGTACATTCAATGTGCCAACAGGACCTACGCCAATTAATGTGGCCATTAATATTCTTTTCAACCATAAGGTTTCCAGGATTGGGGTCGAGTTAAACAGTATGGGCATGTTTGCAAACATGACTGCAGGTACAGTTTCTATTTCTGGTTTGACATTAAATACTGGAACTTTTGATATTAGTGATGGTACATGGAAGTCTTACACGCCTTATTCTGCAAGTTTAGACTGGACTAAATTTGGAAATATTGATCCTGCTTACTCCGATCGTAAAATAGCTTATTTTTTTACTGCAAAAGAGGAGTTGATAAGTGGGATTGGCGTTCAATTAAGCGGTTTGGACTTAGCAATTGATGATAATTCTACTCGATCATTTAATACTCTATTAGCAGCAACACCATCTGTGTTTAATTTTAATGTTACTCCCCAAGTAGCAAATGATCATAGACTTTTGATTAATCTTATAGAATCGCCATTAACAATTGGAGGGAAAAAATGGGCAAGGACAAATTTATATTATGTTGCAGGTCACAATCCATACCGTTTTCATCACACCTATGCACATACTGCTGCTCGAAACAGCTTTTTCTCCTTCAAAGGTGTAATTCCAGAGAATTTTGGCATAAATGGAGATCCATGTGCCTTGGTTTATCCTGCTGGTAAATGGATTCAACCATCAGATACTGATTTTCGAAATGTCATTACAACATTAGATACCTATACAACAAATGGATCAATTGGGGGTTTAGGTTATTTTGAATATTCGAATTCAACGGGGACAGCAGCTCCATATCCTGGGAAAAACTTGCGATTTAATTTTAATGGGGGAAGTACTGATGTTACCGTTTTAGGAGGAGTAGTAAATGTGACCTTAGGAAACTATGGTGATATCGCTGAGATCTGGACTTCCAGTTCAGGATTAAATTTACCACTAGATGTTGCACTTAGTGCATGGCATTACAATGGAAAAATGAACCTTACTATTAAAGAGGATGTTGTAGCAGCTCAACTTCTAAATGTTACTGCCTTAGGAGTGGATGTTGTTGAATCCCCATTTAAAAATATACGTTGTATTAGAGCACCTGGACAATAAGTTCTACTGTTAATCATTCCATCAAGCGGCTGGTCTCCAGCTGCTTGATTTATCTAGTTATACTACCTAAATAAACCTATGAGAATTGATGAAAATATAACGGTTCGTAAAATTGCTGATGAATATCTGGTTTTGCAGCCGGGTTTGGAAATGTTGGATATGGCGAAAGTATACACGCTTTCAGAATCTGCAGCATTGATTTTAAGTAATTTTAAAGGCATAGAATTCAATAGAGATGATGCACTTCAGGTTTTACTTCAGCATTACCAAGTAAGTGAACAACAAGCGAAAGATGATTTAGATAGAATCATTAATCAATTTATTGCTGAAGGAATGATTCAAGAATAAGAACGAGATGAGCGACAAGGATTTATGGTTAAATAAAACATCAGTTAAAGCATTTTTGGCATTATTGAAATCAAGTCTATGGGATATTCCGCTTTCAGATGAATATTTAGAAAAATTGAATTTTGAAGATTGGATTTCTATTTACCGAATAGCTTATTTTCAGACTGTGGATGGTCTTATTGCAGAACGAATTACAGATCTACCTGATGACCTTTTGCCAGAGCAAACTCTTCGGTATAAATTTATGTTGAGGTCGCAGCAAATTCAAGAGTTGAATGTCCGCATGAACCAAGTAGTTGGTGAAATGGCCATGCTATTCAAACTAATAGATTTAACCCCGATTTTGCAAAAAGGGCAGGGGATTGCTCAATATTATCCGAAACCTCTTCTCCGAGTTTGCGGTGATATTGATTGGTATTTCCCAAAAAATGGTCCTTATGAAGAGGCGTATTTATTAATGGATGAACTTACCAATAATGTTAATTACCATGCGAATTACAGTTGCGGATATACTTGGAAAGGCCTGCATGTAGAACATCATCAACATTTAATACAAATTAGAAACCCTTGGAAACAAAACTTTTTGCAAGCTTTGTTAGATCAAGAAAAAAGTATTCAGTCTACTATTCGAATCGGTACTGAAAATATTCCAATTCCGAAACCGGTTATTAATTCAATCATGATTAATATGCATATCCTTAATCATCAGATAGGCTATGGGATAGGTCTGAGACAAATGTGTGATGCAGCTATGTTATATGAATCTGTTGGGACACAATTGGATGCTGATTACTTGATCCATGTATATAAAAAACTTGATGTATTAAAATGGATCCATGTCTTTCATCAGACTTTAGTTGATGGCCTTGGTTTAGATGAACGGAAATTACCTATAGCATTAGAAAGAAGGAAAGATTCGACTTGGATGATGTCGGATATTTTATACGCAGGTAACTTCGCTTTTCATGACCCTAGATATCCAGATATTACTAAACCATTTGCAAGAGTCAAACGAGTACCTCGTTTGTTTTATAGCTTCAAGAAATTCTTTCCTTTGGCACCAATAGAAACTATTTCTTTTCCAATTATGCAGGTTCTTACAAAATTTCATCGTTAGGATTTTCATTAAAAAAAGGGTCTACATATTGAATTGTAGACCCTTTATTAATGTATGAAGTGTAGTTTGTTTAATTGACAAAAGAATTATAATTGGAAACAACCGATTGTGTGCTGCGATCTAAAGTCTCTAAATTAGACTCTGATACATTTCCAGTTTCATTTAATTCTCGCTGAATAATACGTAATTTGCCTAAATATTCGTTTATTTCATCATTGAAGCTGATAAACCTGCGGTTTTCGCTAGCAAATTTCTCATCCTTGATTGGGTTATCCTTGCTTTTGTTGTACATGGTTTCCAATTCTTTATATTGGGACTCTAAAGTAGCCTTGAAACTATTCATATCCGAAATTTGATAGGTTCCTTCAGTAATTTTTTGTGTGTAGTCCATTAATTGACGAGCAGTGATGATCTGATCCTTATAAGGGTGATCCTTTAAGATTTTCTCTTCTGCTTTTTCAGCCTCTGGTTTTAAAGCGTCAAATAAAGATTTGGAAGCATTTCTATTTTTCTTGATTTCTGCTAATGCTCTCACTTTAATGTCTTCAATTTTCTTGCCTTTATCCTCTTTCCAATCTTCAGCAGATTTGTAAGCATCAAGCTCTTTATGGATTCTTTTTAAGGCTTCAAAACTCCCAGTTAGACTATCAATCCATTCGCTATAATTTCCTTTTAAACTGCTAGGAGCTTTTAAATTATCCATTCCACCAACAATCACAGGCGTAATTAAAATAGGAGGAATAGCTACTGCATTTGGATTGGTCAATTTTGTTTGGACAAATTTTTCAAACCCATCTACTGCATTCATAAAATTACGGATGTAAGTATTATGGCTGTTTTCAACGCGAACCAATCGGTTATTGAATTCGATAATGGCGTCTGCATCTTCTTTATCGTTACTTGATCCAAATAATCCACCAGAACTTTCTGTAGAATCGCCAGATTCTCCTTTTTTACCAGAATTATTGCAACTGGCAAATAAGGATAGAGCAAGGGTACTGCAAATGATAATCTGTGTAATTTTCATAATGAGCTGTTTAATAGTTGTACGAAGTATTTGTTTATAAGATTGTTAGCTAAATCCATGGTGTATACCATTTATTAATCTTATTAATCATGCATCATGCCAAGAATAGATTTGGATTATTCTCTAAGTTTATATTTTTAGAATAGAATGATCCAAAATTGATTAAAAACCTGCTCTAATTACAATTAAAATGGATTTTTAAGGATTGAAATAACGACATTCTCAGATATGTAAATTGGTCGTGTAAACTTTCTTTTTATTTAAAAATAGTAGCAATCCCTATACAGCGATTTAATATTATTGTGTCCGAAAAGGTTTAAACTGGGACGCTCTATTTAGCCTTTTATGATATGTGTAATAACGCTGATAAGTATAAATAGTACAATTACTAATAAAATAATGTAGGTGAACCAGGGCGTTCTTAATTGTTTTCGAGTGGAATGAGCCTGAGCTTTTAATTCAGGATCCATTTGATTCAACTTTAATAGCTGCTTACAGTGCGTGCAAGTGGAAAAGCTTTCACGCCAAAGTGGAAATAGGGGGATCCAAAATATATGAAAGTATCGTTGGTTATGGACTAATGCCATAGTGTTTTCTTGATGACAGTAATTACAATTCATTGAGATTGGTTCTGCAGCAAGGCGTGTTGTATTCGTTCCGAAAATAAAAAACATAAGCTTTCAGTTTTGGGTTTTATGACTAGTGTTATTTTTTTTAACTATAAGCAATTATAAGTCCAAATCTTATCTGATTCTTATGATGATATACTATTTGATTTTAAATACTAATAGACTAAGTTCGAAGGATTTTTTCCATAGCTTTACCTTTTGCAAGTTCGTCAATTAATTTATCTAGGTATCGGACTTGTTGCATCAATTTATCTTCTATTTCTTCTACACGGTACCCGCAGATTACCCCAGTAATTTTATTTGCATTTGGATTGATTTCTGGAGCTTGACCGAAGAAGTCCTCAAAATTTGTTTTATTATCTAGTTGCTCTTTTAGACTTTTTTCATCATAGCCTGTTAACCAAAAGATGATTTGATCTACTTCTTCTTTTGTTCGTCCTTTCTTCTCTGCCTTTTGAATATACAATGGATATACTCCAGCAAATGACATTTTATATACTCGTTCTAAGTTTTTCATGTTTTAATAAATAGGTATTATACTAATATAAGCATAGAATTGAACTGTCAATCATATAACAGCTAAAAAAAGTATTGATAGATGATATTAATTTTTAATTGCATCATGGAGTTTTAAGAATTGATACATTTTTATTTTCTAAAAATACGTAAATTAGTTCTAGAAAAGACTGGGAATCAAGTGGTAGATACTCCTTCTAATTTGATTCTATCAACTACCGAAAAAATGAAAGACAATAGTTTAAATCACAAGTTACATTTGCTGTGGAGAGCGGGATTTGGACCTTCCTATCTTCAGATTAAGAATCTGAAAAATATGGAGTTATCAGAGTTATTCCAAAGTATTTCCGGATTGGATCCATTTCAACGTATTAACTATGTGGAGGAACAAGTGTCAGAAGTCTATTCGGAACAAGAGGGAGATAATGCAGAGCTTAGGAAAGCACAGCAACGTAGGAATAGGAAACAAAACCTAGACTTAAATCTGGATTTTCTAGACCGAATGGTGCATTCAAAAACGCAATTAAGAGAGAAAATGGCTTTCTTTTGGCATGGTCATTTTGCCTGTAGAACAGTTAATCCTAAATATAATAGACAGCTATTAAATAGTATTCGGCGAAATGCTTTGGGCAATTTCAAGGAATTGCTATTTGATGTCAGTCAGTCTCCAGCGATGCTAAGTTTTCTTAATAACCAACAAAATAAGAAAGGGCATCCAAATGAGAATTTTGCACGAGAGGTAATGGAATTGTTTACGATGGGGAGAGGGAATTATTCGGAGAAAGATGTTCGAGAAGCTGCCCGTGCTTTTACTGGATGGGCTTTTGATAGAAATGGAAAGTTTCTTGAACGAAAAAATCAACATGATTCTAATGAGAAGACTTTTCTTGGTGAAACAGGAAATTTTGATGGATCAGATATATTAGAAATTATTCTTTCGAAGAAGGAAACTGCTAAGTTTATTACGCAAAAAATATATCGATTTTTTGTTAATGAACAGTTGGATAATAATCGAGTTGATGCCTTAAGTCTGGAGTTTTATAATTCGAATTACGATATTATGAAATTGATGAAATCGATTTTTAACAGCGATTGGTTTTATGAAACTAAAAATATTGGAAATCGAATTAAATCTCCTATCGAATTATTAGCAGGAATGATGCGATTCCTGCCAATGACTATTGAAAGAAATGAAAGTTTAGTTGAATACCAACGTCTTTTAGGTCAGATGCTACTTTATCCTCCAAATGTGGCAGGATGGCCGAGTGGCAAATCTTGGATTGATAGTTCTACTTTAATGCTTCGTTTACAAATTCCTCAAATATGGTCAGGCTTAAGACCAATGGATTATGAAGCTCGAGAAGACGATGACCTGGATATGGGATTGAACAATAAACGAAACCCATTGAACAGGCAATTTAAAGATCCCAAGATTGTGATCGACTGGGCTAAAGTGGAAGGGAGTTTTAAAAATTCAGAAATTGCTGATTATTTAATTCAGACTAACGATAAGTCCATCCTAAAACTAACAGATCGATTTTCATCGGATAATTTGAAATCCAAAGTTATCAATCTAATGTCTACACCAGAATATCAGTTAATGTAATAGCTAAAGGTTATGATTATTAAAAGAAGAGAATTTTTGAAGATAGGCTCATTAGCTTCAGCATCGCTTTTTATACCTAATTTTTTAAAGGCATTAGAAGGAGACCAATCCTTAGCAGCTAGACCCAATGTTTTGGTGGTCTTGCAATTTACAGGAGGAAATGATGGTCTAAATACCATCATCCCAACGCAAAACGATATTTACTTTAAAGAGCGTCGTAAAATTGCGGTTCAAAACTCTTTAAAGTTAACAGATGAAGCAGGTATAAATCCTAACCTAAGTGCTTTTAAGTCATTATATGATGCAGGTGAATTGGCTATTTTAAATAATGTTGGTTATCCAAATCCTGATAAGTCTCATTTTAGAAGTATGGATATTTGGCATTCGGCAAGTAGGAGTGATGAGTATTTGGAAACAGGATGGCTAGGTAGATACTTGGATGAGGCGTGCTACGATTGTCCACATCCAACGCAAGCACTGGAAGTGGATGATATGCTTAGTTTGGCTTTGAAGGGCAAAAAGAACAAGGCATTTGCCTTTAAGGAGCCAAGGAAACTTTATCAACTTAGTCAAGAGAATTATTTTAAAGCCTTATCCGAACAACATTCCCATGAAGAGGAAACAGTTTCTTATTTATATGAAACATTAGGATCTACAATAAACAATGCGGACTATATATTCGAAAAAAGTAAGGTTAAATCAAAACCGGCAGAATATCCAAACACAAACTTAGGTAGAGAATTTAAGACCATTTCTTCTTTAATCAAGTCTGATATTAATACTCGGGTTTATTATTTGTCAATAGGCAGTTTTGATACACATGTTAATCAACATGATAAACAGAGTAAGCTTTTTGAGGAAATTAATGGGGCAGTGGCTGCTTTTGTAAAAGATTTGAAGCAGCAAGGTTTATTTAAAAACACGATGTTAATGACATTTTCTGAATTTGGAAGACGGGTTGCCGAAAATGCTAGTAATGGTACTGATCATGGTACTGCCAATCAAATGTTTTTCATTAGTGGTGGTTTAAAGAAGAAGGGACTATTAAACGCATTGCCTGATTTAGGAAACTTAAATGAAGGAGACTTGATTTATACGGAGGATTTTAGGAAAGTTTATGCCACTGTACTAAAGAATTGGTTGCAAGCAGATGAAAGTAAGATATTAGGTTGGAAAAATGGGTTGTATGATTTTGTGTAGTGGATTAATATTTTACATCATTCCATGAATAAAATTCCTCATTCAACAAAGAGAATACTTTAATATCTAAATATTCATTATTTACAAACCTTGCTTGTCTTACACTTCCATCATCCTTGAGTAATTCTGTTCATTAATCGAATCCAAACCAATTGATAACCTTATCCATATTTTGAAAACATAACTTTTGACTTATTAATAAGTTGATCAATTTTCTGTAACTCTGAGTTATATTCCGACTCGAATCTTGGAAATAATTCCAATAATGCTTTATAGAAATTATCTGCCTCAGCTAGCACGATTTCGTAAAAATCGCTTGCCTGCATGTTTAGTCTATGCTGACCAACTTGAAATATTAGTCGATCTTTTACGATCTCCATATTTACCGGTAATGCTTGACTAGGAAATGAGAAATTGCTGTTATTGTTTTCTAGCAATTCATCAAGAGAATCAATAAAATAAGGCCAAAAATAATTTAGGTCATCCCATTCACTATAATCTAAAATGGTTTGATCATTATACTTCATAATGATTGCTCCAGTTATGTAATCAGGATCAATCTTGCTTGGATCCAAATGGTCAACATCTTCAATATTAACGAATTTTGATAAATCTATTTTATTTAAATCTCTAACTGAATATCTTTTGTCAGAAATAATATAGGAAGCTAGTGTGAGTTTTTCCATACATTTTCATCGTCAATTAAAGTGCCTGAATTAAATCAAGCTTGAGAATTTGCTAGTTTTCTTTATTCTGTTCAAATACACAAGATTATTTTCTGTTAAGATAATTATAACAGAATTGTGGAAAAATAATTAATATTAATTTAATGCTGTAATGTTGCAAAAGCTATATAAATCACTACATTTGCAACAAAATTGCATTAACTATATATTTAAGAAAATGATAAAACTAAGTAAATGGACACCAATAATTGTCCTGATGGGACTTTTGGGTGCTAGTTGTCAAAAAAATGAAAATTTACTGCCTGAGAAACCTGATTCGTTTGATATCACTAATCACTATATCGCAGGTACAATAAGCCCAAAAAGTGATTCCTATAAGAGCATTTATTTGATTAAACTTTTAGCAGATAATAAGGCTGTTTTTATGGGCACAGGTAATGATTTAACAGGTTCATATAGCTTAACGAAAGATTCATTAATTGTTGTTGTAGAAAACAAGGATAATTTCCGAACTGCCAGATTTGCTATCAATGAAAAGTATGAATTGACCAGTGCTTATTATCGCGCTTTGGCTATGGAATATAAAACAACAGGTGCGTTAATTAAGATCCCAGAACAGAATATGTTATCAGGAAAGACCTACAAAGGAGAGGAGTATAAAATGGGACCAGCATTAAATAAATCTTCTTGGTTTTATAAATTCAGTTCTACTGATTTAAATTATGGGTCAGCAGAACACATAAACACTTTGGAAACCAAAAATCAATATGAACTGATCAATAACTCGGCATTTAAATATAAAAATGGAAATACAACTGAAATAGGTTTTGTGGTTGATAAGCAACTGACAGTATTCCGTTCTTCTGGACTTTTTTATTTTGGAGCATACCAACAGCAATAGGACAATTTATAGAAAAGAATGAATAGAAATTTATTGATTTTTTTTGCCTCTTTTTGCTAGTTACTGTTAACTGCCAAAAAAGCGAATTTGAACCTGATGATTTGGGATCTTTAGAGATTAGAAATATCGAAATCGGTACTAAAAACAGTAAGATTGTATATGCGGGTTCTGACCTGCATATAGAAGGTCTTATTGAAGCGAAACATGGCCTAGATCAAGTAAAAGTTGAAATTACACCTCAAGTCTCCGGATATGGCTTTGCATTTGACCGAACGTATAAAGAAGGATTTAATGGCTTAAAGGAGGCTACATTTCATCAGCATATCTTAATACCCAAGGGTATAAAACCCGGTTTACACAATTTCCTATTTATCCTGAAGGATTTAAAGGGAAATACGAAAATTGTGAGAGATACCCTTAAGATTGAAAACAATCCGAATCTGCCGGAGTTTAAAAATGCAATATTTGGAATGGATGGTAAAGTTGCTCGAGTAGAAGCTACCATTCTAGCGAAGTTGAAAATCGACAGAATCGAATTAGAGATTCAATCATCTGTATGGAATAAAGCGGTAATTTATAACCATGATCAGATAAAAGGCGCAACTTCCTATGTTTTTTCAAAAGGAATTGACATGACGAATGCCCCTTCAGCTCATTACCATGTTAATTGCACCGTTTATGATCAGCAAAACAATAAAATTACCAGGTCATTTCATTTTGATAAGTAGAAGATAATAAGGGGAGGTAAGTTCAATGTTATCGAGGTTAGATTTGAACATGAAATTATCCTAATTCTTTCCTTTTAACTTACCTATTCGACCCATTCTCCTTTGTATTTGCTTCGTATTTCTAACGGCATCGCTTTGGATTTTGGACGGATCTTGTTCGGATCTCGTTCGGTCGGAACCGAACGAGATCCGAATGAGTTCCGAACAAGTTCCGAAGGAGATCCGAAAGAGTACCAAAGAAAACCCCTAGGAAACCTATTGCAAACCTCTAGGAAAGTCGAAAGAAATAGGGGTGAAGCCACTAGAAAAGGACATTAAAAGTTTACCTAAAATTGGATGATACTTTTCAAATTATCATCAATCATACAATTCGATATTAAGGTCGAATTAACAGGTTAGAGGAGAATGGTTTTAAGGGCGAGTTTGATGTTTTTTTATGTAGGAAAAGTGAATGCCTTTATTTTTGTTTGAATTACATCATAGTACTGACAATCAAAACAACGCTGATTACCATTAGCCCCCAATAAACATATTTAAAGAAGGTGCCATCTTTTAATTTATGATTTAGATACCTTCCTAAAAAAATTGCCGGAATAGTAGTAATTAGCGAATAGAGAAAGTAGGTATTAACTTCTCTTGTAATCAATCCTTTTGAATAATAACCCAAGACACTTAGCAAGCTAACAGGTAAAAAGTAGGCCTGTAAGGTCGCTCTAAAATGTTTTGCACTCCATTGTCTTAAATTGCCGTAGACAACCAATGGCGGGCCATTCACACCATATGCTCCTCCAAATACTCCTGATAAAAAACCGCAGACGAATAGCCAGACCTTATTGTCTTCTTGCAAGGTCTTGTTTCTTTTAAAATAAAGGGAATATATTGAATACGAAATAATTAGTAATCCAAGTCCTGTTTTAACGAATGTTTCATTTACATAGGTCAATATTAAGATACCTAAAGGCAAACCAAGAATAGCATAAATAATCAGCCATTTGGCACTGTGAAAATGGATTTTTTATGATCTTGTATCACAACCACAAGAGCAATGATAATGGACAACATCACAGCCAAAGGAACTGCTACATCTACTGGCAAGAATAGTAGGAAAAACGGAACTGCTATTAATGCTTCACCAAAACCTAAAGTCGACCGCACTAATGAAGCTAGAAAGCTAATGATAAGGATGAAAATTACTGTCAAAACAGGATTTAGTTAGTTGTTTTGTGAATACTCTAATTTACGAAAAATAAGTCGGATTTGTTAATAAAAACGAGGATTATCTGAGATTAAATCACTCAATTTCAATAGGTTTTTTTTAACAATTTTGAGGCATATGAAAAGGTGATTTGTATAGGTTTTATGAGTTTAGATTGACAGTGAAATAATTCCAAATGGATTGCCTCAGCCGCTCTATTCCCGCACGTTTACATTGATACCCCTAACAGGTCGGACTTGCTTCGCAACGTTCGAACCTAGTGGATACAAAAGTAGCATTAATCTAAGATCCTTTGGCCTGTGAGAAGATTTGTTCCCGCTGGGATTTGTTCAGCCCCGCAATGCCCGCACTCCAACCCTGAACGAGAAAGTTGCCTCAGCCGCTCTATTCCCGTACGCTTACCCTGAGGCCCCTAACGGGTCGAACCGGCTTCGCAACGTTCGAACCCATCGGACACAAAAAAAGCCTCAATCTGTGATTGAAGCTTTTTTGTGATCCCGCTGGGATTCGAACCCAGGACCCATACATTAAAAGTGTATTGCTCTACCAGCTGAGCTACGGAATCTGATTTCTTATTTAAAGAACCACTTCGTTGTTTGAAGTGATGCAAAGGTAGGGTTTTCAATTAATATTGCAAATAAAAAGTTTAAATAATTCCTACTATTCCTAAAACCCCCTCATACTGAAAGAATTAATTTTTATCCCCTCCTAATCGCTACTCAAATAGCATAAACACAGTTTTTAGTAATTTTTCAATAATTAATTGCAACTATTATCCAAATAAGTTGATATATTTGTGATATCATTTTAATATCAATTATATCTTTATTATGGAAAAGATTATTAAACCAACTTCAGGATATTTAGCCTTAGTATTCCTGTTTATCTCCTTGTTTGCCATTGGGTTTTCATTTTACCAGATCGCAGCCAATGAATCCTACGGATATGGAATCCTTATCCTAATTTCTTTCATCGTTTTTATTGTCATTGTTAAGGGTTTGATCATAGTAAATCCGAATCATTCAAGTGTTTTAAATCTATTCGGTAATTATGTTGGGACAATAAAAGCGAATGGCTTGTTTTTTATTAATCCGTTCTACACAGCTCAAAAGATTAGCTTACGTTCGGAGAACCTACAAGGGCAAACCTTAAAAGTCAATGATAAGATGGGGAATCCAATTGAAATTGGAGCTGTAATCGTATGGAAAGTAGGGGACACTTTTAAGGCAGCATATGATGTGCAGAGCTATACTGATTACGTAAGGGTACAAAGCGAAGCTGCCGTACGTCATTTGGCAGTTAGTTTTGCTTATGATAATCTGGAAGATGAAAATGCACAACTGACTTTACGTGATGGGGGTGAGGAAGTAAACAGAATATTAGAGAATGAATTGTCAGAGCGTCTTGCGAAAGCAGGTATCGTAGTTGAAGAAGCTAGAATTAGTCATCTGGCTTATGCACCAGAAATCGCAGGGGCAATGTTACAACGTCAGCAAGCATCTGCTATTGTAGCGGCACGTGCTAAGATTGTTGAAGGGGCTGTCGGCATGGTTGATATGGCCTTAAAGAAGCTTTCTCAGGAAGGTATAGTAGAGTTGGATGATGAAAAGAAAGCAGCCATGGTGAGCAATCTTATGGTGGTATTATGTGGTGAGAAAGCTGCACAACCTATTGTCAATACAGGAACGCTTTACAATTAATCATAAATAATAGAAAATACGAAACACAATGAAGAAAAGTTTTGTGATCAGGATCGATGAAGATGTGTACAAGCTATTGGAAAAATGGGCACAAGATGAATTTAGAAGTGTAAATGGTCAGATAGATTATATTATTCATAATAGCTTACAAAAGGCTGGTCGAATGAAAAAGTCTAAACAAAGTCCTCCTAAAAACGAAAAAGGCTCAGCTGATGATAGCTGAGCCTTTTTCCCTTAATCTCTTCTTATATATTCCCGATCCTCATCTGTAAGGTCGTCGTCTTGTCTTATAAATTCGGAATCCTCATCAGATAATGTTGGTCCATTTGGATTAGTGACTCCGTATTCTTTAGGATGCTTGTTTTTCCTTCTGAAGACAATTGCTCCAACCAAAACTCCAATTAAAAAGAAGGCCCCTAAGATGAATAGTTTGGAAGTTTTAATGTCGGTAAATAACCAAAAGCTTGCTTCTTCTTTATTGTTAAATAAAATAATCAAGATTAAAGCAATCACAATTGCACTGATTATAGTTTTTGGTTTCATAGTAATATGTTTTGATACCACAAAACTATAAAAATAATTGAGTTGAGGAAATGGACATTTTTAAAGGCCATACTTTATGGAATATTTTTATTATCTTAATAGTAAAAAATCCTATTCTAAAGGTAAAATGTATTATTTGAGTTACAAACACCTGAATTAGTACGGTTTTTGGGAACATTCTACTTGTTATGATAGTTATTATAAAATAAAAGCTATTTGATTTCGTTTATTGAGAAACAAAACCTTAAATATTTTCAGGAGAAAAACATTGATAAAAGATAACATTGGAAACACCGCATTAGAGAAGCATGAGGCCTTAAGTAGGCAATATGGCACAGGGATATGGATAAAAGAGGAATATCGGAATCCTGGTGGTTCTTCTAAAGATAGGGTTGCCTGGTATATGGTTCAAGATGCTATCAAATACAATAAAATCCCTGAAGGTGGAATCTTTGTTGAAGCTAGTAGTGGCAATACAGGTATTAGTTTGGCCCTTATTGCACGAGAATTGGGATATCAGTGCAAAATTTTTGTTTCTAAGTCCACATCTTTTGAAAAGATACTCATGCTCCAGCGTTTGGGTGCTCAAGTGGAAGTTTGTTTGAATTCTAATGGACCATTGGATGAGAACTCCACACAGTTTAAAGCAAAAACATTTGCTGATCAACACCCAGAAGCATATTTCACCAATCAGTACTATAACGAGGCTAATATTGAGGCGCACTACCAAACAACGGGTCCAGAGATATGGAGGCAGATGGAAGGTCAAGTTACACATGTATTAATTGGTATGGGGACAGGAGGGACGATATCAGGTATTGGTAAATATTTAAAGGAGAAGAATCCAAACATTCAAATTTGGGGAGTAGAACCAATAAATTCTATTTATCAACTAATAGTACAGGATATGCCCATTCCAGAAGATCAAACAAAATTTGATCCCATTGAAGGAATAGGTCGAACATTTATACCTGGATCATTTGATCCCTCGGTGGTTGATCAGGTATTTCAGGTGTCAGCAGATAAGACTAAAAAGATCGCACATCTATTTAGTCACCAGAATAAACAGTTAACTGGGTATTCCAGTGCAGCGGTCTTAGCCGCTTTAGATGAACATGCTAAAGTGATGAATTTAAAAAGTTCGGATCGAATGGTTATAGTTTTTCCCGATCATGGCGATCGATACTTAGAAAAATTGTATTCCAATAAAGCAGGTAATAAAAATGGAGATTTAGGTTTTAAACATGTATAGTTATCAAGATATTGCATTACCATTGGCTTGGCCCGATCAAACTGCTCGGGGAGATGAGCTATGGATGGCTATCTTGAAAAAGATAGGTATTGTAAAAAATCTAAACTTTAAAGTCGGTCATGCGGCTATTGTACTGATTGAAAGAAAGACTGGGGAAATTCGATATTTTGATTTTGGACGTTATTTAACTCCTAGGGGATTTGGAAGAGCACGATCTGCTTTGTTTGATCCTCGATTAGAGCTCCATACTGTAGCTAGATTTGACAGTGAAGGGAAATTAAACAATCTGGAAGAAATCTTGGAAGAGCTTAAATCTAAAGAGTCTGCAACTCATGGAGGAGGGATGTTACTTTGTTCTTTAGCCTATGGTATTTCTTTTAAAAAAGCAGTAGAATTTGCTGAAACATTGGTGGACAAAGGACCTGTCCTTTACGGGGCATTGGCACCTAGTAATAACTCCTGTTCTCGATACGTAGCCCAAATATTATGTGAAGGAATGCCAAGGGATGATAAAAGAATTAATAAGATTCTTTATCCGGAAAGCTTAAAAGCAAGTCCTACCAGTAATGTTGTCAATGCTTCTAGCGACAAGTCAATTATTCGATACGAAGAAAATGAAATAAATCATTGGGATTTAAATCGATGGAGTTCATTAAAGTACCAAATTCAAATATTAAAAGCTAACTTTAGCAAATCTGCATCTAAAGATTTACCTGATGATGGTCGCCTAGGTCATATTCATGAGCCCTTAAGACCAGCCCATATTCCTAAGGAAGCACAATGGTTGGGTGGACTAGGAGAGGGAGCTTGGTATTATTTAGGAAAAACAGGAATGACTTTTGAAGTTTATAAGTTTGATTATTTAGGTAACTTGGAATATCAAGTTCAAGCCCTTCCAGATCAAATGTTCTCTTATGATTTACCCTATGAGTTCACATTTGATATTCATAATAACAAACATGTATTGAAACAAAGTAATCAACAAATAATTTTTAAATCTTTAAACATGGCGGAAGACGCCATTAAAAAATCTATCTAAGTTTAAATTCTATGGAATTAACATTATTAAAAGCAAAAATACACACCGTAAAAGTAACTGAAGCAAATGTAGCCTATAATGGCTCAATCACGATCGATGCCGATCTATTAGATGCAGCTGGAATTGTTAAGTATGAACAAGTTTATATCAATAATGCAGTAAATGGTAGTCGTATCATGACTTACGTGTTGCCTGGTGAACGTGGAAGTGGTGAAGTGTGTATGAATGGAGGAGCAGCATTACATGCTAAAGAAGGGGATACCGTGCATATATTATCATTCATTAATTTGAATCCAGAAGAAGCAGAGACTTATCAACCTACTTTGGTTTTTACGGAAGGTAATAATCAAATTAAATCGGTTGAAAAGTATTCCTATTAAGATTTTTTAAAATAGAATTAAAAGACAGTTTCTTATTGAAACTGTCTTTTTTTATATGACTATTTATATAGCGTTTTAGCTACAAATTGCCTTTGAATTACCTTATTTATATAAATAATCGATATAAGCCGTGTAGCTAAGTCAAGGATTTTTGTAGCTTTAAAACATTTATTAGCAACAAAGAGGAAGCATTATGTCCCATGATGGAGATTTCATTTCAACAATGGTATTTATATGTTTACTTTTGCAAAACATACATATGAAAAAGACACTAACATTTATTCTTTGTATCCTTATCACCTTATCATTTACCTCTTGTTTTGATATTGTTGAAGAAATAAATTTAAAATCCAATGGCTCTGGATCTATTCAAGGAACTTTAAACTTGAGTAAAAGCAAAACGAAAGCAGCATCCTTAATGAAATTGGATAAGATAGACGGCATTAAGATTCCTAACCAGAATGAAATAAAAAAGGAAATGGCTGTTATTGTTCAATTATTGAAAAATACCAAAGGAATCAGTAATGTACAAAGCCGATTAGACTTTAATAATTATATAGCCAGTATATCATGTGACTTTTCCAACGTTGAGGCTTTGAATGCTTATACGCAAACACTTTCTAGTCACTTTAAAGCCAAAATAAACAGTTACTCGAGCTATGCCTTTAACAAAAGCACCAAGGTGCTGCAAAGGACCTATAAACATAGTCCTGAAGCAAAAAAAGAATTCGAGAAACTAAGACCTGAAAACAGAAATTCATTTAATCAAGCATTTTATACCTGTATTTACCGTTTTGATACTGCTGTAGAAAGCCAAAAAAATTCAACAGCAAAAGTATCACCTAATAAACAAGCCGTTATGCTTAAAGTAAGTGTTCCTGACCTTGTGAACGGAAAAGCAAACTTGGGCAATACAATTGATCTTAAATAAACATTAACCCTCTAAATAAAAAGTATGAAGATCGTAAAACTTGCGATATGTTTAATTATCCTTGGGATAGGAGGAAAGCTCCAAGCTCAGGATCTCCTACAACGTGTTCCAGCTGATGCTAAAGTTGTTATGGCCATTAATGGTAAGGCCTTCTTTAAGCATGTCGATGTAAGTGAAATGAATAATCTTTTTAAGAATTTCGGATTTTTCAAAAACGTAATTGGTAAAAAAAGTAAAGTTACTTCTGAAAATCTAGAAGACTTTGGAATAGATATTAAATCCAAAGCTTATGTGTATATGCAAATTACTGATAGTTTGCAATACGTAGGCTCCTTGATTCCATTATCTAATTCTTCCCAATTTGAATCATTGATTCCAGATACCAAAAAGATTGAGAATGTAAATGGTCTAAAAACCATCTACAACAATAATAAAACAATGCGTGTATCATGGGATAATCAAAATCTTTATATCCTGAATGGGATAGCTATGGATAACCATTTCTCTAGAAAAGTTAACCAAGATCGTTATGGTATGCTAGAGGAAAGTTCTTATGAGGATGTTACGGCAACTGATGATCATTATGATTATAGTGTAGTAGAAGCAGCGCCTGATACGGTAGTTACTGAAGAATGGACTGAGGAAGAGTTGGAGGCTATGGAAGAAGCTGCAAAAGCTGCAGAAGAAGCCGCTGAACAAGCAGAAGAAGCTACAGAAGTGGTAGAAAGTACAAATGAAGTGAATGTTGCTGTCCCTCCACCTGCAGCAGCTCCGCCAGCAGTTATTGTTTCTCCAGATGACTTTGATCAAGTAGATTCTGTATTGGATAGAGAGGAGTATCAAGACGATTACTACCTTCAATATCGTAAAATTAGAAACCATAATGATAGTATTAAGAATACTTTAGTTGCGAAATGGGTTAATGAGCATTTTACTCAACTACTAAGCAATCAAGGAAATTCTTATCAGTCCAAAACTTTACAGAACCTAAAAGACAATGAACTGGTTCGTGTAGAAGTAAAGGAAATCAATGATTTCTATAAATATTATTATCCGATGGATATTATGTACAGTGCTTTTGGGACTGCTTTTAAATTTGATACAGGAATCAAATCATTAGCCTCATCCATTGTTGTTGATGGTAATACGATGAAGATGGTTGGTGATATGGAAGTAGACAAAGAGTTAACTAAATACTATAAAGAAATTTACAAACATAAGCTGAATCCTAAATTTTATAATTTCTTAGATGAAAAAGCATTAGGCTTTGCATCTATCAATATCAATTCTGAAGCCTATATCAAGCATCTTCCTACTTTAGTTAATAAGTACTATGGCTCTATGGGAGATAACAAGGTCGCTAAAGGACTTGAATTGATGTCAACGATCTTTGATGTTGCATTAGATGAAAAAGCCTTAGCTAAAGTTATGAAAGGTGATCATTTATTGGTATTTAACGGAGTTACTAAAACCAAAGTTACTTACACCGATTATGAGTATGATGATGATTACAATGCTAAAGAGGTTCAACGTACTAAAACTGAAAATGTACCACAATTCATGTGGATGTTCTCTTCTGATGATACAAGAATTTATCAGCAAATCCTAAATTTAGCTAAATCTGAAGGTGCAGGAACTGATCGTGATGGTATCTTCGAATTGAAATTTGATAAATCAACTGGTATTGTTCCTCACATTTTAATTGACAAAGGGATTGTTTTCATTTCCAATGATTTAGAGAAATTACAAGCAATTAAGAACAACCAATTCCGTGGTAAAGGTCATTCAGAGTTTGTGAATATGGCGAAAAAGAATAATATAGCTGTTGTATTCAATACCAAACAAGTTCCTGTGTTAATTGATGAATTGGATTTACCAGTTCACCGTAGCATGGAAGAAACAGTGAATGAGTTAAGCCAATATGGAAATTTCTATTATTTAAACGGAAAAATGAAGGGTAATCATCTTCCTTTTGAATTAGGATTAGATTTCCCGAAAACAAAAAGCAATGCGGTATCCTTTTTGATTGATGCTTTGAATAAAATTTCATTGCGATTAAATGACTAGCCTATGCGCATTATTAAAATAACAATATTTAGTTTACTAGGACTTATGGCAGTACTTGCCATAAGTCTTTTTGCTTATAAGGCTTTTAGAGCCTCACAAGCGAAAAATATCCGAATCCCTGTAAATGCTCACTCTGTCTTAAAGATGAATGTAGATGAGCTTATTTGGGCTATGGGAAAGAATTCTTTGGGTAATTGGAATGAATATTATGGCGCTAAGGAAAGGGACTCAACTGGAACCAAAAAAACAAAAATTTGGAACATAGGGGTAGAATTGCCCGCTAACTTGTATTTGTTCTCCTTAGATCAAAATACTGACCATTATTATGCAGTGTTAAAAGTCACAAATTCTGAAAAACTACATCAGTTTCTAAATGATAAGTTGGATTTAAAAGTAGATAGTGCCTATCAAGGTTCAGATAAGACACAAAAGCTATATAGTAAAAAGCATATCCATATTCTTTTAGACCAACAAAAGTTATTGTTTTCACTTAGCAAAGATAGAACAGCAGATACTGCAATGATGAAGAACCTTTTAGTTTCTGATCAACAGAATTGGCAATTAGCTTCTGCATTTATGGATAAATTGCCTGCAGATCATCGTTCGGATATTACTTGGTTTAGCAAGGACAATAATTGGTTTTCTGTGCATTTCAATAATGGGGAAGCTGATATAAAAGGAGAGTTTAGTTCCACCTTGTTTCGTTTTCCAAAACAAGCCAGTGGTATTTTTCAGGATGATGGAAATGATATAATCCGAGCAGAAATCAATAGTGATTTGGCTTTATTGTTGAAGAGCCAACAAGCACTTGTAGACTCCCTAAAGTTACCCTTTGATAGCTTAGAACGATATGTTGGAAATTACCTAAGTATTCGGATGAGCAATAAGGAGCTTAGTCAAACCGATACGATTATCAGCTATGATTATGATGATAATTTTGAAATGGTAGAAAAGAAAGAGCTTCAACAAACTCAAGTGCCAGATTTAACCATTAATCTAATGGCTTCACCACACTTGTTAAGTTATCTGCCTGAAAAGCTATTTTATAAATTCAATAAAGCGTCACAATCTAATTTGTTGCGCATGAGTACCGGGCCATTAGCTCTAGATCAGGCTATTCCTTGGAAACAACAAGCAAATGTTCTATATCTGCACTACAAACAACACGCAGTAGGAGCGAAGTATTTAGGATGGCTTCCAGCTTATGATAAAATAGGTTCGTTAAATTTAACAGCTGTAGCACTGACAGAACAAAAGGCAAAAATAGAAGGTCAAATCTCCTTCAATAACAAAAAGTTAAACGCATTTTATCAATTAATAGACAACTAAATTTTGAACATTTAAAATTATTTAGATTCATATTGTCCAATCCTTGGCTTGGTATTTGGTTAAAGAAGTAATATTAACAAGAATTGAAGGATATGAAAAGATTTTTAGGATTACTATTAATAGCGTTGATGGCTTTTTCGGTTAGTTCATGTTATGTAAGTGACCATAGACGTGGACATGTGCCTCCTGGACAAGCAAAAAAGAGATATGGTGGTAAATCGGCTAAACGTTATGCACCAGGTCAACAAAAGAAACATCAAAAGGCCAACAAAGGAAAAGGTAATAAAAAAGATGCTTTCTGGGACCAACTTAGACGGTAATTGAAGTATTTAGTATTAAGTATTTAGTATATAGACCTATGGTTGATACTAATGAGATATTAAGATATAAGGGAAGAGCGATATAAGTATCGCTCTTTTTTTGTGGAGAGAGACCGCTTCGCTATTAGAAGTATTGGGTATTAGATTATTTACTACTTAGAGCAAAGCGAAGAGTTTTAGCCCTTCGGGCTGTATAAAGTATAAAGTAGTTAGTAAAATGACCTATGGCGTCAAAAAGATCTTACGTCATTTACAAATCAGAGCGAAGCGAAGAGTCTCATCTCTCTCCCCACAAGACCACGTCATCCAGAATCGAAGATGATGGAACTTCATACTATAAAAGGATTTTTAATTCGTGCTATAGGCGGTCGATGCTTGCATCGACCCTACAAACAATCGTGATTTTAATAATTAAAACCACCATAACCGTAGGGTCGAAGCATGCTTCGACCGCTTAACTTTATTCTTTACCACTTAACAGGTCTGATTTCTGAAGTCTAACATCTGTTATCTCCAAACAAAACAAGCCGACATTCCATTCGTTCTCATCAGTAATCTTTACATTCCCTTAAACTCATTCAATTTTGCCCTTATCTAAGCCTATCACATTAAAAGCCGCCCAGCGTAGGGGCAGCAATAAGTGTAGCGGAATGTCTGCCCGATTGATATAATTAAGACCGCTTCACTAGATATGAGATTTAAGACCGCTTCGCTGGTAGATGTGAGATATGAGATATGAGATAGAAAGGGGGGGTAGGTCATTTCCAATTCATAGCAAGCCTTAAAAACAAAAAAAGTCGTCCATATGGACGACTTTTCTATGTTTTTGGGTAATTAGATTACTCAGCAACAACTTCGAAAGGAACTTGTACTTTAACCTCTTTGTGAAGGTTTAAGTTAGCTACGAATTCGCCTAAAGTTTTAGGTTCAGTTTCGAATGTGATACGACGACGGTCAACTTCAAAGCCTTGAGCTTTAAGTGCGTCAGCGATCTGAATGCTGTTCACTTTACCAAAGATTTTACCAGATTCACCAGCTTTAGCTCCGATAGATAATTTTACCGACTCTAATTTACCTGCTAATTCTGTAGCATCTTTCTTGATTTTATCTTGTTTGAACTGAGCTTGTTTGATATTCTCAGCTAATACTTTCTTTGCAGATGTTGTTGCCAATACTGCAAATCCTTGAGGGATTAAGTAGTTACGACCATAACCTGGTTTTACTACTACGATATCGTCTTTCTCTCCAAGGTGTTTAACATCTTGTCTTAATATAACTTCCATTATCGTATCCTCCTTATTTTAATGAATCAGTTACGTAAGGTAATAGTCCGATGATACGCGCACGTTTCACCGCTTGAGCTACTTTACGTTGAAATTTTAATGATGTACCAGTCAAACGACGAGGTAAGATCTTTCCTTGATCATTTACAAACTTTAATAAGAAGTTCGCGTCTTTGTAGTCGATATACTTGATTCCGTTTTTCTTGAAACGGCAGTATTTCTTACGGTTGTCCTCTACTTTAGGGGCAGTTACGTATTGGATATTTTCGTTTGCCATTAGTTTGCTACCTCCTCAGTTTTAGTTTCAACTTTCTTGTTGAATGCTCCGCTACGTTTTTTCTCATTGTAAGCAACTGCATGCTTGTCCAAAGAGATTGTTAAGAAACGCATCACACGCTCATCACGCTTGTATTGAACTTCCAATTTTTTAATTAATTCACCTGGAGCCTTGAATTCAGTTAAGTGATAGAACCCAGTCGTTTTCTTCTGGATCGGATACGCTAATTTTCTCAAACCCCAATTATCTTCAGCGATAATTTCGGCTCCGCCTTCTACTAAGATGTCTTTGAATTTTGCGATTGCTTCTTTCGCAGCATCTTCTGAAAGCAACGGGGTAAGAATGATTACAGATTCGTACTGTTGCATTGTTTAAATAATTTTGTTTATGAATTCTTGCCGTAGTTATTTTAACGGACGTGCAAAAATAGACATTCCTTGGTAATTTGACAAACTTATTCGCTTATTTATTTCACTTTACAGCAGCCTTTTCCCCAGAATTTCCATTTGTAGCATTTCCTTGACAAGAATTATTATTCTTAATCCCTATGCAGGCATAGTAAGAAGCCTTTTCGGATATTTGTTCTTACATATATCTAATCAGCGTTATTTTATGAAATTCGCATACAACCTGCAAACAATTAATAGATTTCCGCTTTGGGTAAAAGTCACTTTTGCCGTTTTAACTGGTGTTCTTTTAGGATGTTTAATAGGGGAATTGGTCTATAGGACCATTGTGTAACAAAATCAAAACTTATTATATAGCTATTCAGGTATTTGATAAGAATGGAGAAAAAGAGATTTTAATATTTATTTACTTTAGTAGTACATACTAGGCTTGGTTGCTAGACCGAGCCTTTTTCATGCTCTAGGTTTTGTAAAACAAATCGGGATTCTAATACTATATAGAATCCCGATTTGTATAATCTATTATTAGCTTATCTAACTTAATTTAAATTAGCTAATGCTTCTTTAATTCTTTTTAATGCTTCGATTAAACTTTCGTCAGAAGCAGCGTATGATAAACGGATATAATTGTTGTTTCCGAAAGAATCTCCACCAACGGTAGCAACATGACCGTAGTTTAATAAATATAAAGCTAAATCTGCTGAGTTCTCAATAACCTTTCCATCTGGATCATGCTTGCCAAAAAAGGA
Organism: Sphingobacterium kyonggiense; assembly: GCF_039536825.1. Lineage (NCBI taxonomy): Bacteria > Pseudomonadati > Bacteroidota > Sphingobacteriia > Sphingobacteriales > Sphingobacteriaceae > Sphingobacterium > Sphingobacterium kyonggiense. Next base: position 886,833 of record NZ_BAAAZI010000006.1, read on the forward strand.
GCTGATCTCTGGGAAGAAATAGAAAGCACCATCAGGTAAGTTCGTTTTTACCCCCGGGATATCATTCAGTAAATCATAAACCAATTGGCGACGACGAGCAAATGCTTCTTTCATTTTCAATACGCTGTCCAATCCTTGTTCGTAGGCAGCAATACCTGCGCGTTGAGAAATAGAACAGGTGCCAGAAGTTGTTTGACCTTGCATTTTATCATTTGCAGCGGCAATTTCTTTATTAGCTGCAATATAACCTAAGCGCCATCCAGTCATAGCAAAAGCCTTGGAGAATCCATTCACGACAATGACACGATCTTTAACCGATGGGAATTGCGCAATTGATTCATGACGGTCAACAAAGTTGATATGCTCATAGATTTCATCTGAAATGATGAAGATATGTGGGTGTTTCTCAAAAACTTCTACTAAAGCTGCTAATTCTTCTTTAGAATAAACCGATCCAGTAGGGTTACACGGTGAAGAGAACATGAACACCTTGCTTTTAGGTGTAATAGCTGCCTCTAATTGTTCTGGAGTAATTTTAAAGTTGGAATCAATATCCGTATCGATAAATACAGACTTTCCTTCCGCCAAGGTTACCATTTCAGAGTAGGAAACCCAATAAGGAGTAGGGATGATCACTTCATCACCTGGATTTACCAACGTCAATAATACATTAGATAAGGATTGTTTAGCTCCAGTTGATACAACAATTTGCGAAATATCATAATCTAGACCGTTTTCTTCTTTAAGTTTTTTTACAATAGCTTGGCGAAGATCAGGGTATCCCGGAACAGGCGAGTAGCGGGTGTAGTTTTCATCCAATGCCTTTTTTGCTGCCTCCTTAACGTTGCCAGGGGTATTGAAATCCGGTTCACCGACACTTAAACTGATAACATTGATGCCTTTGGCCGCTAGTTCGCGACCTAATTTGGTCATCTTTAAGGTTGCTGATTCTGATAGGTTATTAATTCTATCTGATAAATAAGATGCTGTACTCATGATATTGCAAATATATTATATACTATTTATTTTTGGTGTGAAAAAGGTAATAATTTCAAAGTTTATCTGTCAAATTTAAAAAACTTATGTGCATTTAGCCGTTCATGAAATAAATGATAGCTTTGTATCGCACATGAGTAAATTGTTCAAACTAAAATTAGACAGATTTATATTGGCGCTCATCGCCATGATTGTCTTAGCCTATATCTATCCCCATGCTATTGAAATTTGGAACGGTAAATTAATAAGTTCCCTCAGTACCATTGGTGTAGCTTTAGTTTTCTTCTTTTACGGCCTAAAGTTAAGCTTTTCTGAGATTAAGGATGGCATGAAGAACTGGAAACTTCACCTTTCCGTGCAACTTTTTACCTTCGGACTTTTTCCTTTACTGGTTTTGCTGTTCCGGCCTCTAGTACATACCGAAACACAAGAACAATTTTGGCTGTCATTTTACTTTCTCGCAGCCTTACCTTCAACAGTAACCTCTTCTGTTGTTATGGTTTCCATAGCCCATGGAAATATGCCCGCAGCTATTTTCAATGCTAGTATATCTGGATTGATCGGTGTCGCAGTAACACCGCTATTGATGCACTTCTTTTTAGAAGTTGAAGAAGTTAATGTCTTTGCAGAGCTATATATAGGTCTTTTATTTGAAGTGATACTTCCGGTAATTCTAGGTCTGATGATGCAGAAATATTGGGGCAATTGGGCGCATAAATACAGTAAGCACCTCACCAATTTCGATAAAGGCGTTGTCCTTCTAATTGTATACAGCAGTTTTTCTGAATCCTTTATCAGCGATGTGTTCCATACCATTGGTTCAACATATCTGTTAGGTTTATTTTCGGCGGTAGTTGTTCTCTTTTTTACATCTTATTTTATTATTAAGTTCATCGTTCGTTACTTCTTGAAATTCAATAGAGAGGATCGAATATCAGCGCTGTTTTGTGGATCTAAAAAATCCCTGACACATGGTAGTGTTTTCGCAAAATTCCTCTTTGCCAATAATCCAAAAATGGGACTTTATTTTTTACCCTTGATGGTTTATCATGCCTTTCAGATATTTGTAGTAACCATAATTGCACAACGATTAGGTAAAGAATACGAAGAGCAAAAGGAAGCAGAATTATAAATTTAATTTATTTCCTCTTAGAAAAATTGTTTCTTTGCAAACTTAAAATTTAGCACCATGTCTAGACAAATGCGGTTGGTCACACTTTCTTTAGTTACAGGGATAGTCCTGATGCTAATAAAGTTTATTGCGTATTTTATTACGGGGTCTAACGCTATTTTTTCCGATGCAGCAGAAAGTATTGTGAATGTTGTAGCATCTGGATTTGCCTATTATAGCATTTACCTAGCTTCCCAACCCAAAGACGAGAACCACCCTTATGGACATGGAAAGGTTGAATTCTTTTCCGTCTTTGTGGAGGGAGGAATGATTTTTATCGCAGGAAGTGTCATTTTAATCAAATCCATCTATAATATCTTCTTTCCAGAGCCCATTGAGAATGTTGAGGAAGGTATGTACCTGATCTTAGTGACATCTCTCGTTAATTTAGGTGTAGGGTTTTATTTGATGAAACGTGGTCGAAGCCTACGATCCTTAACGATTGAAGCCGACGGTAAGCACCTTCAGGTTGATGCAATTAGTTCATTTGGATTGATAGTAGGTCTATTAATTATGAAATTTGCTAAACTTCCTTGGGTAGATATTGCCTTATCCATTTGTTTAGGTAAATTTATCTTATATAGTGGTTATAAGCTACTTCGTAAATCTATTTCTGGATTAATGGATGAGTCAGATCAAGAAGCTATAGAAGAAGTGGTAACAGAATTAAACAAGCATCGAAAAGCCGATTGGATAGATGTACACAACCTTCGGGTTCAACGATATGGCCAAGAAATGCACATTGATTGCCATCTAACTTTACCCAATTATTACGACTTAAATCAGGTTCACGATCGTATTTCTGAATTTGATGAAATATTAAATAATCAACTGGAATCCAAATCCGAGTTTTTCATACATGCCGATCCCTGCATGCCTGAATGTTGCCATTATTGTCAAGTGAAAAATTGTCCAATTCGTTCGGAAGAGTTTAAGCAACTTATAGAGTGGAATAGCAGCAACATCACCAAAAACATGAAGCACTTTCGCAAATCATAAAACAATTATTTAGAAGTTGTTTACTCTGTTTTACCAATATTGAACGACAACAGAATTCAGACAGCAGAAAACAGATTGGAGGAAATTTTAGTTGGCGAGCTATCCATGCACCAGCCCTACATGAAACGGAAAAGCCCAACTTAATTCCCTCATCTAATACCCTTTCTATCTCAAATCTCCTTTCTCATATCTAATAGCATAGCGGTCTCTCCTATAGGTTGGATTCGAGACTCTAACGGATCTCCTTCGGAACTTGTTCGGATCTCCTTCGGATCTCGTTCGGTTCCGACCGAACGAGATCCGAAGGAGATCCCAATCAAATCCGTAAAAATTCCTTAGTGTTCTCGAAGCATTATGGAACCAAACAGGAAGTAACATAGACGGAAAGAATAATTAATTCCAGAGGATACCTGGGTTTAACAATTGCTTTAGCGAACTTATATCTCAGTCGATATTCTTTCTTTCATGAGAAATTTTATTCAGGTATTTTTAGTAGATTTATTGAATAATAATAGCTCTATGGTAAAACATTTGATCATGCTACTGGCTTTTACCTTATCGGTTTCAGTTGGTTTTTCACAGGACAGAAATAAGGAAGTTAACCAGGTAATGGATTCTTGGCATCAGGCCGCCGCTAAGGCTGATTTTAAGGCTTATTTTAACCTAATGGATGCGGAGTCTATATTTATTGGTACGGATGCTACAGAGCGCTGGGACAAGCCTAATTTCATGGCCTATGCAAAACCACATTTTGATAAAGGCAAAGCTTGGTCGTTTACATCTTTGGAAAGATTTGTGAATTTTTCTGCAGATGGTAAAACCGCTTGGATAGATGAATTGTTAAATACACAGATGAAAATCTGTCGCGGATCAGGAGTTTTGGTGAAAAAAGGAGGGAAATGGTTGATAAAACATTACGTGTTATCCATGACTATTCCTAATGAATTAAGTAATCAGGTTATTCCTTTGAAAGCGCCAATAGAAGATAAATTAATTAAGGATTTAAACACAAAAAGGAGATAGTATGCTAATCAAACACGAAGAAAGCGGAAATAAAGGTTCCTTTATCGCAGAAGAAGAAGGGAAACAAATTGGAATAATGACTTATTCACAGGCAGGTCCAGGCAAGATCATCATTGATCACACCGAAGTTGATCCTGATGAGAAAGGCAAAGGTATTGGCCATTTATTACTTAATAAAGCAGTTGAGCATGCTCGGGCAAATAATTTGAAAATCATGCCTTTATGTCCATTTGCAAAAGCGAGTTTTGACCGTGATGTCAATATTCGTGACGTACTGTTTTAACAAAGAATTTTAATTTAATTCCACATGAAAGCTGTAGTTATCGGAGGAACAGGAGCAACTGGAAGGGAGCTTGTTTTGCAACTTCTGGCAAATCCGCAGGTTGAATCTGTGGTTGCCTTGGTTCGACGTGCCTTTTTTCCGCCTGACCCCAAACTTCAAGAAGTCATTGTGGATTTTGACCGATTGGAAGAATATGCCGCATACATCGTTGGTGATGTGGCATATTCTACTTTGGGTACTACGCTAAAACAAGCTGGGGATAAGGATAAGCAATGGCAAGTGGATTATGAATACCAATTGCACTTTGCCCGGATAGCACGAAGAAATAAGATATTCACTTTTGTTTTGTTATCTGCTAATCAGGCACATCCAGACTCTAGGATATTCTACAGCAGAATGAAAGGGAAATTGGAGGAAGCCATCATTTCCTTAGATTATCCCAAATTAATTATCCTTAGACCAGGGTTTATTGCCAGGCCTAATACGGACAGAAGGATGGAGAAAATCAGTTTAGGAATTATAAGCTTTTTTAATAAAATAGGTCTTTTCCGAAAATTCAGACCGATCAGTACCGTTGACCTGGCTAATGTTATTTTAAATTCATCCCTAAATGAAAATGAGAAGGATGTCGACATTTGGGAGTCCCCAAAGATTTTAGGATTTAAACAGTCTGCCTAGGCAGTAAATGGTAAAATCAAGTCATAATTTCTCCATTTTACCCATCAATTCTATTCATATTAGACAATGATTTTTTAATCGTTGTCATTATTTTGCCTTTTGTGGCTAATTAATTTTCATTTTGTTATCTTTAGGCGAATTTTAAAAAGAACAGGCAATCTATTGCTTAGTTTTTCAAATCATCGCAAAATAATATCATTTCTATAGAAAACTATGTCATCTAAAATCATTTACACAAAGACAGATGAAGCGCCATTATTGGCAACTTATTCATTTCTACCTATTGTACAAGCATTTGCTAAAACAGCGAATATTGAAGTTGAATTAAGAGATATTTCTTTAGCGGGACGTATCCTAGCTAATTTTAATGAATATTTAACAGCAGAGCAGAAGACAGCTGATGCGCTAGCTGAGTTAGGTCAGTTGGCAACAACTCCAGACGCGAATATCATCAAGTTGCCTAATATTTCGGCATCGATTCCACAATTAAAAGCAGCAATTGCTGAATTACAGAAAGATGGTTATGCAGTTCCTAACTATCCGGATGCTCCAGCGAATGCGGAAGAGGAAAAAGTTAAAGCGACCTATGCTAAGATTTTAGGTTCAGCTGTGAATCCGGTCTTACGTGAAGGAAATTCGGATCGTCGTGCTCCTAAAGCAGTGAAAAACTACGCTAAAGCTAACCCACATAAAATGGGCGCTTGGGCGAAAGATAGCCAAACAAAAGTAGCGTCGATGAATGATGGTGATTTTTACAGTTCAGAAAAGTCATTGACCGTTGCAGAAGATTCGCAATTCAAAATTGAATTTGTAGGTGCAGATGGCACTAGCAAAGAATTGAAAGGCCTAGCAAATTTAAAAGCTGGTGAAGTAATTGACTCATCGGTTTTACATATTGCTCAATTGAAAGATTTCGTTGCAAAAGCAATCGAAGAAGCAAAAGCTGCAGGTGTGTTATTATCAGCTCACTTAAAAGCTACCATGATGAAAGTTTCCGATCCTATTATTTTCGGAGCTATCGTTGAAGTATATTTCAAAGATGTATTTGCAAAATATGGTACCTTATTTAATGATTTAGGCATCAATAAAAATAATGGATTAGGCGAAGTTTATGCGAAGATTGCTGGTCAACCTCAAGAGGCTGAGGTGAAAGCAGCAATTGATGCAGCGATTGCAAATGGTCCTGATCTAGCGATGGTAAATTCGGATAAGGGTATTACCAATTTACATGTTCCTTCTGACGTTATCGTGGATGCATCTATGCCAGCTATGATCCGTATCGGAGGTAAAATGTGGGATAAAACCGGTGCAGAGCGTGATACTTTAGCTTTAATTCCTGATCGTTCATACGCAGGTATTTACGAAGCGGTTATTGAAGACTGTAAAATAAATGGAGCATACGATCCTAAAACAATGGGTTCTGTTCCAAACGTAGGTTTAATGGCTCAAAAAGCTGAGGAATATGGTTCGCATGATAAAACTTTCCAAGCAAGTGCTAAAGGTGTTATTCGTGTAGTTGATGCTTCAGGAGCTGTATTAATGGAACAAAATGTAGAAGAAGGAGATATCTTCCGCATGTGTCAAACCAAAGATGCACCGATTCAGGACTGGGTAAAACTAGCAGTAAACCGTGCTCGTCTGTCGGCTACTCCAGCAGTATTCTGGTTAGATGAAAACCGCGCACATGATAGAGAGATTATTAAAAAGGTAAATGCTTATTTACCTAATTACGATACAGCAGGATTAGATATTCGTATTCTTTCACCTATTGAAGCTACGAAATTCTCTATTGATCGCATCCGTAAGGGAGAAGATACTATTTCCGTAACTGGAAACGTGTTACGTGATTACTTAACTGACTTATTCCCAATTTTAGAGTTAGGAACTTCGGCTAAGATGTTATCTATTGTTCCATTAATGAATGGTGGTGGATTATTTGAGACAGGTGCTGGTGGTTCTGCTCCAAAACACGTTGAGCAATTCTTGGAAGAAGGATACTTACGTTGGGATTCTTTGGGTGAGTTCTTGGCACTTCAAGCTTCTTTTGAGCATTTATCACAAACTCAAAACAACACGAAAGCGCAAGTATTGGCAGATGCTTTAGATGAAGCGAATGCGAAATTCTTAGCGAATGATAAATCTCCTGCTCGTAAAGTAGGTCAGATTGACAACCGTGGTTCTCATTATTATCTGGCGAGTTATTGGGCAGAGGCATTAGCAGAGCAAACTGCAGATGCTGAATTAGCAGCTAAATTTGCTGGCCTTGCTAAGTCATTAACAGAACAAGAAGCAAAAATCAATGAAGAGCTGATTGCAGCACAAGGAAAAGCACAAGATATCGAAGGATACTACTTCCCGAATGATGATCTTGCTTCCAAAGCAATGCGTCCTTCAGCGACATTGAATGCAGCAATTGACAGTTTATAGTCAATAGAAAATACATACCTAAAGGGGTTGTTCAGACAAAATGAACAACCCCTTTTTCATTTAATCGAGGTAAATTGCTAATGTTAAATATTGTATTACTAACTTGATTTCATTATTTTTAAGTATCCTTAAATAAACCTAAATACATGAAAGATAAGCATCATCCCCGTCGTTCCTTTTTGCAGAAGAGCCTTATAGGCACAGCCGCACTTCTCAGCCCCACAGCTTTGTTTTCTTCAGAAAATAAAGTAGACTTTCAGGCCTTAGCCAATAATCTACCCTTAAAGCTCGGAATTGCTGGTTACAGTTTTGTGAACTTTAATATTGATCAATCCTTAGCAATGATGAAAAGGATGGATGTACGCTATTTATGTATTAAGGATTTTCACTTACCTTATTCCAGTACGGTGGAGCAAATTGATGCTTTCCATAAAAAATTAGCTAGCTATCAGGTGACTGGATATGCAGTAGGACCAATTTATATGAAGACCAAAGAGGAAATCGACAAAGCTTTTGAATATGCCAAACGGGTATCGGTTGACCTGATCATTGGTATACCTTTGGTGGAAGATTTATCCTATGTTGCTGAAAAAGCAAAAGCCTATCAAATTCGATATGCCATCCATAATCATGGTCCTGAGGATAAAATTTATCCCAATGCCTCTGTCATTATGCAGCATATCAAGGGATTAAATCCTTATATGGGATTGTGTTTTGATATGGGACATAATATGCGAGATGGGCAGGATCCTATTAAAGATTTAATTCGATATAAAGATCGAATCTTTGATTTGCATTTAAAAAATGTAACCGCTGCAGATGCAAATGGAAAGACTTGTGAATTAGGCAGGGGAGTGATTAATATTCCTGCTTTTGTAAAAGCATTACAAAAAATCAAATATGCTGGTTCTTGTAGTTTAGAATTTGAGAAAGACATGAAGGATCCGCTAGCCGGTCTGGCGGAGTCAGTCGGTTATTTTAGAGGTGTAGTTGATAGCTTGGGTAAATAAATCCAAGTATTTGTACGAAATAGAAAAAAAGTCCTTGTAAAGGAGCTTTTTTTATTCTTTTACGAAAAGATTCTTTAGGTAATAAGAATGGGCTAAAGAAATTTTTAGTTACATTAGAAAAATAAACCTATTGAAATGAAATTGCTGATGCTGATATTTTTTATCATGAGTTCTTTTTATGTAAAAGGGCAGCAAACTTTTCATTTCATTAATCCGAAAAAAAATTCATTTAAGTTCGAGTTATCGGGAAATCTTGTCATTATTCCGGTAAAGCTCAATGGTGTATCCTTATCTTTTTTATTGGATACAGGAGTCAAAGAAACGATGCTGTTTATTTCCGACACAGATTCTATTCCTCTTGAGAATGTTCATCGGGTAAAATTCACCGGTATTGGTATAGAGGATGGAATAGAAGGTATTATGGCGTTGAATAATGAATTTATTGTTGGCGGGACAGTTGCTGATTTTGGCCACGATATTTATGTTATTGACTCAAAGGAATTGGATGTGTCAAGTCATGTTGGTTTGCCTGTTCATGGAATTCTTGGAAGTCGTTTTTTTGAGAATTATATCGTTCAAATGGATTATTTAAGGAATAAAATTCATTTGTATGATTTTGGTACAGATCTTCAAAAAAAGACGAGGGGTTTTGAAGCTGTACCCATGTCTATTGAGCGAAATCGTCCATACGTTCAGACGAAGATAAAACTTTCTTCAAATCGGATAGAAAATGCTAAAATGTTGTTGGATATGGGTAATTCTGATGGAATGCTCATCTTTCCATTTTTAATGGAAAACTTTACGATAAGTGAGCCTAGTATTTATGATTATATCGGCAGGGGATTTAATGGAGAGATATATGGAAGACGAAATCGGATTGAAGAATTTGATTTGGCAGGTTTTAAAATCAAGGAGCCTATAGTTTCCTACCCCGATTCTAATGCCATTCGATCTGCAATGCTTGCAGAAAATAGAAAGGGTTCTGTTGGCAACCAGGTTCTTCAGCACTTCCATATTTTCTTTGACTATGAACATAGTGTATGCTATTTAAAGCCGAATAAGAAATTTGGAAAGACCTTTCCGATTAATATGGCAGGCATAGAGGTCAAACACGATGGGATGATATGGTCAAAAAGCCGCGTTCCTACTAATCTAAATATAAAGGACAAGGAAGATAATACGCCCGGTATACGTGTAAGTATGGGGGAGAGCTTTCGATATGAATTTAAATTATTGCCTATTTATATAATTGCTAATATTCGAGAGGATTCACCAGCAGAGAAAGCGGGATTGTTAAAAGGGGATGAGTTGGTTCGAATTGATGGTCGGAAAGCGGAGTTTATGAAATTACAGGAAATCGTAGGTAAATTTCAAGAGAAGAACGGCAAGGAATTGCGTATTGTTATCAAGCGGAATGGTGAATTAAAGAGCTTTGAGTTTTTGTTGAAAGATCCAATTCCATTTCGAAAGACATAAAAAAAGCCTCGAATATTCGAGGCTTTTTATTTAATAAGGTATATTATTCATTAACAACACCCATTTTACTGAACTTGTCAATTCTTTCTTGTACTAAAGTATCTGTATCTTTTGCTTTTAAGATGGCTAAGTCGGATAAGATTTTGTTTTTCACATTCAGCGCCGTTGTTTCAGGATCTTGGTGGGCACCACCTAAAGGTTCAGGAATAATTCCATCGATTAATCCATTACCTAGCATGTCCTCAGCAGTTAATTTAAGCGCTTCTGCGGCACGTTCTTTCTGATCCCAGCTTCTCCATAGGATGGATGAACAAGACTCAGGAGAGATTACGGAATACCATGTGTTTTGCAACATATATACGCGGTCTCCAATACCAATACCCAAAGCACCACCGGAAGCACCTTCACCAATAACGATACAGATAACAGGTACTTTTAATACCGACATCTCTAATAAGTTACGTGCAATAGCTTCACCTTGGCCACGCTCTTCAGCTTCAAGACCTGGATAAGCACCCATGGTATCAATAAGCGTAACGACTGGTTTGTTGAATTTTTCAGCCATTTTCATTAAACGCAATGCCTTACGGTATCCTTCAGGGTTTGCCATTCCAAAATTACGGAATTGACGCTCTTTGGTATTCTTTCCTTTCTGATGTCCGATGATCATAACTGATTGGTCACCGATAGAAGCAAAGCCACCAACGATAGCTTTATCATCTTTTACCGTACGGTCACCATGAAGTTCAACGAAATCATTACAGATTAAATCAATATAATCGAAGGTTTGAGGTCTGTCGGGATGTCTGGACATCTGCACTTTTTGCCATCCAGTCATGTTGTTATAGACATCAACTTTTGTTTGTTCTAGCTTCTCTTCCAATTCACGGACAGTAGCCCCCATATCAACTTTGGTCTTCTCTTCGACCTGTTTTACTTTCTCGATCTGGGTTTGCAAATCTGCAATGGGCTTCTCAAAATCAAATGTTGTTTCCATATTTACCTGTTTGCTGCTATAAAAAGCGAAGCTAAGTTACTTGTTTTTTAAGAAATTTAAAACGTTAATTAGCCAAAAGGACACAGTAAGTTAATATTAAGTTTATTTAATGCTTGATTCTTAGTGATATAACTATTACAATGGATAAGTTGTTTTGTTCCACAGCTAAAAAAATAATATCTTCAAAGCCATGAATGCAACATTAGAGGAAAATAAACGCCGGTTTCCCTGGATATTTGTCGTTAAATTGGTTTTAGTAATCATTTTGACTACAGTAAACATTCAATTTCCAATGGAAATTAAAGCAGTGAGCTGGTTGCCACAGCTATTAAAGGGAGTACTTTCTTTCTTAATCCCTAGCATTATACTCTCTTTTGTTCGTTTCATAATTATCATCCTCTATAATACTAGACATAAGCATAGACCTGTACGAGGTAATTTTGTGTTGGGTATCAATAGGTTGACGGCTGTACTCAATACGGTTTTTGCCATCGTGTCTATTATGATCACGTTTGGTATTGATCCCAGAGATTTTATTACGAGCATGACCATTGTAGCCATGGCAATCGCTGTTTTGTTTAGGGATTACATTACCAATATGATTTCCGGATTGATCATTATGTTCTCAGAGCAATTATCAGTAGGTGACCGTATCAAGGTTGGCGACCATAAGGGGCGCATCATCGATATTACATTTGCTAATTTGGTGTTACAGGATGAAGAGGATGATATTGTCATGGTGCCAAACAACTTTGTATTCACGGCAACATTCATGAATTTATCAGCACATCAATCTAGTTTGTTTTCCGTGCGCTTTGAATTACCACTTTCTGTATCCGTTCATATTCAAGAATTGGAAGAGGTGCTGAAATTAAGTTTAATAGCACATCCTAACTTGCGTTTTGAAGAGGATGAATTCTACCTGAAAGTAGTGGAAATCGGTAAAGATTTCGTGCGCTATAAATTAGATCTGTATGCTGTTAGCAACAGTAATCGGATGCACCGTCAATTGGAGAATGAAATTCTCAAAGAAATCATAAAATTTGAAGGGAACTACCTTAAATCTTCCTAACCTTTATTCGTTTTACAAAGTGCTGCGCACTTTTCTTTAAAATAAGATCTGCACGATATCGTGTTGGTAAGATATTTTGGTGAAGATTCGGCTTATTAATCTCATTCCAGATATTGATTGCCATGGCTAGACTTTCCTCAGTAGTCAAATTGGCGTATTTGTGGAAATAAGAAGCGGAGTTTTGGAATGCTGTTGCACGTAGCGATTCAAAGCGATTGATATACCAGGAAACAATGTTTTTTTCATCTGCATCCACATAAATGGAATAATCGAAGAAATCCGATACGAAGACACCATTCTTACGTGAATTTACCTGAAGTACATTGATGCCTTCAACGATTAGAACATCGGGTTGAGAGATAACCAATTTCTCATTTGGTAATACATCATATTCCAAATGGGAGTAAAGAGGAACAGTTACTTGAGATTTTCCAGATTTTATGTCCGCTAGAAACCGAAGAATCTTTTTGGTATCATAACTTTCCGGGAATCCTTTTCTATTTAGAATATCACGCTTAATCAACTCTTTATTTGGATAAAGAAAACCATCTGTAGTGACCAATTCCACCTTTGGTTTGGATGGAAGTAAGGCCAGTACTTTTTTGAGGACTCGAGCAGTAGTACTCTTACCTACAGCGACAGATCCTGCAATACCAATGATAAAAGGCAGTTTTTGGTGATTTCTTTTGAAGAATTCATTGCTGCTGGCATGAAGTTCTTGAAACTTGCTAATATGCAGCTCCAGTAAATGAGCCAGAGGTATGTAGACTTCCTCGATTTCCTGCATGGTCAAAGGCTCGTTCAAGGCATGGAGCTGATCGAGATCCTCTTCGCGAATGCTATGGCTTAATTGCCCATTAAGGCGTTTCCATTCCTCCCGACTAAAGTTTCGGAATGGGCTCGTAAAAGTATGCTCACTACTGGTTGACATCTATAATTCGTGTTTCAAGCCGCAAATATACAATCCTGTTTGATTTTCTTAGATATTTGTATCAATTAGATTACTTTCAACGACAATTGGATTCTGTAACATCTTCTGAACAGGACATTTTTCTCCTATAGTATAGATCCTTTTCTTTTGATCAGCATCTAATTCACCGTCTATAAAAACATTGCATTTAATATAGGTGGTTTGCTGTTGTTCGCTTTTTTGAACTTCACTGCTCACCTTAACTTCAATCTTGTTTACTTTCCATTCTTTGCGATTAGCATACATACGCATGGTAATGGCTTTACAGGCGCCAATGGATGATAACAACAATTGCGTAGGGGCAAAGCCCTTATTTTGACCTCCTAATTCTTCAGGCTCATCAGCGATCAGACTAAGGTCTCCGTATTGAATTTGTGTGGTATAACTTTCTTCTCCTATGCTTACTACTACTTCGTTTTCCATTTAAATATTTAATCTAATAATCCTTTAATAATTAATGATCCAGTTGCTGGGTTTGTTGCTAATGGCACGTTCCATAAGTCACATATACGCATGAGCATTTGAATATCGGGCTCGTGTGGGTGTTTACCAAGGGGATCGCGGAAGAATATAATACCGTTGATCTTGCCTTCAGCTGCCATAGCCGCAATTTGTGCATCTCCACCTTTGGGACCACTTAATTTAAGTTCGACTTCTAATCCGGTTTGTTGAATGTAGGAACCTGTAGTTCCTGTAGCCACTAAATGGGCTTGAGATAATAACTCTTGATGGTCTTTGACAAATGCTACCATTTCAGCTTTCTTGCCATCATGGGCAATTAATGCTATTGTTTTAGCCATTGGATCTATGTTATTTTTCGAAAGTTTTTAATATAACAAAAATATAGCTTCAAGATTAACAAAAGACTAATATTTTGTCCTTTTTTTGCTATTTACTAGAATTTATCCTTTAAAAATTTCCATACGCCATTTTCTTTTTTCTGACTTTTCTTTTCCTTGTCATGAATCAAATCCAATACCAAAGCATCGAGCATGGATTCGTTGTCTGAAATCAGTTTGTCAGCTAGAGAAACGATTTTTTGGATATTGCTTTTGGAGGCATCATCCAATGCGGGTTGTATGGAAGACATATTGGATGGTTCAATACGTATGTAATTTGCACTATGTTGAACAGACCGGAATAGCTGTCTTAGGAAGTAATCGTTACTTTCGGATGAACTGGATGTCATAATATCGACCAAAGCTGGACCGATGGATATGGCTTTTTGTTTCTTGAAATCTTCATAACGGTAAGCATTTTTTGCAATACCTGTACCTAATGAAAGAATATGCACATCATCAATTTTAAAGGTTTTATAGGTCTTTAGTACCTCCAGGAGCGCTGATATGGCTGGGTTGTGAGCAAATACTCCACCATCGACCAAAGGGTATCTGGTGCCTGCAATGGAGTAAATTTCAGCAACGGAGAAATAGGTCGGTGCTGCAGAGGTTGCTCGACATACATCCTTTAGGTAAAAATCTCTAGAGTCACCGTGTGATATGGCTTTCTGTTGTCGGAACAGGTGGTTTTTACGAAGTTCGATATTGTACGCTGTAATGATACAAGGTTTGATCAACTGACTCAATTTGAGATCTCCAAAATAGCTATCCAGGACTTTTTCAAGAACATGCTCATCGTATAACTCGGATAGCAATCCAAATTGATTTAGAAATCGTCTCCAGCTACTTGTTGTGAAAATTTCAGTACCATGTTCGACGTAAATATTCAGGGCGTCTTGGGCGGAGAATCTAGGTTTTGTAGGGTCATCTGGGTGTGGGCAGAGCAGGATACTGGCGAGGATGCCACCGGTACTAGTACCTGCAAAAAAGTCAAAATATTGGGAGAGGTGAGCTTGCGGATCTTTCGTTATCCGTTTTATTTTATCTTCCAGGGCGACCAGTAACATGCCTGGGATAATTCCTCGGATTCCTCCACCATCGATTGATAAAATTCGCTTCATAGTTGGTATTGACTAATTTAGGGAAAGGAAATCAGAAAAGTTAAAATTATTTGATTTTAAATACGTGGAGAACGCATAAAAGTTATATATTTGCAGCCACATTGACATGGAGAGATGTCAGAGTGGTCGAATGAGCAGACCTGGAAAGTCTGTATACGGGATGACTGTATCGAGGGTTCGAATCCCTCTCTCTCCGCCAACCAAATCAAAGCCCACCTTCAGGTGGGTTTTGTTGTTTATAGAGGTTGCCAAACTTGTTTGAGCAACCCCTATAAACAACAAAACAAGCGAGCGCAGCGAGCGGATTTGATTTGGTTGAAGCCACCCCTACAGGGATGGTTCAGGGCTAAGTGCGGGAATCGCGGGGCTGAACCAATCCGCTCTCATTGCTTATCATCAAAACAATACATTTCTTTCAACCTTACATTTCAATCTGCTCTAACCCATTTCATCATAAATTTCCACTTTCCAATTCACTGAACTTTTATTCAGTTCATCATTAAAATCCACACAACTTGATTTGGTTGAAGCCCCCCCTACAGGGATGGTTCAGGGCTAAGTGCGGGAATCGCGGGGCTGAACCAATCCGCTCTCATTTCTTATCATCAAAACATTACAATTCTTTCAACCTTACAATCCTCACTTATCAATTATCATTAAAATACCTTTAACCATGTAATTACTATAAAACAATGATGTAAACAAAAATGTTTACATTTGTATTATGATTAAGCAATTTGAGAAATATAAAGGAATACATCCAGGAATTATACTTGATAGAGAATTAAAAAAACGTTCTATCAAGCAACGTCCTTTTGCTTTGTCTTTAGAGGAACACCCTCAAACGTTTAATGCTATTACCAAAGGGAAAAGAGGGATTAGCACCGCACTGGCATTGAAGATTGAAAGAGAACTTGGCTTGGAAGAAGGTACTTTGGTGATATTGCAAGCCTATTATGATATCCAAAAAATCAAAGAAAAAGAAATCAAAAGCACTCCTGATTTGCATATACTCAGTAAAGCTTTATTTTGGGATACGGATATTCAACACATAGATTGGGAAAGACAATATAGGGCTGTTATTCAACGTGTTTTTGAGCGTGGAAATGAGAATGATAAAAACGAAATAATTCGCTTTTATGGTGCTGAAAAAGTAAACCAAGCTTTACAGGAGTCCAATATCAGAAATCCATATACTATATAGCCTCTCCAATTTTGAGCTTTCTGATGATGATTTTGATCCAATCTGTTTAAGAGGGAAATATTGGGAGTTTATTAAAGAAGATATAGTTGATGCAGTAAAAGCTTATGAAGCCAAGAAGAATTATTCCGAATAGCATTTCCCTAAATAATAATACAGAGAATTATTATAATTACCTTCAATAAATAAACTCGATTTTCAAAATGAACATCAGAAAAGAAGAAAAAAAGGATTACAAAAAAGTATTCAGCTTAATAGAAAATGCATTTAAGGACGAAATTTATACTGATCATAAAGAGCAGTATTTAGTAGAAAGATTAAGAAAGTCTGCCTCCTTTATACCAGAATTATCCTTAGTTGCTGAAATTGATGAAGAAATTGTAGGTTATATTTTGTTGACAAAGATTAAAATTATAAATGACACTTTGCATTCGTCAGAATCTTTGGCATTAGCACCAGTTGCTGTCTTGAAAAGATTTCAAGGAAACGGAATTGGGGGGCAATTAATTTTGGAGGCCCATCGGAAATCGAAAGAATTGGGATTTAAATCTGTGATATTGTTAGGACATGAAAAATATTATCCAAAGTTTGGGTATGAAATGACTAAAAAATACGGAATTAAATTACCATTCGACGTTCCTGATGAAAACTGCATGTTAATAGAACTTACTGAAAATGCATTGAAAGATGTTTCAGGAACAGTAGAGTATCCAAAAGAGTTTTACGAATAGAAAACAGTTATTAAATTATGCATTTGCGAATTAACGGTTGTTAGATATAAATGTTAGTTACCTCATTTTATGTCGAAACAGCCTTTTGTATTTCCTTTTTTTTATATTTATTAAAATAATAAATAGTTAATTCATTGGTTATTGCAAAAATGAAAATTTTTCAGGCTTCTATTGCTCCAATATTAACCTTAGGCTGTTTTATTTGCTCATTAACCAATGATCCTTTGAAATTATCTAATTACGAATTTGAAAAATAAAGGAACTCTAATTACGACAATCATTTTCTTTCTGATAGTAAATTCGGCGTACTACTGGGAAGGGATACTTGGTTTTTTTGCAATTCCTGTGTTTATGATTTTGGTTGTCATTTATCTAGGGCTTGCAATTGCATTGGCTAGACAGGTTTATTTTGCGGTAAAGGAAAAATTTAAAAACAAATATAGGCTATTACAAATCGGACTTTTGACGTCTGTTTTAACATTGACATTCGTTAAACCTAATGGAATTATAAACTTTAACATCTTTGAGGGGAATAATATTTTAATTGCAGAGAGGGAAGGAGCAGCAAATTGTATGACAACATTGATGTTAAAAGACGACTACACATTTAAGGAAAAAAAAGTATGCTTTGGTATTACTGAAATAAAAGGAAACTTTCGGATTCAAAACGACACGATTTATTTTGACAATGTGAATTTAAGTAGACACGGAAATGAATATTATAAATTCGCTATTATTAAGTCATCAAAATATGAAAACTCAAAAATTATTGAAGAGTTTATTAGATACAAAGATTTGCAAGATAAGACTGGAAACCAACTATGGATAACAAAAAATGAACTGGATAAAATTAAAAGTATAAAGCCAACCTACAAATGAAAATAATCAGACTAATATTAATATTTATTATTGGAGGGCCTCTAACCTACTTAACTTACAAATCTCAATTTCAAGTACTTTTTGGAGAATCAATAATTTGGTTATTTTTAATTGTTACTGGAGTTTCAGTCCTATTTTGGACACTAATTACAGATATTAAACTTTATAAGGTTAGTAAACAGCCTCAAAGCTTTGCATTAACAATTATTTGTATCATTCTTATTGGGATTATTATAGGGTTAGAACTTAAAATTCAAAACAATTTAAACAAACCAACTCTTCTCCGAGTATTTTATGATGGTGACTATAATGGGACAGGTATTGTTTTTAAAGAAAATGGAACTTATATTTTCCATAATTCAGCAATAGGACTAACTGATTATTACTATGGGAATTATAAAATTAATGGTAATAAAATAACTTTAGACAAGGACAAGATAGACAATATTGAAAATATTAGACATCTAGAAGTTAGAGAGAAAGGTGTTGAGTTTCATGATAGTATAAAAAATGAGCTATTTCTTTTTCAAGTAGATGAGAATGGAAAGATTATTACGAATGGACTAGAGTATAGAGTAACTATTGACAATCGAAAATTATAATTCCTCATTCCTATACCATAAAAAATCATCAAGTATATTCTAAAAATTCAGGAAAACAAACTATTCATTTCTTTTGGTCTTTATAACAGTAATGCGTTATATTAGTTAAGATTTATTTTTCACTTTAAGTTAATGCATAGCCCAGATCCATATATAGTTAAAGGATATCGTCACAAAACGATGTTAAATACAGCATATTTATGGCTTCCTGTTTTTGCTGTAGTTATCTTTATTTGTTCCTATTTTGAAAAATTTCGGATAATTCTATTTTTAACGGTCGTCGCTGCAACTTATGCATTTATCCTAAAACAATTAAAGAATAAAGCTGTTCCAGTTTATTTTAAGAATGATAAAATACAAATTGATGATACGGAAATACCCTTAACTAATGTGGAGAGTTTCTACATATCTAGGCCTTTAAATGAGCTAATAATCTTAAGGTTAAGGACAAAGGATCAAAATCTGGCGGTTTATCTTGAAAAAGATCAGGAAAATAGTATCAAAGCATTTCTAAATAAGGTTAAAATTGAAGAACAAAAGACTCCATATGATACTTATTTGCAATATGGACATCTGATTCTACCTTTTATTGGTTTGATAATATGTGGAGTGGTTTATAAACTGTATTATTACATCCAATATAGTTTTAACTAATATTATTCAACTTGAAACTCAACCCAGTAATTTTACTTTTCCTCATTATTATCACAGCTTTTGGATGCAATAACCAAAATACCGAAGTTTATACCAACTATTACCGTGCAGTAAACGGATCTGATACTGCAGATTTAAAATTGAGTACAATCGGAAATCATTTTTACGGTCAATATGAGATTCGTAAGAACTGGTATACCTATCGAACTGGAAATATTGAAGGTAAAATAATGGGAGATACTTTGATTGGAGACTTTTATTATAAACCCTTTAGTGGGGGAGCTAAGAAAAGAATGCCTTTTGCACTTTTAAAAAGAGATGATGCATTGCATGTAGGAAATGGTTTGATATCAAGCTATATGGGGGTGCCTTTCTTTGTTCCAAGTGTGCCAATTACTTATGATAGCGCAGAATTTGTTTTAGTGAAAGTGGAAAAGGAGTTGCTTGATTCTGTTTTTACTAAATAGGTATAACAACTAAATGTAGAAAATATCTTCATCGTGTAGATAATTCTAAAAGTGGTTAGAATTATTAATTGGTATAAAAGTTGTCCTATTAACTTGATGTTGAATCAAATACGAAGTAAAATAAGTAGCTATAAATCTCCAGTATGAAAAAGTCCCTTTACACTAACTTAAAAGTCCTATTTATCGCATTAATCTGTTTTTTTGCTAATTTCTCCTATGCTCAAATGGCTATTGTTCAAAGTACAGATGGTTATTCGAATTTAAGATCAGCAGGTTCTACAAATGCTAAAATTATTTCTCCACTGCAGAACAATACTGTTGTTTTAGTCGATGAATTGTATGCTGAAGAACACCCGAATGATAAGTGGCTAAAAGTGTATGTCGGTTCAGATCCCTATTGTTTGAACTGTAGTTCTGACTTAAGTAAACACAAGACAGGATTTATACATGAATCTCAATTGAGATTTATAAAGGATCTTAAGAAAGCTGCATCATCGGATATTAAAATGAGCTATACGATTAGTCCCTTCAAAGCCACTGGAAAGCAGATAAAATATGCTGATAATGAAAAAACAGTAATAGCCTCCATAAACGGTAAATCTTATTTCGGAGCGGATTGTGGTATTCCAAAAACAGAAATTCAAAAAGTTGAAGCAACAGTAAAAGGTAAGAAATTCAATGTTCCATTGGATTATATCTGGAGTATAATAAATGCTCAGAATAACTTCCAATACTTCCAGAACGGTAATAATTTCTTTGCTATTCAAAGTTTAGGCGATGGAGCATGCTATTCTGAAGTGGTATGGGTATTTGATGCAAAAGGACTCAAACAGCGAATGTTGGGTTGGAGTTATTAATGTCAATTTATGCATACCCTAAAACTAAATATTATGAAAAACTACCTACTTATCATACTCTTCCTTCTTACTTTCCACATCCATAATGCTTATACCCAGGAAATAGAAACAAAGACTAAGACAGAACAAAAAAATAGCACGCTAACCTTTCCTGAAAAAATTGGATATGTGAATGATTTTGCAAAGGTGTTTGATAGTTTAAAGGTCGTCTCATTAAACGAGAAACTTAAAAATTTTGATAAGCAAACTACAAATCAAATTGTCGTTATTTCCATTAATGATGATAAGTTAAACCAGGATAACTTTGACGATTATGTAATAGATTTATCCAATCATTGGGGAGTAGGAACTGCGGAAAAGAACAATGGACTTACTTTTGTGTTTAGTCCACAATTACGAAGAATGCGAATAACTACTGGACTAGGTACGCAAGAGATAATAACAGATGAAATTTGTGCCGAGATAATAAAGAATATTATTATTCCTGAGTTTAAAAAAGAAAAATATTTTGAAGGGATTAATAAAGGGGTGGATGAATGTATTCGTATATGGAAAGATGCTGAACCTAAATAAAGGAACTGTCCATTACGAACAGCTCCTTAACATCAACCTTAAAATTAACTAGCATTTATCATCTTTACAGCATTCCATTTCCGATTGTACACCCATTAACTTCAAGATATTATTGAGCATGCACCACTTGGTAATGGAAAATTGAAATAAGTTAGCTCCTACGAAAACAGCAATCCAAATCCAATTGATATTTAGAAAGTAGGCTCCTAAGCTGGATATTAAAACCATTGCTCCGGCAATCATTTTAATGTATCGTTCTCTTGTCATAATTTTTATTTTCTGGGTTAATTTGATTTTTCAATCGAAGTAATGGCTATATGCACTCTTGATTGCATATCATTTGCTTTATTCAATGCCTCAACTGAATGGAAAATATTGTCTGAAAGTTGATCAGGTACCATAGCAAAAAACAGAAAAGATTCAGTTTTATTCATTTCTGAAGCAAACCAATTATCATCTACTGCATCCTGAGTACTATCCCTATAACCCGTGACAGGATTATAGGAATAAGTAATCACTTGATTTTCCGCCAAGAGTTTCTTGACACTGTTCTTATAGCTGCTTGCAGCTGTAATGATTAATAATTTCATACGATTAGATTTTTTTGTTACCTATATATATTCTAAATCTAGTTCTCATCTTTATTGTCTGCCCATTTTTTTCGTTCAACTATGTAGTAAACCAAAGGCACTACAAAGAGGGTTAAGATGGTTGATACGATGGCACCCCCAACTAATGAGATAGCTAATCCTTGGAATATCGGGTCAAATAAGATAACGGAAGCACCAATAACTACAGCACCTGTCGTTAGTAGGATAGGAGTAGTACGCACTGCTCCAGCATCAATAATGGCTTGTTTCAATGGAATTCCATCCTTTAACCTGATTTCAATGAAATCAATTAATAATACCGAATTACGAACCATGACACCCGCCAAGGCTATCATCCCAATGAAGGATGTCGCTGTAAAAAATGCGCCCAAT
Source organism: Sphingobacterium kyonggiense (assembly GCF_039536825.1). Classification (NCBI taxonomy): domain Bacteria; kingdom Pseudomonadati; phylum Bacteroidota; class Sphingobacteriia; order Sphingobacteriales; family Sphingobacteriaceae; genus Sphingobacterium; species Sphingobacterium kyonggiense. The sequence continues at coordinate 908,842 of NZ_BAAAZI010000006.1, forward strand.
AGCCAGTGTCCTAAAACAATTCCTATTAAGGACAAAGGTATTGCCACCATCATGACTATAGGTGTTTTGAAGTCTTGGAACCAGCCAACTATCAACATGTATATAATGATGATAACCACCATAAATGCAATTCCAAGATCGCGGAATACTTCCAAAGTTATTTGCCATTCACCATCCCATTTAACCGTAAAGTTGCTGTCATCCTTAGGCTGTCCCATATATAGATCACTGACCTCATATCCTTTTGGAAGTTTCATCTCCTTTAAGGTTTTCTCCATACCAAGGATGGCATAAGCCGGACTTTCTAAATCACCAGCCATATCTGCTAATACGTAGACCACCCTCTGTTGATCTTTTCTACTGATGGATTTCCGTAGGGTATCCTGTTTCACTTTGACGATATCCCTTACTGGTACCATATTGCCTTGCTGACCTTTTACCTTAAGATTTTGAATATCCTCTAAATTGGTTTTATCCTTATCATCCAGCGCCATTACAATGCCTACCGGATTGACTGATTTTTCATCATAAAGATTCGAAATAGGATACTCTCTCAATAGATAAGTTAGATTTCCAACAACCTGTTGAGGAGCAATACCATTCAGCATAGCTTTTTCCTTATCCACTTCTAATTTATACTCGGTTTGAACATCCTCAACACCCCAGTCTACATCCACTACATCATTGGTCTTTTTTAAAATCTCTTTAACTTGATAAGCTACCTTAATCTGTTCCTGATAGTCTGGACCATATACTTCTGCTACGATGGTTGATAATACCGGAGGACCTGGAGGAACTTCCACAAGCTTCACATTAGCATGATGTTTTTTGGCAATGGCTTGAATAGCTGGACGGATCCGCTTAGCAATGGCATGACTTTGCTCATCCCGATCTGTTTTATTTAAAAGATTGACTTGAATATCGGCCATATTGCTTCCACCTCGTAAATCATAATGACGAACCAAACCATTGAAAGTAATAGGAGCTGAAGTACCTACATAGTTTTGATAATTCACTACTTCAGGTACGGTTGTTAGGTATTGAGCAATCTCTTTAGTTACCGCAGCAGTCCTTTCTAAGGTTGTACCCTCAGGCATATCAATCACCACTTGAAATTCGTTTTTATTATCAAATGGAAGCATCTTGACAGCCACTGATTTGGTAAAAAACATCCCGACTGAGCCAAATAGAAGAACTACGGTTAATCCTAATACCAACCAACGTTTCTTAGAATTGTCAAGGAGAGGTTTTTCAAACTTGTTATAGATTTTATAAATCCAGCTCGTCTGATGACCTTTTTCCTCTTTCTCATGTTGCTTTTTTTTCACGTTCAGCAGGTGATAACCCAAATATGGGGTTATGGTCAATGCCACAAATAGAGAAAGCAACATGGCAATGGAAGCTCAAATCGGCATAGGACTCATATAAGGCCCCATCATACCCGATACAAAGGCCATTGGTAATATGGCCGCAATAACCGTGAAAGTTGCTAAGATCGTCGGATTACCCACTTCATTGATCGCGTATATGGCAGCATCCTTAAATGGCAATTTCCGCATCTTGAAATGTCTGTGCATGTTCTCCGCTATGATGATACTATCATCAACCACAATTCCGACGACAAACACCAAGGCAAATAAAGTAATCCGATTCAACGTATATCCTAAGATATAGTAACTGAATAAGGTTAGGGCAAATGTTAGTGGAACGGAAAGAAATACGACCAATCCACCACGCCAGCCCATTGCCAACATAACCAAGGCCGTAACTGCTACTATCGCAACGCCTAAGTGAAATAACAATTCATTTACTTTATGCGATGCGGTTTCCCCATAATTTCGGGTTACCTCGACTTTAACATCTTTAGGAATGAGATTGGATTGTAGATTTTCTACATTGCTTAAGATTTGCTCGGATATCTGCATGGCATCGGCTCCTTGAACTTTCGCAATGGAGAGTGTCACTGCTGGATATTCAGAGGCATTCTCAGCATACTTCTCATTAAATTTACTGTAGCCAAATGAAACATAGCTTTTGGCAGTTCCTGAACCATCTGTGACTTGAGCTACATGTTTTAAATAAACAGGCATTTGCTTATTGACACCTACTACTAGATTCTCTACATCTTCTTTTGTAGATAAGAACTGCCCGGTCGTTAATAGGTATTCTTGATCTTGTTGAACAAAGCTACCCGATTGCATACTGCCATTATTGGCCTGGATCATCTGCATGATGCCTAAAGCATCTACAGCATTCTCCGCCATTTTATCCTTATCCAGCGTAATTTTTAACTCTCTAGTTCGTCCTCCGATTTCTCGGATGGTAGATACATCTTTTATTTTCTTGATTTCGGTAGATACTTCTTCAGCTAGTTGACGAATCTGGAAATCATCGTATTTATTACTCCATAAAGTAAGAGCCAACATTGGAACATCATTGATTGAACGCGTTTTTACTATAGGAGAATATACCCCTTGCGGAAAAATATGTTGGTTTTTTATAAGCTCATCATATAACTTGACATAAGAGCGTTCAATATCTTCCCCTACGTAAAACTGCACGATGATCATTGCCTGACCATTCATGGCTGTACTGTGCAAATGTTCAACTCCTTTAATATTAGAAATTATCTTCTCCAGAGGTTCTAAAACCCGGCGTTCAACTTCCTCTGGACTCGCTCCTGGATAACCAACCATTATGTCAGCCATAGGAACATTGATCTGCGGTTCTTCTTCTCTTGGAATTAAGGAAGAGCTATATACACCGATAATCATCAACCCAACCATCAACAAAATCGACAGTTTAGAGTTTAAGAACATCGAGGCTATTTTACCTGATATACCACTTTGCATTATTCTGTATTTTTATTTTAAATAAGATCCCTAGGAAAGGGTATTATCTTATTTTACCTTGATTTTCACTCCGTTAAATAGCTTGCTGTCAGCATGAAGGACATAGCGTTCATTAGCCGATAATCCTGACAAAACCTCTACATCATTGCCGTAGGTCTTTCCAAGTCGGATCCATCTCAATAAGGCAATATTTTGGTCGTTTAACACATAAACTCCCTTTAGTTGTCCTTCTTCAATCAGGGCCTCTTTTGGAATTAAAGGCATATTGGAGTTGCCTGTTGTTGCTGCGGTGCGTTCTACCGGAAATACCGCTTGTACAAACATCCCCGATAAGATATTACCAGGAATCTCAAGATCAATTTTTACGATGTATTGCCCTCCGGTGTTTTGTGCTGAGCTACTCATTTCTGCTACTTTACCCTTTATGGTTTTCTCTAAAGATTTAATGAGAACATCGGCTTTCATGTTGTTTTTAATGTTCAAGATTTCACTCTCAGACACCATAACCACCGCTTGAAGTTTTGAAGCTCCTTCCATACTGATGATGGGCATTCCAGGATTGGACATGTCGCCTTCTTTCATAAAAGTTCCTGTAACCACACCTGAAAAAGGGGCAGTGATATTGGAATAGGAAAATTGAGCCATTACCTCATTACGCATTTGTTTGGCAGCTTCTAGTCCTGCTTTTGCCATTTCTAGATGTGTACTCATATCATCCAGTTCTTTTTGGCTTGCACTCTTTTGGGCAAATAATGTTTCAAAGCGCTCATAATCCTTACGCGCACTGTTGTATCCTGCTTGTGCCTGTGCAATACCAGCTTCTGTTTGAGCCTTTTTTGCTTGTAGGTCTGTATTGGAAATACGAGCTAGTAATTGTCCTTTAGATACATGTTGTCCTGTTTTTACCTGTATCGCTGTCACAAATCCCATCATCCGTGTACTGATCATGGCACTGTTTTCTGCCTCTATTTTTCCACTGGCCGTAACATATTTACCAAGATTAGATCCGGCGGTTTGTCCAATAGTTGCCGCTACAGGAGGCAATTCTACGATTTTTGGATCTTTGCTGTGTGAACAGGAAGAGAAATAACCTATAAGCATGATTAAGCTTATGGAAGTAAGTATTTTATTCGTTTTCATTCTGTTAATTCGAACGTTGAGTTAAAAAATTGATTTGTATAATAGAAAGATTATAGTCTTTTATGGCCTCTAGTAAGGCCACTTGTTTTTCAATGGTTTTTGCCTGAGCAACCAATAGGTCTGCCGTTTTCTCTAGCCCTTGACCGTAACGGTTCTCTATGATTCTTAAAGATTCGACTGATTGCTGATACGCAGTCGCATTTAAGGTGATTTTAGCCTGATTAGCTGTTAATTCTCGTTTTGCTTTTTGCAATTCTAGCTCATTTTTCTCCACATAAACCTGAAACTCAGATTCTGATTTAGCATAAGAAATCTTGCTTTGTTTAATTTTGTTGTTCGTTTCATTGCCATTAAACAGATCCCACGATAAAGAAATCCCAGCTAAATATGCATTTGAACCAAATCCTACTATATTTTTGTCATTGAAATTATACTCGCCAAAAGCATTGATTCTTGGAAGGAGTTTTTTCTTATTCATATCAACCATCTGCCATTGAGCCTCAAGGCCTGAACGCATAGCTTTAATATCTGCACGATCTTGGGAAAACACCTGTTGTTCATTAGGCAAGCTTTTTTGGACCAAAGTTTCAGTAGGTATGTAAATTTCTTTTGAAGGCTTACCCATTAACCAATTGAGGTAATCGGACAGATTAGATATATTATTATCAATGTCGATTCCCTTGTTTTGAACCTCCGATAATCCAACTTGCACCAAAAGAACATCCGACGCTTTTGCATAACCTTGTTGCTCCATATTCTTGGTGTTTCGCAAAACCTCTTGATAGGCAGCTTGTCCTTTTTCAACGGCTTTTTTAGCCTCATATAGAAATTGTAGGTTGCTATATGCTTTCTGAATTTCCACTACAAGCATATCCTCAGCAAATTGTTTTTGGTATTGGTTGGCTTTAATTTTTTCCCTTAAAGCCCTTCTAGCTGCATATACATCAAAATTTAATATTGGCTGTTGTACTGCTAATTTGCTATTGAAGTGGGTCATATCATCCGGATTGTTTAATAACACCGGATTGAAATCTTCCATGGTTACAGCCTGTTGTTGCAGCTTAAATCCAAAAGCATTCAGTGGATCACTTGTGAAAAAGGCAGTATGACTTAGGGATACCTTTGGAAGAAATCCAGATTTTGTCCCTTCCAGTTCCGCATTAGATAAATCAACTTCCATTTGTTGAACGCGAAGCTGACTGTTGTTTAGTTTCATCTGCATAATTGCATCCGACAAGTTTAATGGCTGCTGTGCCCTTGATTCCGCTGTAAAGGATGAAATGATTATAATTAGTAATATAAATCTTTTATACATACCTGATTTTGTTTAATTATTAATGCAAAAGTCAGATATGTTAAAGAGTTCTACGGTTACAGGGGTTACACAACAGTAAATATTTATGCGTATTTTTTAGAGAAGGAAATAAGAAGGAAAAAGAAAATAAAGAAACCTCAGAATTTGGGGTTACACAAACTCCAAAAAAAATCTCCTCCACATTACCAGAAGTGAAGGAGCTATTGTTGAATTGATTAATAGAGTACCCAAATCTAGTGTTTATCTATTACCCCAATATTAACCGTTTATTAAACATCCGTTAATCTTATGATTCAAATCATATTTTGAGGAAAATTTTACACCCAAATTTGTCTTAGGTTTTAATTACTATCTATTTAGAAGCACCAAATCGAATAATTTGAGCTAAAAAATTAGAAACAAGGTAATTGTTTTTCATTAATTACGTTATTAAATTACGCAATACAACTAAATTATAAACGCTATATGGGACTATTTGATTTTTTTAAAAAAGACGAGGAAAACCAAAAACCAAAACTGAATCAAGAGGATTCAAATGTGCTCTTATCGATGCCTATCTTTACCAAGGGCAATCGGTACCAACTAGAAAATTTAGTATCAGGCCTCCAAAGCGATTGGGGATTAACTATCTCGAAGGTAGATGGCAATGATGATTCGGCAGTATTGACAATTGAGGGAGAAATGGTGGCTATCGCATTTATGTCATTCCCTATTCCCGCTGATGAAATTGAAAATACCGCCTATTATGCTTACAATTGGCCGAATGCGCTTTCAGAAGTGCAAAAAGTTGATGGTCATGCTATCGTTTCCGTGATGAGTAGTAACAATAGCACCCTTAGTCGTTTCATACTACAGACTAAGATTCTTATGAGCATCTTGAACCATGGAAATGCATTTGGCATTTATCAAGGAAGTCAAACACTATTATTTCCCAAAGATCAATACCTCGCTTTTGAGTCCTATATCAAGGAAGGAAACACGCCAGTTCCTTTATGGGTTTATTTTGGAGTGCAATCTACTGAAGAGGGAAATAGTATGTATACCTATGGACTTAAGGAATTTAACAAGATGGAAATAGAAGTTTTACATGCTTCAGATTCGTTGGAGAATATACATACCTTTCTATTGAACATTTGTTCCTATATCATTAACAACGACGTTTCTTTCCAAGATGGGGAAACTTTGGGTTATACACAAGATCAACATATATTGATTAGTAAATCCAAAGGACATTTTTTAGATGGAGAAACATTAAAACTGGCTATATAATTAATTTTTGACGCTTTAGTTATGATTCATAATAAAGAAGCAATTCCTTGCCCCAATTGTAATCGTATTAAGTTTTTTGAGGGTTTGTGTTACTATTGTAAACAAAGAGAATTTCGATTAACAATTGAAAGTCTAAATGAAGAAGAATTGCAACTAATGCAGGAAGATATTCTTCAAAATTTAGATGAAATGGATAAATGGGGAGAGGTTTTTAAGAATTTCAATTCCTTAGTGGCTTATCGGGATATCAATACCTTAGAAATTGCCCGTGCAGCTTTTGAGAAAAATATCTTTTATCCTCCCGCAATTTATAAAGACAGCGATGATGATCTTCAGGAGAAACTTATAGCAACATTATTAGATCCCGATACAAAATATCCAAGTCAAATTTTAAGTTGTCTATCGCAAGTACCCTCAGATGCTGTGTTGAATGTTTTTTATGAATTGGAGCAACATCCGCTTCCTTGGCGTAAGAACCTGTATGTCGGTCCTGCTCGATATGCCGAACAGGGTGGTTGGACCTTTGATCAGGAAAAGAATAGAATCCAATTGATTTACCCAACATGTTATGTGTTTATAGAAGATGAGTCTGCAAATCAAAGTACAAAATTAGGACAGCTCTTGGAGGAAAAATGTCCCAATTGCCAATGTAATTTAATGAACCTGATGACGATTGATGGAACAGACCCTCGTTTGGCATTCTTAAATCTTCCGGGTATAATTTCTATTCCAACTTGTCCCAACTGTTGCTCCTTAAGTGACAAGACCCTCATACGCTATCAGTTAAATGGTGAAAGTAGCATGGAGCTAATTGAACCATATGGCGATGAGAATTACCTGACAGAGGAACAATTAAAAGAATTAGCAGATCACCAATATGTCCTTTCCCCAACGGCTAAATCGACCTATTACCCTTGTGGTGAAGAAGAGATGGCTCATTTAGGAGGACATGCTTATTGGATTCAAGATTTTCAATACGACGAATGCCCAGATTGCCAACAGAAAATGAAGCTTTTAGGTTCTGTACCATTGTCTACTATTTTAGAAGGGTTAGAAGGGACCGAATACATCGAGATTTGTACAGATTGCCAGGTTATCAGTGTCTTACATCAGCAGACCTAACTTAAGGATTAAAAAGCTTCCATATTTTGCCTTGAAGCCTCTTTTCAATTACGTATTTTAGCGGAATGAAAAAGGAAATTACCATTGATGGTACTAAAATCTTCGATAAAACTTCGCTATATGCCGAGATAAATGCCAAATTTATGCAAGATGAATCTTGGCAATTAGGCGAAAGTCTAGATGCTTTTGATGATCTGCTATACGGAGGATTTGGTGCTTTACAAGAGAATGAAGCTGTAGACCTTATATGGACAAACTTTGAGGAGAACAAGGCGGCCTTAGGATATGATTTTACCTTGGGTTTTTATGCAGAGAAATTAGAAGATCCTGAACATTTTGATGCTGCTGGAATACAAAAGAAAATTGAGCTATTAAAGGCAGGAGAGGGGCAAACCTATTTTGAAATCATTGAAGAGATTATTTCAGAGCACGCTAATATAAACTTGATCAAACAGTAATTCTCAGTTTTACTGTTTGATCAAGTTAGCTTATTAAGGGATGTCGAAATAACCGATACCTCCAGAAGAATTAGCCAGCAAAACACGTTTTCCTTTTTTGCTAAGGCTTATGACATTATAGCTAGCTGAGGAAATCGTCTTCCATGTATTTCCGCCATCTATTGATATATCTGTTCCAGAAGTTCCTGTTGCTACCAACATCGTTGGGCTAATGTATTTTACACAAGAACGGTAACCACCAACTGGCACCTCGGGTTTCACCCAAGATAATCCGCCATTTTTGGTTAAGAGTACATTATTGCTGTTGTTCTTATCATCCATATAATTTCCACCCACAACTACACCTTCTCGTTGGTTCAAAAAATCTATAGAAAAGATCCCTGTACCTGCTTGTCCTGTCCAGATAGGTACATCTACCACGTCCAATTTTGATTCCTTTTTATTGCGTTTCATTAAACTCGAAACACGTCCACCTGTTCCTATGTATAGCCAATCACCTATTATTTGAATAGAGCTTCCACTTGCCGCAAAAGCAGCTTCACCTTCGTCTGCCAATAGTATGATCTCTTCACTCACATCTTGCCAGGAATTTCCCTTATTCGTACTCTTCAATAATTGAAATTTACCATCCATTGGGTCACCAAGGATATAACCCTGTTTACCAGAAAAATCAACAGCATCTAAAAAGATATCTGCATCATCATTTCGATAAACTTCTGTCCAGGTTTTACCAGCATCTTTGGTTTTAATAATCACCGCTGGACTTCCCGCTGATACGGCTAATGCCTCCTTGGCACTGAAGGCTACAATATCTCGGAAATCAAATTTTTCATATCCTTTCGGCTGAAACCATTCCCAAGTATCTCCAGAGTTTTTGGATAAGCCAATCCAGCCGGAACTACCTGAAACCCATACTACCCGATCCTTATAAGAATCCATCCCTCGAAAACTACTTTTAGGACCTTTCGCCAACTCTTTTATTTCCTGAGCCTGAATAAAGTATCCTGCAAGTAGGAGACATATTAAGATGCTTATTTTCTTCATGCTATTGTATTAAGATAGTTCAGCCATCAACTTGTCAAAAGCTGCTTGTAAAGTGCTTAACTGTGTTTCTAATTGTTGAACTCGTTCTTCCAATTGCGCGTATTTGCCGCTTGGAGCTTCATTTTCTGAAGCGCCTTGCTCTTCATAAGCTTCTTCATCAAAAGGGCTAAATAAATGAACAAATCGTGCTTCTTTTTGACCTGGACGTTTCGCTAACTGCCGTACATAGGCTGGCTCGTCTCCACTCAATTTTTGCAACAATTCTTGTACCTCATCCAAGGTTTCAAACTCGTATAACCTTCCTGAATTACTGTTTATCTCACCAGCAGTTAATGGACCGCGCAAAAACAATAAACACATCGCTGCCAACTCCTGCGGTAATAATGGGAATTGAATAGCCAAATTATGCTTATACTTTGTCACTCGACTACCTCCTCCAACAACTGTCGAAACCAATCCTTTCTTCCGTAGACTATCCAAGGTGTTTATTATCGTTGACTCGTCGTAATTCACAACCGGTTTCCGAGAGCTTTTCTGATTACAGGCTGTCTGCAAACCATTTAAAGTCATGGGATAATATTCGGGGGTGGTTTTAGATTTCTCTAACAGAGAACCTAACACTCGAATTTCTTCTGCGGATAATGTGGGTAAGGCTTTGTTTTCTTCCATTCTGTTTGATTACTAATTCTTTCGTTACGCTAAATATACAGTTTTTAAGAATATTACAGTTCATATTGCTTGAATATGACCCAAACTGACTGTTTATGGAAGCTTAATCTAACTTGGAAAAACACAGGAATAAATGTAGATTGCCAACAAATTCAACCTATAACCAAAACTACCATGCAAAAACTAACTCCTTTAATGCTAGGCCTTGGTCTGCTTTGCTTGAGCTCTTGTGCTGTCAACCAAAAAATGAAAGACAAGCCCTATATTCTTCTCCAAAAAGAAAACCGAGAACAGAAAACTTGGAAACTCGTATGGGAGGATGATTTTAATGGACAAACATTAGACACTAACAAGTGGAGTAGGGTACCTGTTGGTCCTTCTGATTGGAACCGGCATATGAGTACAGTCGATGAATGCTTTGAAATGAAAGATGGAAAAATTCATCTCTTGGGCATTAATAATCCGGATAGGAACCGCGATCCACGTCCGTTCATTACGGGTGGAATTTGGTCCAAACATAAATTTGCCTTTCAATATGGACGTGTAGAGATTCGTGCTAAACTAGGATCTGCTCAAGGTGCTTGGCCAGCTATGTGGATGCTCTCCGAATTTGATAAATATGGTAAATGGCCGAAAAGTGGTGAAATAGATATCATGGAACACCTCAACTTTGATAAGATCATTTACCAAACCACACATTCCGACTACACCGTCAATAAAGGTCAGAAATCAAATCCTCCACATGGTGGTACGGCTACTTTTAATCCGGATGAATACCATGTCTTCGCCGTAAGTTGGTATCCTGACAAACTTGTATTCCAATTAGATGGAAAAACAACATTTACATACCCTAAATTGAAGGATGCAGATTCCTCACAATGGCCCTATGATCAACCGTTTTTTCTCATTATAGATCAGCAATTAGGAGGTAAATGGGTAGGAGAGGTGAATCAGAAGCAACTTCCTGTAAAAATGGAGGTAGACTGGATAAAAGTGTACCAATAGATTTATAAATGTTAAACATAGATAAACAGTAGTAATTTGAGAATTCGGCATGGAATCAAATAAATATTTGCTTCGGTATTAACTTGACTTAAGCTTGATATTGCTTCGATACTCTAAAGGAATTGTTATGGATCTGATAGGGATCTTGTTCGGATCTCGTTCGGTCGGAACCGAACGAGATCCGAACGAGATCCGAACAAGTTCCGAAGGAGATCCGTAAGAGTCTCGAAGCAATCCCAAGTCAAATACAAAGTGTCTTATACTGAAATAGGTTTACAGAATTCGAAGAAATTACTGATTGAAGTTTACAAATATATTCT
>NZ_BAAAZI010000007.1:0-314562 GCF_039536825.1 Sphingobacterium kyonggiense
TACTCATGTCGTTAAATTTACGTTTTAATTGTTCGGATTTTGTAAACCATTTTCAGGAACGGACATACACTTAGGGAATTTCTTAGGATTTGATAGGGATCTCCTTCGGATCTCGTTCGCTTCTAACCGAACGAGATCCGAAGGAGATCCGAACAAGTTCCGAAGGAGATCCGAAAGAGTACCAAAGAAAACCCTAAGGAAACACTCGGGAAATACATGTGAAAAAAGAAACAAAACTGACTAGTAAAACAAAAAAAAAGTCACGATAGATTAACTTTATTTCTTGTAATCATAATTTACAACAATTTATTCGAAATTTCTAAATGAAGTCACATGAAAAACTATTTCAAAAGCATATAACGGACAATAAATTATATTTTAAAACGATTTTTTTAATTTTATGTTATTATTGTGAATATTTTTATTTAATTTTACAACAATAAATTTATCAAATAGTTGAAATGACTGGAATTAGTAATGAAAAAAACATCAGAAAGTTTAGAAAAAAACAACAAAACTGATAAGAAAATAAAGAATAAAATTCGCTGGTCAGTTTAATTAGCTGGCCATATAAAATATTAAAGAGTCCATGTATATAGATTATATGTCGTTGGTATAGTCTAGCTTAAAAACTGTGAGTAGAGAGGGATTGTACGTCCTATTAATTATCTGTAACTAATTTAAAACGAGCCATATCCGGCAACAATCCTCTCGAAAACAGAAGTTCCAAAAAAAAATGAGGAAGGTTAAATTGTAAGGTGAATTGAAGTTACTGTTAAGATAGAAACAGTTCTTTCAATAGAATATAAACACCAATAACCAATAGGACATAGCCAAAAGCTACTTTTAGGAATTTATTGCTTACACGATTCGCAAAGGCAAATCCTATAAAAATTCCAATTACAGTTCCTGCTGTATACATGCTGATCAAATTCCAATCGAATAATTGAATTTTTTCCAAATCACCTAATAAGCCAAAACAGGAGTTTATAGTGATGATGATAAGAGAGGTTGCTACCGCCTTTTTCATCGGTAGGAAGTAGAAATTCACTAAGGCTGGAATGATCAAAAATCCTCCTCCTGCCCCTACCAATCCGGTGATCAGTCCGACCAATGCACCTTGTAGAACAATCAATTCTAAAGGAACACGATGTGCTGTTTTAGGGGTTTCTAAGCCAATTTGTGCGGTACGTATCATGCTTATTGAGGAGGCCAACATCACTAAAGCAAACAGCAACATTAAAGCTACCTGTTGCTGAATAGACCAAGGTCCAATAAGGATTACTTCAGGAACTAAGGGAAGAATATAAGATCGGGTAATAAAAACCACAATCAAAGAAGGCAATCCAAAACTAAAGACTTTCTTGATATCTGCTTCCTTATTGACAATTCCTCGAATTCCCCCGATCAAAGATGTGACACCAATAGCAAATAATGAATAGGTGGTTGCTAAAATGGGATCGACAGCCATGACATAGACCAAGATAGGAACAGTTAAGATTGTTCCGCCACTCCCAATCATCCCAAGCGTTATTCCAACGATTACAGCCAGTAAAAAGCCAATGATTAATATGCTCATAATTTATTGTCGCTTGAATGGCGATTATTAGTGCCGATCTCTGTTAAAGCTAAACAAAAAAGAGGAATTATTAAGAATCAGAGAACATGAAATTGAGGAATTAGGGTTGATGATGTGCAATACTAAATCTGATATATTTTATTTTATCGGGGGGACATAATCTAAGGGAAGCAGGAAAGCGAGTCTGGAATAATTAACTCCGTAACCTATCAGCAAGAGGTTTTCTGTTGGAAAATAGGCACCTGAAGGATCAACCATGATACCATTAGGGTGAGTAAGTGTTAATTCAGTAACCTGGCTAGCTGCCGCCTTCAACATTTTATTTTTACTCTTGGCAAGGCGTGAAGGATAAATGATATACAGAAAATCCTGGAACTGCAATTGTTTGAATTTATCCTTTCTCGGTTCCTTATTAAATAGTTCTGCGGGAGTTAGGGTGCCCATTAAATAAGCAATCTCAGGTGCTTCCCTACTTTGTGTTCGCCATGCTTGAACATGGGTAGGAAGAATTTCTTTTTGGGAAGCATAGTACGCATTCCAGTTACCTTGGAAAGATTTTACCACAATGCCTGTTACTTCTTTTAACTTAGCAATAGCGACTTTACGGGTTTCATTTTCTTTCTTTACCATTTTCCGTACTACATAGCCTTCTTTTTCCCAGGTATTTAAATAGGCACTTTGTAAGAACTTGGCCAAAGACAATTCATAAGTATCTCTTCGTGTATTTTTATATTTTGAACGTCCTTTTCCCTTATCTTTAAAATAAGCATAACCTGCAAAATAGATGTAATTATCAGCGAAAGCTGATCGAAATTCCTGAAGATCATATTCGATCTCATAACCTAATGCGTCATTTGAAATTTTGATGGGTTCTATTGCATATGCACGAAGTATTCTTGCCTTATCTTCATATTGAAATCGGATAACCTCAGGATTGAGAATTTTAGTTTTTTCGGCATTATATCCTATACCAATAAGTGTTTCTGTGAAGTATTTACCCCATTTTTTCCAACCGTCTTTTACTATCCCTGTGATCACAACCTCTTCTATTTCTGTCGATTTTTCCTGAATTGCGATATCAATGGATTTTGTATCTGGTATTTTCACTTGAGTAGACGATCCATGATAGCCCATAGCCGACACCACCAATTCGTAGACCGAAGATTGGGAAATAGACAGCTTGAATGCACCTGATTTATCCGTACTGGTTCCAATGGATGAATTGTTGATATAAACTGTCGCCCCTGCGACTGCCTCTTTTGTTTTTGCATTATAAACCCTTCCTTGCACAAGATGTTGTGCCTGTAGCTGAAATACCAGGAGCAGAAACAGACTAGAAAGAATAGCTTTAAACATATCTACTATTTTTTCGTAAATATAGGTAATTGTAGACCAATAATTTCACTTATCCTTAAAAAATGCTTGGTCGTAACATATCAATCAAAGTAATATGAAATATTTCCAGAATTAGATTTAAGTAAGAAGGAATTTTTACATTCTCAAAAAAATACTGTCCTAATGGATAAAGAATTATTTTGGAATTCTAAATCCATATAGGCAGTATTTCGAATGCAAAGGAATTATAAACTATCTTCTAGCGCCAAATTAATCTCCCACTAGTTGGAATACCTGTATAGTCCTGGTCAGGTTTTTTCAGGAATATAGAACCACCATCCTTCTGATCTAAGTCATATAATTTTCCATCAGCAGGCACAATGATTATATAACCATACTTACCCCCTACAGATGCTACCCAAGAGCCATCAGCATAGTCGTGGTCTGACCAAGGCGTACCATTACGTGTGGAACCAGAAAAGGCTATATATTTACCATCGGGAGAAAAGGGCTACTTTCACCATCATAACTGATGATATCAGAAGTGTATCCTGTAGTAATCTGCTGTAAGTTACTACCATCGATATCACATATCCAAATATGTTTATTCTTTCGAAAGGCAAACTTGGTGCCTTGTGGATTAACCGTGAGATAACCAATACCTTTCATGGTCAACACGTTTTTTATAGATTGGTAACCATCATTATGCGAACATACATAAACAGAATTACCCATCCGGCAATAGAGGGCGAGAAAAGGAAGTTTTTAATTATCTTTCAAAAGGACTAAGTTCAGTTCAAATCGCTGAATTAATGTTCGTGAGTCCCTTAACCGTGGATGTACATCGGAGAAACCTCCTTCAAAAGTTCAAGGTGAATAAAACTGTTAATCTATTGCAGAAGGTTAAGGATTTAAATCTATTGGACTAAACGCTCAATTATAAAGTTGATACTGGTTGATCACTTAAAATTGAAAAAGCCCGAATGGCTTAATACATTCAGGCTTTTCAGACTAACAAAAATATAAAAGAATGATTTTTTACTGGGCGGAATCAATATTGGTGGAGTCCATATTGGTGGAGTCCATATTGATTAAATTTTCGTCAGGAGCATTAATATTATACCTGGTCGGATCATTTCCTTCTACCGGGGTCAAATCTTCACCTACATCTTCCTGTTTCTTTTCTTGATTACAACTCACTAAGAATATTAGACCAAAGGCAAATAAGCTACTGATAATGGATTTCTTAAAATTCATATGTTGACTTGTTGTTCTTAATAGCTGAACAAGGGAAATACCAAAAGGTTTGATATTATCGTAAAAAAGCAAATTACGAATTAGTATATTTATAGAAAGGATACTCTTTAACACTAGCTTTAAGGTATGAACACGCTATTTAAAATTTATCAGCTTGATGAGGAAGAAGCATTGCGCATACAGAATGCTACCAATGAGGCTCATCAACATGAATTTGAAGAGTTAATTATTGGAGTTGAAGGTGCCATAGAGCATTTTATTGACTATAAAACCCATGTTTATGAGTCTCCATTTGTCTGTTTCGTGAGTCGTGGGAAGTTTCACCGTGTAGTTCCTTTACTAAAAGATGGTGCATGCAAATATTGGGTATTACGCTTTCGCTCTGAATTTATTGCGGAGACCACTTTTCATTTGTATGGCAGTTATCATGAAAACGCCAATCTTCAGTTTCAAAAAGGCCGATGTTTTAATCGCTTGTTGACCATTTGTGAATTGATATCCGATGAGATGCAACAGGAAAAGCCAGAGCTTGCCATAGTCCGGGAGTTACTAAGCAGCTTATTTATTATGATTGATGCAGAGCGCTATCAGCAGAATCCCGAGAACCTGCAGCTTTATAAAAATCAAGATATCACCTTTAAGAATTTCCTGAGAATACTGGAAGAGAATTATCGAAGACCTGAAGGGGTTCAATATTATGCCGAAAAACTGTTCATGAGTGCCCGAAATTTAAATTCGGTAACTCAACATATCCTTCAGCAAACTGTTTCGGAAATCATCGAAACACGCAAATTAATTGAAGCAAAAAACTTGTTAATGACAACCAATAAGACCGTTTCAGAAATAGGTTTTGAGATTGGTTATACCGATAAGGCTTACTTTACTAGTGTTTTTAAAAAGAAATCTGGTCAAACACCTACGGAGTTTCGGGATGCCATGAAAAAGCTAATTTCCTAATTTCCATATCTTTTTTCCAAATCTTCATACCACCTACATCCTTACTTTTAGGACCTTTGTATGTATAATTTACAAACAGAAAGGATCTAGAAGATGGATGATATGAATAGAAAACAATTCTTAGCAGCTGCAGCAAGCTTACCTTTAACAGGAATAGCTGCGAAGCTGAATAGTTTAAATAAATTTATTGATGGGTTAAATAATAGTCCAAAAATGCCCGTGCTTTTTCTTGGTCATGGAAGTCCCATGAATGCTATTGAGGATAATGAGTTTGTTCAAGGCTTTAAAAAAATTAGCTATGAAATAGAGAAACCCACTGCTATTTTAGTGATCTCAGCGCATTGGGAAACTCGTGGTACTTATGTGACTGCCATGGAGAACCCAGTAACCATCCATGATTTTGGCGGATTTCCACAAGCATTATTTGATGTACAGTATCCTGCACCTGGATCACCAGAGTTAGCTGATGCCGTTCAGAAGATCGTATCCAGTAATGATGTGCACTTGGATGAGAAATGGGGCCTTGACCATGGTTCTTGGTCAGTCGTAAAACACCTATACCCAAATGCGGATGTGCCTATTATTCAAATGAGCATCGACTATACCATGCCTGCTTCAGAACACTACGCACTGGCAAAAGAATTGGCAACATTAAGAAACAAAGGGGTACTTATTATTGGATCTGGGAATAATGTTCACAATTTGAGAATGGTATCCTGGCAAAATTTAAATACCGTGGGTTATGGCTATGATTGGGCTATCGAAGCAAACGAGATGATGAAAGGATATATCCGTTCAGGAAATCACAAGCCATTGATTGAGTTTCATAAACAAGGTCGAGAATTTGAATTGGCCATCCCTACACCTGAGCATTATTTGCCTATGATCTATGCATTAGCTTTACAGGAAGAAAAAGAGGAATTGCAGATTTTCAACGATGCTGCTGTAGCAGGAGCATTAACCATGACATCATTTAAAATTGGCTAATGCCAAAACGACTTTCATACAGCCTATAGATTGTTATCAATTTTTCGGGACGAGGACAGATTCCTCGTCCCGATTAGCTTCTTCTCATTAACTTTAACCTCATTTCATATTAATAAAATATAACGTAAAAGGATTTCACCGAGACTTTCTTTTGTCGAAATATTTTCACCGATTTTTTTCAGTCATTCACCGAATTTACCGGCTCTTACGCCTAAAGAGACTGTTTGCGCCTTTGTTTTCAATATACCTTTGAATCAAACAATTAGGAAATATAACCACAAAAAAATTGAAAAGATATGAAAACGCTAATCGCTCTAATCGTAACCACCGTAATGACATTTTTGTCAACAGCACTTTTTGCAAACGAAAAAAATGCTCCGGTAAAATTCTTGAAAGTAGAAACCATCATTGATCATTATATCGATGCTAGTTTAAATGGAAACACAGAATTGGTAGACTACCTATTCAGTGAAGACTTCTACTATTCTACTCCAAACAATCGCAGTACGGAAACCATCAAAAGACGTGCTTTAATCAAACACCTGAAATCTTTGAAAGGTGTGAAAATCGACTCTCAAAGCGAATATCAATTCGTAGAAAAGAATGAGGACTGCAGTATTGTACGAATCACCACCACCTTCGATACCTTCCAAAGACACGATTATGTGACTCTTTGCAACAGTAAAGATGGCTGGAAAATAAGCAATGTCGTTGTGACCTACCCCGTAAAATATTAATTCAATCATATATATAATTTATCAAAGTATAAGGCAGTCCGAGAGGGCTGCCTTATTTTGTTTGTTTCGTTCTGAACTTGTTAAAAACATTTAAATATTGAACGGTGGTTTTGAACCTCACAATTATTTATTCATTTTGCAGCCAGATTATAACAGTTAATTTCCTGAATATGAATCGGCCTAATTTAAGACTCCTAGTCTACATCGTATTTTTTACAACCCCATTGATACCTTTTATATCAAAGGCTCAAAATCAGCAAGAGGATAAATTAGATAGGTTGATGGCCTTTGCTTTGTTATCAGGAAATATTCGGTACTTCTCCCCTACGGATTTAGTGGACAGCATGAATCTATCTGCTGGATGGGAGAATATTATGCGAGAGGGCACAAAAATAGCCCGTGAGGCAAAGAATGAGCGCGTGCTGGCTGATTCACTCATTAAGATATTCAAACCCTTAGAGCCATCCTTAAGTGTCAAATACGACCAAACAATTCTCACTTCTGCTCCGAGTCTTGTCGTTAAAGATCTGGTAGTTGGCAGACAACATAGAGGATTGGAATTATATTCTGGGACAAATCGTCCTTTTAGAAGTTACCGGACTAATCGCCGAAGTCTAGGAGCTGATATGTATTTGAACTATTTTACCTTAATGAGCATAAAGGTACCGGAAGGGAAAGAAGGAAAACCATTTACGCTTAAATTCTCCTTTAAAACAGAGAAAAACCGAAATATTAAGTCATTTGTAAAAGCGGATTTAAGGCAGTCATTCAATTTGAATCCATCCGATTCTATTTTTATTATTCAAGACAGCTTACCTAAGGATGCGCAAGTATTTGCGATCAAATTTGGGATAACAGATGATATTGGGCATTTAACTGTAAATTCGACAAACGAAATAAAAATTGATGGGCAAGCATTTTCCATAGAGGAATTAACGGATCTGCAAACATCCAATTATAAAAATGATCTGGTCTTACGTATAATGGAAAATGATCCTAAGCTTTTTCTGGAAGAGAATAAGATTGGGGACACCTTAAACATGAAATTAAGTAAACACATAGAAGCAAGCTTTCCGTTGGCGGTTTATGCTGATGAACAAACAACTTATCCAGTTTCTACGCATTCTTACACAAGCTACCCCTACAAGAGAAACAATGGTCTTTCATACTTTGATCTAAAACAACAAGAGGATTTGGATGTTCGATTAGCAAATGTTATGAGTATTTGGACGGCGTTTCACATAGCCTATGTTTACCATCCGTTTGATGAGGAACAAGACTTAGCGCTCCTAAGGAATACTTTAAAAGACGTTTTAGATGGCAAAACATTGGAGGATTATGATTTCGCACTGAATAAAATGATGCATGCCTACCAAGATGCACATATCTTTTATCACAATGAATCTTTTAGAAAAGAACGAGAATTTACAGCACCAATAACATTAATATACCTTAATGATGGTTTTTATATCAAAAGAATACATGATGATTCCTTAAAAAATAAATTGCAGATTGGTGATAAGCTTCATGAAATTGAAGGTAAATCGATCAAGGAAATCTGGAAAAAACAACAATTCTATGCTACAGGGTCGGAAGCAAATATCATCAATAGAGCTGGTGTATTCGGATTGTTTAGTGGACCGGAAAATTCCATAGTGAACTTTAAGGTCATCGATTATAAAAGTAAAAAGATTCAAGAAATTCAGACAATCCGAAACTATAAACATCAACGATATGCTTTGTATACAGCCTTATTAGATAGACAAGACAACCGCATGTTGAACGATAGCACTTACTATTTCAATCTTTCTGAAAACCCCTTAACGGACACCCTGTTGAATTTTATCAATGATCCAACCAAACATATCATCTTTGATGTCCGCGGATACCTTACGCTAGATAGTGAACAAAAGGGATTGATCCGAAAATTAATCACCGATACAGTGGTTCAAAACAATATGTCTTCATTACAAATACTTTCCCCTAAAACCAAATGGTTTACGGAAGGTCCTCAGGTAACCATTCCTGAAAACCAACATCCAAAGGCTAAATTCTATTTCTTAATTGCCGAAGCAACCCAAAGTGCCCCTGAAACATTTTTAGATATTATTAAATATTGGAAAATCGGAACCTTAATTGGTAAACATACTGCTGGTGCAAATGGAGAAATAAACATCATGAACCTACCTGGCAATATAACTCCCACTTTTTCGGGTGTAATGGTTAAGAATTCTGATGGTTCTACACATCACTTAAACGGAATTTCCCCAGATATTGAAGTGGACTACACCTTAGATGATGTGATTCATCAGCGTGACCCCTACATTTTGAAAGCATTGGAAATTATAGCTTCAGGTAAGGGAATTGTACCGCACAGGTCAAAATGACACCTGCAATTTCTCTGTTTCATTAAAAATAACAGTAATTTGCACATAGACTATTAAACATAACTATACGCAAATGAAGTTTGGAAGAGTGGATGACCCTTCGGTAATTGATTTTCAATTACCGGATATAAACGAGAAAGAACTGCGTTTTTTAGAGAAGTATAAATCTGATGAGCCTTTTCAGCTATATGTTGGCTATCCAAAATGGTCTAAAGCAGACCTAAAGGGTTTCTATCCTAGGGGGACTAAAGATGCCATGCATGCCTATTCAGAACAATTCAATGCCTTAGAATTCAATGGTCCATTCTATCGAATGCCCAATAAAGATCAGGTCATCCTATGGAAAGATAGAACCGTAGCTGACTTTAAATTCTGTCCAAAAATCACCAATTCCATATCTCATTATTCCAGATTAATCAATACTGATGAAAAGGTAATGGCTTTTGTTGATGCGACGGTATTCTTTGAAGAGAAGCTTGGAATGGCATTCTTACAAATGCCAGAAAACTTTAAGCCTAAAAATATCGATCGTCTGGCAGATTTCTTAACCAGATTCCCCAAAGGCTATCCTTTAGCTGTGGAGGTCAGACATGAGGAATGGTTTGCCGATCAGCAAATCTTACAAGAGTTGCATCAAATACTAAGAGATACCCATAAAACCGGAATTATAGTGGATACACCTGGTAGACGAGACTTGTTGAAGATGCAATTGACCTCTCCTACTGCTTTTATCCGCTTTGTATCCAGTAATCCGTCAATAGATCGACAACGTCTTAATGATTGGACACAGCGCTTAAAGAATTGGAAAGAAGCCGGATTACAAGAAGCTTACTTTTTTATTCATCAAAAAGTAGATGCGGAAACTAGTTTTTTATCAAGCGCGTTTGTGGAGGAATTAAATGAAATATTAGGTACAAAATTACCAATCGCAACAAAGGCTCCATAAATGATGGAGCCTTTGTGAAGAATATGTTTCGCTTACTGATAGACTAAAGTACCGCTGGTATTCCAGAAGCTTTTACTAGTGCCTTCAGCAGCTCCCTGAGGGATGTGAATCTTGATTATATGCTTCCCAGCCTTTAAATCGCCAAGATCAATATACACAGGATTGGTAATCGTGCCTGGGCACCAGTTTGATCGACTAAGGTCAGAGGATGATAAACCATTCTCAAAATTCCCACTCACTGGATTGTATAGTCGATAACTACCGCAGTCTATACGCCAAGGGGTAAATTGAATAACCTTATTTCCATCAAGAAATATGGTATTAGGTTTAGGGTTAAATTCATCTCCATTGCCCCAACCACCATGTCCTGTACTGATGTAACGTAACTTCACATTCTTCATATCGGCAGGGACAATAAATTCAAATTCTAATCCTTTCTCATGTCCATACATGGTTGGGTATTCCTGACCTGCCATTTCCAAGATATTAGTGGTATTGAATAATGACATCACCTTGGTACCTTCAGGGTAAATCGACCTTCCAGGATGTATAGTTAATTCCAAGCTTACCTTGTGCCCTCCTTTATCGTAATTACCAATATAAGTTCCGATATAGACTTCCTTGCCGGCTAATTCAGGTAGAAATTCAGAGATTTCTTGTCTATACATCGCACTGTCTTGCCAAGTTTTTCCCTTTAATTTCACGCGATCATTAAAGTGTTTTACACCAAATGGCGTAAAGAATCGCATGAGTTCATAAACCGGAGAAAAGCCTTCCGTACGAATCATACCCGGGAATGCCTGCCCATTACCATCCAAATACTTGGGTAGAACATTCACACTATCTTTCATCCCATCTAAGAAACTTTGTTTCTGATCCTCAGCAATCAGGAATACAGAGCCAGTACGGTCATAGGCATCGCCATTGGAGGTCTGAACTAACTCAATGAAAGCTTGGCTATTTAACGAAACGTAAGGTATCTTCACTTTCTTTAGAATCACTGTTCCTTCAGCAAAACGCATAATGGAATCAGATGCAATCCCAGGTTGAAAGCAAATCTGTTGGTTTTGGAAAATAGGGATCTGTATAAATTTACGCTTCCAGATGATGTCCTTATAGGACAATTCATCCTGTAAAACACTATTCTTTGGTAATTGTGCCTCTACGGGCAAGCTCTTCAATTTTTCTATGCTGGCTGCTCTTAATCCGGAGTTTCCATTTACCTTGTATTCTAATACTAAGCCAAAAGCTTGCCCAACATCATTTGGTGCAGCCTGTATTCCTAAGTCAGTCGTATAAATGATCTCTATGCTATTGGAATTCAATGAAGTCTTTGCTTTAAACGTTTTATACCCCAACATATTTCCTTGATCAGGAAGCTTCTCATAGCTGTATCGCTTAAGGGAAGTAGTATCTTTCATGGAAATCACCTGATTAGCTGTTAACAAAGTATAACGGGTAACCGTATTTTTTGCATAATCATATTGAGACATTTCCGCTGGATATCGGGTTTGTCCTGATATCTGCGATAGTTTGCTGTTTATAGATGATCCCTTTTGCGCAAATACCACTACCGGATCCTGTTTGATCATTGCTCCTTCCCGAAAGTAATGATAGGTTATTTTATAGGTTTCTTGTGCTGATACCGCAAAACATAGCAGCAAAACAGGCAGTAATAATAAGGCTCTTTTCATCTATTCAATTGGTTAATACACTTCAATGGTTGTCCCATTTTCCAAAGGATGCGAAGTACAGATCAAACAACGACCGTTTGCAACTTCTGTATCGGTCAATACTTCATTATAGTCCATACGGACAGAACCTTCAGTTACTTGAGAAATACAGGTACTGCACATTCCAGATTTACAGGAGTAGGGTAATTTTATTTTATGTTCCAATCCGACATCTAAAATAGTTTTATTATATGGAATGGTTAATGGATAATCTTGTCCTTGGAAGCGAAGATTAACTTCATAGCTACTCATATCCACAGGCTCTTCATCCTTCTCATCATCGTCCTCTTCCTCTTCAGGGAAATGGAAAGTTTCCTTTTTAATATCTTCATCTGGAAAGCCCATACCCAATAGCGTAAAACGAACCAAATCCATATAGAATAATGGACCGCACATATAGAATACTGCCGACTCTCCATCTTTTAGATGCGATTTAACCAACTCATAGATATACTCACGGTTCAATCTTGCTTTAAGAAGATTCTTCACATTAGACCAAATGAATTCTATATGTAATCGATTAGGATATTTAGCTTGCCATTCCAACAATTCCTCATAGAATATGGTTTGTTCCTTAGAACTGTTGCTATAGACTAAGACAACCTTGCTATTGCTCTCCGCAGTTAATGCTGTTTTAAGAATAGAAAACAAAGGCGTAATCCCAACTCCAGCTCCAAAAAGAAATATCGTTTGATGATTGCTTTCCGAAGGCTCATAAGTAAATAAACCTTGAGGTTCCATCACTTCAATGGTATCTCCTACCTTTGTTTTATGGTGTAATAAACGCGATATCTCCCCATTATCAACACGCTTGACGGTAATCTCATAAGGTTCATCCAAAACCGGTGAACTACTGAATGAATAGGAACGACGAACCTCACGATCCCCAAATTGGAAATTCAAAGTTAGAAACTGTCCCGATTTATAGACTGGAAATTCACCAGAAAGATCTTCAAATTGAATGGAAATATTCTGATTCGGCTGATGGATAATATCGGATACACGGAATTTAAACATGGGTTAAAGATAGCATCTATAGCCTATTTTATCAAATAGAAAGCAACGATAGGCTATTGTTTACAGCAATAAAAAATCCCGATAATTGCTGATCGGGATTACTATTTTTAATTAAGCTATTAGAGCTTACGTTTTACTTCTACTTGCTCGAATGCTTCCACAATATCGCCAACTTGGATATCGTTGAAACGATCGATGTTCAAACCACATTCGTAACCTTGTGCTACTTCTTTCACGTCATCTTTGAAACGTTTCAAGGAAGCTAACTTACCAGTATGGATAACTACTCCTTCGCGGATTAAGCGGATATCATTGTTACGGTTGATTTTACCTTCCAATACCATACATCCTGCAATCGTACCCACTTTAGAGATCTTAAAGGTCTCACGGATTTGAACCTCAGCCACAATCTTCTCTTCGAATTTCGGTGCCAACATACCTTCCATTGCCGATTTAATTTCCTCAATCGCATCATAAATGATGGAGTATAGACGGATATCAATCTGCTCGTTCTCAGCTAGCTTACGTGCTCCTTGAGTAGGACGAACCTGGAAACCAATGATGATCGCATCAGATGCAGATGCTAATAATACATCGGATTCTGAAATTGCACCCACCGATTTGTGAATGATATTCACTTGGATCTCATCTGTTGATAATTTCAATAAAGAGTCAGATAATGCTTCGATAGAACCATCCACGTCACCTTTAACGATGATATTAAGTTCTTTAAAGTTACCAATAGCCAAACGACGACCAATTTCATCCAAGGTAATGTGTTTCGTTGCACGCATACCTTGCTCTCTTTGTAATTGAAGACGCTTATTAGCTACTTGACGAGCTTCAGATTCAGATTCTAAGACATAAAGCTTATCACCTGCAGTAGGTGCACCAGACATACCTAAAATCTGTACCGGTACTGATGGACCAGCCTCTTTAACACGTTCTCCACGCTCATTAGTTAAAGCTTTCACTTTACCAGAGTAAGAACCCGCTAAGATTGGATCTCCAACACGTAATGTACCGCCCTGTACTAAAACAGTCGTTACAATACCTCTACCTTTATCTAAAGCAGCCTCAATAACTGAACCTACAGCACGTTTCTTAGGATCTGCTTTCAATTCTAACATCTCCGCTTCCAATAGAACTTTCTCTAATAGAAGATCAACATTTTCACCAGTTTTAGCAGAGATCTCTTGAGCTTGGTATTTACCACCCCAATCTTCTACTAAGATATTCATTGCTGATAATTGCTCACGAATACGGTCAGGGTTTGCACCAGGCTTATCTACCTTCGTAAAGGCGAAGATAATAGGAACACCTGCAGCCATTGCGTGGTTGATTGCTTCTTTTGTTTGAGGCATTACTGCATCATCCGCTGCAACTACAATAATTACAATATCGGTTACTTTAGCACCACGAGCACGCATCGCTGTAAAGGCTTCGTGACCCGGTGTATCTAAGAACGTTAATTTTTTACCATCTTCCAATTTTACAGCATACGCACCAATGTGCTGAGTAATACCCCCTGCTTCACCTTTGGTTACATTTGCTTTACGGATATAATCCAATAAGGAAGTTTTACCGTGGTCAACGTGGCCCATTACTGTAACAATAGGTGCACGAGGAACCAAGTTTGCTTCTGAATCAGCTTCTTCCAATTCAGCTACTTCCTCATCTTCTGGTTTAATGAATTCGATTTGGTAACCAAATTCATCAGCTACGATGGCTAATGTCTCCGCATCTAAACGTTGGTTGATCGACACGAACATACCTAGGCTCATACAAGTACCAATTACCTGAGTTACCGGAACATCCATTAAATTCGCCAACTCATTCGCTGTTACGAACTCTGTAACACGTAGAACTTTTGACATTAATTCTTGCTCCATTGCTGCTTCTTCAGCAGATAAAGCTATATCATCACGTTTTTGACGACGTAATTTCGCACGTTGTGCAAATTTACCAGACTTCCCAGCACCACTTAAGCGTGCAAGAGTTGCCTTAATTTGATCTTGGATTTCCTTTTCTGATGGTTCCTCTTTCGCAACCTCCGGTTTTCTATGGCGATCGTTACGTCCGCCTTGACCATGACGATTTTGATTAGGGTGATTACCACCTTTATGGTGTCTATTGCCACCTTGACCTTGGTTCTGACCACCACCTTGATGTGGAGGACGGTTTCCACCATCGGGTCTGTTTTGACCTTGTTGGTTGTTATCACCAGAACCTACTGGACCATTTGGCTTATTCGTACGCTTGCGCTTACGTTTGTTATCATTATTACCTGCGTTGTTCGATGAAGAAGCAACTGGTTTGTGTGGTTTAGAAACAGGCAATTGGATTTTACCAACTACTTTAGGACCACTTAAGGTTTCTGAACGAGCACGAATTACATCGTCTTGTCCTTCAGGTTTTGCTGCTGCAGGTGCTGCAGGCTTAGCTGCTGGCTCCTCTTTTTTCACAGGAGGCACTACAGGCGCCTTAACTGGTTCTTCTTTTTTCACTTCCACTTTTGGTTGTTCTTGAACTTTCGGAGGTTCTGGTTTTTTAACCTCTTCTTGGACTTTTGCGACAGGCTTCTCTTCCTGCTTCACTTTAACCGGCTCTTTCACAGGAGTAGGTTCAACTTTCTCTACCTTTGGCTCCTCTTTCGGTGCAGGCTTAGATCCGCGTTTTAGGCTATCTAAATCAATCTTGCCGACTACTTTAAGAGCAGAATGAGATTCTTCCTCTTTCTTCTCCACTTCTTTAGCTGGCGCATTTTCAGGTGAAGTATTCTTAATCAGAATTTCTTTTACTTCTGTAGGTCCTTCACGTTCTTCTGTAGATTCAGATGCAGGTGTCGCGTTGCCTACTGCAGGACCTTCTTCACGGCGAATCTTGCCAATAACAATTTGCTTTGCCTCGTCTTTAACAATCTTATCACCCTGAAATTCTTTCAAAAGAACACCATACATCTCTGGGCTTAGCTTTGTGTTTGGCTTAGAATCTACCTCAAATCCCTTCTTCACCAAGTATTCCACGGCCGTACCAATCCCAATGTTGAGTTCTTTTGCTGCTTTTAGCAAGTTTATGCTTTTACCTTCTGACATCTACTATCTATAAAATGTGTTTCAATTACAAAAATATGTTTTTTTACATGGATTCAACAATTTATTGAAAATTGTTGAATCCGAAATCAATCGCTATTTTCTATTCGAATTCTGCCTGAAGAATACGAAGGATCTCTCGAATCGTATCTTCTTCCAAGTCAGTTCTGCGAACTAACTCTTCTTCATTCAAGGATAATACCGATTTCGCAGTATCTAGACCAACGCGTTTTAATTCGTCGATGATCCAGCTTTCAATTTCATCTGCGAATTCTTCGATATCCACATCCTCCTCTTCTTCATCATTCTCACGATAAACGTCGATTTCATAACCAGTTAATTTACCGGCCAATTTAATATTGTGTCCACCACGGCCAATTGCTAATGAAACCTGATCTGGTTTCAAATACACCGCAGCAGTTTTATTTTCTTCATCAATCTTGATGGAAGTAATACGAGCAGGGCTCAATGCACGTGTAATGTATAATGAATGATTGGTTGTGAAGTTGATCACGTCAATATTCTCATTACGCAATTCACGAACGATACCATGAATACGCGATCCTTTCATACCCACACAGGCTCCAACTGGATCGATACGGTCATCATAAGACTCTACCGCAACTTTAGCACGCTCTCCTGGTTCACGAACAATTTTCTTGATCGTAATCAATCCATCAAAAATCTCAGGAACCTCCAGCTCGAACAAACGTTGTAAGAATTCGGGTGCTGTACGAGAGATAATGATTTTTGGATTACTGTTCATCATATCTACCTTATGAACAACGGCACGAATGCTATCGCCTTTCTTAAAGTAGTCAGCAGGAATCTGTTCAGTTTTAGGAAGGATCAATTCGTTTCCATCCTCATCCAAAACCAAGATTTCTTTTTTCCAGATCTGGTAAACCTCACCAATCACTAACTCGCCTTCACGATCTTTATATTTCTTGAAAACTTCATCTTTCTCCAATTCCAAGATTTTCGAAACCAAGGTCTGGCGAGCAGCAAGAATCGCACGGCGACCAAAGCTCTCTAAGGTAATTTGCTCGATAAAGTCATCTCCAACTTCTAAATCCGCGTCATGTTTATGTGCTTCTTCAAGTTCGATTTCTAAATCGTCATCTTCCGAAAAACCATCTTCCATTACTACGCGCGTACGCCAGATCTCTAAGTCTCCGTTATCAGGGTTAACAATAACGTCAACATTCTCATCCGTACCAAAACGCTTACGGATCATACTGCGGAATACTTCTTCCAGAACCGTAATTACCGTCGGACGGTCAATGTTCTTGAAATCTTTGAACTCCTGAAAAGAGTCAATCAAGTTTATATTACTACTCATTTCTATTTAAATGAAATTAACACCTTAGTTTCCTTTATTTGTTCTAATGGAATCTCAGCAGGTACTGCTACCGCCTTCTTCCCTTTTTCTTTTACAATTTCTTCAATCGTTACGGCAGCATCAGAAACAGCAACTAGTTTGCCCTCTCTTTTACCCCCATCGTTCATCTTCAATTTCACGCTACGACCTATATTCTTTTGGTATTGTCTTGGAAGAACCAATGCCGAATCAACACCTGGAGAAGAAACTTCTAGTCGATATGCATGATCAACTACATTCTCTTCTTCTAAATGAAATCCTACATGACGGCTAACTTTAACACAGTCATCGATGGAAATACCATTATCACCATCCAATAAAATTTCCAAAACACCATTCTTAAGCATTCTCACACTAACGATGAACAAGTCATCTCTGTCAGCAATCTTCTCCTCTATAAGCTCTATTACGCGATTCTCAACCTGCATATTTTAACAATTGAATTAAAAAAGGGGGCATACCATGCCCCCTTCCTTTCAGATGAGACAAAGATAGAAAAAATATTTTACAATACGAAACATATAACCTAAATGCATTTACAGTCATAAAAAGTAGGTAATCTCTATCAAATATTATTCAACCAGATCAGTCATTATTCATTTAAAAAAAGCCGAGTACAAACTCGGCTCTTTCCTTAATTTTTATCCACTACAGAATTAATTGTTTTCTGCATTTGTGCCATCATAGCAGACAAACCTTCTAAGGTAGGCTCAGGACTAGGCTCTGGCAACTCCATACTGATAAATGCCTTTGCTTTCCAGATCTCTAATATATCCGTTGCCTCAACCCAATAAGGTTCATAAGTCTTATTATCAGAAACCAACTTCAAACCCTTATCTTCTTTAAATTTTTGTCCAATTCTTTTATATACCACACCATCATTAGCCGAAACGACTACATAGGTGCTTCCAGACTTGACATCATGCCAATTTTCCACATACTCTGCTATAATAATAGAACCAGATGGCAATGGCAACATCGAATCTCCTTTAATCTCAAAAGCACGATAGCTACCTTGTTTCATAAATGGCAATGAAAACTTCGGCAATTCCTTTACAAACTCCGGATCGCCATATCCATTTAAATAACCTGCACTTGCCTTCACCGGAACTAACTCAATGTTTTCCCTATCTTCTGAATCAACTGTCACACTAAGAACACGAAGATTTGAAGCATTACTTTTCGCTACTGGCTTCCATTTCTCATCAATCACATCATTTGCCAATTCATCCATCGTCAACTCATAATACTCCGCTATTTTTTTTAGCAATTCGTATTTAGGCTCCGCACGATCTTCCTCATACGCTCCCACTGAAGCTCTTTTAATCTCCATTAAATCAGCAAATTGTTGCTGTGTTAATCCTTTTTTCTTACGTAAGAACTTCAGGTTTGATGAAATATTTGACATAAATAATTTTCAATTAATTTTTGAATTACTAATATTATTAGTATTATTGTGCCAATAAAATTAGCAAAACATATTTAAATAACCAAATAATTTAGCTAAAACAACATGAACAATTACTATATATACATCAGCACAGACGCAAACAGAAGATTTTTACAACCGGGAATGAGTAACGATATCAGCCAAATCTTTCAACAGATCAACAATCCTGATGCTGGTTGTTTCATGAGCCAAGCTGTACTTAACCGTATAGTTTATCTGGAGCAATTCAGTTCTGAAGAGGAAGCTATGCGTAAGTATCAAGAACTTCAGCAATTTGGCCGTATTGTACGCGAGCGATTAATCCGTAAGCAAAACCCCAATTGGCTCAGCCTAGCTCTTCCGATGAGTCATTTTGCCACAAATAAAAAAGCCGTTGTTTATGCATAAGCAATAAACAACGGCCTTAACAACCTTACTAGCTCTCTAGTAGTAATTTAGACTACCATCCTGGTGCAAAGTTTAATCCGAATGTACCAAACTTAGAACGCGTAGGATTATTCAACTGAATAGCATAATAAGGTTCTAATATCATTGCCCCAAACAGGTTAATACGTAACGATACTCCAGCACTGAAAACTGGCATAGTCAAGTTATCAGGATATACAGAATATGGCTGTCCACCTGGGGCTGTAATTTCCACCTTATCGGCTTCTGTTTTTTGCCAAGTTATTTTCGACCCATTTCGCCAAGCTAAACCAGCATCCACAAATAGATTCAAATCGGAGAACAAGAAGCCTGAAGGCAATACTGCCAATTTCTCTGGCCCAGTAAATGGCAAACGAACTTCAAAGTTACCCACTACCATCTTAGATCCCGAAAGGTCATTGAAACCAATCTTTGAGTTCGGACCGAAGGAATTACTTTCAAATCCACGAACCAAATACGGATAACCAATATAGATGTTATAAAGTCGATCTGCATCATTACCCAAGCGCATATATGAATATATACGAGCAGCAATGGTAAATGGTTTCATGCGGTGGTACTTACGTAAATCCACATTCACTGCAGAAAACTGAAATGTCCCAAAATATTGCTCCACACCTAAACGGTATCTAAAACCTTGCAATGGTGCAGCAACCCCAAACACTGCCTTATCCCCTACTAAACCTGCATTCACTTGCATTAAGTTAAATGGATCTAGATTTCCTACACCCAGAGCACGGGCAGCCGTATCATTCGGCACTCGCTCACGTGTACCGTAGTAATTATAATAACTCTGCGTAAAGCGGTCTACACGGTAAGAGTTATAAGATGCCGCTCCACCCATTTCAAAACGGTGATGCCTACTGAATGGATAAGCAACAAAGGCATCTATTTGCGATTGGAATGAACGGACCAAATATTGATCGATTACCGGCTCTGTTCCATTTCCTAAATCACGCATCGCGTAATCATAGAAACCAAAACGATAAGGTATATGCGAAAGTGAACCACCCCAGTTCCAACGGCTACGTTGGTTGATATAGGCAATCTGGCCGCCAAAATCGTAAATCTCACCATTGATATTCGCAGCAGCAAAAATCTGATTATACCCTAAGATATCCGAGAACATACCTTGAATACCCGATGCGATTCCTGCACCATAACGTGACCCTACAGACATACCAACTCCAGAATTCGCAAGGTAATCCAACTTGAACTTCGGCTTGTATGGAATATTCTTAATTTGCGAATCCGAAATACGTCCATAGGCATTAAAATTCTGCAAATTGGTATTTACGACATTTACGCCATAGCTTTTTACCGGCGGCAACATCGCAGCCTCAAAATTCACCACGCCTGGATCTACAGGTACAGGCTCAAATTCAGAACTCTTAGCTTTATAAACGGTATAGGCATTATCCTTGAAATAAGAATAAACGATATCATCATTCGCAGAAATACTCATCGCCGGTGAATACTCCGTAATCCCCGAAATACCAGTAAAGAAATCGGTCATTCGATCCAAAGCGCCAGTTTCTATATTATAACGGAACATATTACGGAAACCATCACTATTCGACAGGAAGTAAATTTCCTTGCTATTGGAAGAGAAATGCGGATTTAAGTTATTTGCTCCCGGAAATATCGGCAGATTCTTAACCTCCTTGGTTTGAAGATCAATAGTTGCCAAACTCATTGGAATATCAACTGTTCTGGAACCTGACTCCAAGGAAACACGATCTGTGGAAAACACAATGTATTTTCCATCCCTAGAAAAACTTGGCTGGAAGTCTGAATATTTATCATTGGTCAATTGAACCAATTCCTTTGTACTCAAATTATAGGTATAGATATCAGAAAAACCATTCTTTAATCCCGAGAATGCGACCAGATCACCTTGAGGTGCCCAAGTTATATTGGTAAACTCCGTGGTTTCACCCATCGCCTGCAAAGCAACAGTTTTCCCGGATTCTACATCCAGAATCATCAGCTTATTCTTCCCTTCACTAAACACACTAAAGGCAAATTTCTTGCTATCAGGTGAGAAGGTCCCTGCCGATTCTATAAAACTAAATTCATCGATATCCTTGTTCGTCGTTCGACTACCAAGTTTTCGTAAGACCTTCCCTGTATTGGCATCAGCCAAAAACAAATCAATGCCAAACAGGTCTAATTCCGAAAGGAAAGCGACATATTTACCATCAGGTGAAATAGCTGGCGCTACGTTCATCCGTCCTGCATTCTTTTTTGATAATAGCAACTGACCAATAGGTCTAGAAGTCGTATCCTTTCCTAAACCACGATAGGTATTCTCCATGCTGCTACGCCATAAGGTCGACATGGTCTGTGCATCATAACCAAATACCCGACGAATCGCTCCCTCATATCCGTATTTTGCTGTTTCGATAAACAAAGGCATAATAACTGTATCCCCATAAGTCGACCCTACATAGGACCAAAATGCCTGACCATAGCGATATGGAAAATATTTGTTCATATTTTCCGTCATCTGTCCTAAGCTAGGAATATCGTTTCTTGCATAGGCATCGCGCATCCACATGGAGGTGAAAGCATCTTTCTTACCAATGGAAAAATACTCGGCCATACCTTCGACCATCCATAACGGAATATTAGCAACACTTTCTAAGCGGGTTGAATCACCACCTTCTATCAATACACGGTACTGAAAAGCATGGACCATCTCGTGTCCTAAAACGTGGCGGGTCTGCTGATTAATTTGCATAACCGGCATCACCACACGTTGCTTAAAAGCTTCCGTAACACCACCAGTTCCTACTGAAATCTCACCAGAAATGGCTGTCGTTTGCTGAAACTCCGGATGGTTATTGTATAAAATAATGGGATTTTTACGCAAGAAAGTATCTTGAAATACTTGTTGATGCAGCTCGTACCATACTTCTGACTCCTTGGCAAGCCAATTCATCATGGAATCATTCTGCAAATAATAGTAAATATTGAAGTGAGGTGTATCAAATACTTTGAAATCCAACTTCTTATAGCGCATTTTATTCTGTCCAAAGTATTGTGCCTTTCCCTGTTGTGGCACTAGTGCCATAAACATCAGCAATACGAGCTGAATTGACAATAATTTGGTAATAAAGGTAGCTTTCGATCTCATAATCAACAATTAATAGTTAAAAATAAGAATTCCCATTAGAATTCTTTATTAATTATTCTCAGGTTCTTCTTCTTGATTTATATCAGGCAAAGTTAGTCTTGGCAGCTCTACTTCCTCTTCAACTACTGTTGAATCTGATGTTGCTGGGCTACTCTCCACCCGAATTCTTGGTCCAGGACAATTGTATTTTTTGCTGATCTCCACAGTAGGCTCCGGGAATTTCCCAAGTGTTACGCCCAACTCCGGATGCTTATACAATTCTTCCATAAATAACGCATAGATTGGTAATGCTGTCTTAGAACCTTCCCCAGTACCTGAACTATTAAAGTGGATACTTTGTTCATCACAGCCTACCCATACGCCAGTAACCAAATCTTTAGTGACACCCATGTACCATCCATCAACATAATCAGAGGATGTACCGGTCTTCCCACCAATTTCGTTTTCCTTCTCAAACAGATCCCATTCCCATAATGCTTGCGATGTACCCCCAGACTCCTCAATCGTTCCACGCAACATATAAGTCATTAACCAAGCATCTTGCGGACTGATCACCTGTTCTGCCTCAGTTTTAAAAGTCGCTAAAACACGACCATCTTTATCTTCTATTCTGGAAACCAATATTGGTTCTGTCTTTTTTCCTTGATTCATAAAAGTTCCATAGGCACGCACCATCTCAAATACCGTCACTTCATTAGAACCCAATCCTACCGAAGGAACAGATTCTAACTTACTATCAATGCCACACTTTTTGGCCATAGCAACTACTTTGTCCCATCCTACTTCTTCTGTTATCTGAGCGGTCACACTATTCAATGAACGAGCCATTGCATGTCTTAGCGACAGGGAGCGGTGAGAAAAATTCCAATCAGCATTTTTAGGCTCCCAAATTTCATGCTCACCCTTATTGTTCACAAACTCAATTTTCACCGGTTTATCCTCATACGTATCACATGGTGCTTTTCCTGCATCTAACGCTGCCGCATAAGCAAAAGGCTTAAATGTTGACCCTGGTTGTCGCTTAGCCTGGTTCACGTGGTCAAATTTGTAATAATCATGGTTTATTCCCCCTACCCAAACTTTAATCTCACCCGAGTATGGATCCATAGCCATAACACCAGTATTTAACATGGTCAAGTAATGCTTTAAGGAATCCATGGTCGAGAAATTCTCCTTTTCCATACCATCCCAAGTAAAAACCTCCATTTCACGCTTTTTGTTTAGCTCTTCGAAAACTTTTGCCTCATCCTTATACTTTTCCATTAAACTGGTATAGATGGGCAGTTTTCGCGCATGATCTTCTAAGAAATTCGGGATAACATTCCCCTCTTTATCTCTCCACGGTTCTTGACCTCGCCACACATTATCCAAGCGACGTTGCAATTCCTTCATCTTCTCATTTACAGACTCCTCTGCAATCTTCTGCATCCGCGAATCAATCGTTGTATATATTTTTAAACCACTGGTATAAATATCGATTTCATTATCTGTAGCCCATTTCTCTAACCATTTCTCTACTGCTGTCCGCAAATAGGAATCATTGGAGTTACGTTGTTCTTGATTATTCAAGTTCAACCCTAAAGAATCCTTTGAAAGACTGGTAACTTCCTTAGCACTCAGGAATCCTTCCTTTTGCATCTGTCCCAGTACCGTATTACGGCGCGTTAAGGCATTTTTAGGATTGCGAATAGGGTTATAAAGTGTTGTTCCTTTCAACATCCCTACCAATACCGCTGCCTCATTAACGCTCAATTCACTAGGTAATTTATCGAAATAACGAACAGAGGCCGATTTAATACCATAGGCATTATTACTGAAAGATACCGTATTCAAATACATGGTCAATATTTCTTCTTTACCATATTTACTTTCCAGCTTGAAAGCAGTCATCCATTCCTTGTATTTGGTCACCACAAGACCTACCCCTGGAATCTTACCCAATAAACCCTGAGCATCCTTATAACGGGTTCTGTACAAATTTTTAGCTAATTGCTGTGTAATGGTACTGGCACCGCGATCACTACCACTGATAGTTGAGACCACACCACCGAACAAACCAATAAAATCTACCCCATGATGTTTGAAGAATCGTACATCTTCAGTAGCCACCAAGGCATTGATTACATTTTTAGAAATACTATCGTAAGGAACTGGGTCGCGATCTTGTTTATAATATCTTCCGATGAGAACGGAATCAGCAGTATAAAGTTCAGAAGATACATTTAGGCTTGGCAATAAAATTTCTTTCTTAGTTGGCGAAGAACCAAACAAGCCTAAAAAGTTAATTTGAACCGCACAGGTAAATAAAATAACGAAATATATAAGTATCAGCGTAATACGCAAAAATTTGTTTCTGACCCGTCTAAACATAGGGTAAATATGGAGAAAACTTTGGAATTTACTACTGCAATTATGGCAAAAAGTTTACAGTCCGTAAAAATTAACGAAATTTAACAAAACAATCTTTTTGCTTAATCCGCTATTGGGAATCAAGCAATAACGTCCACAAAAACTGTACCCAAATCTATAATAATCCGTAAATTAACTGTTGTATTAAATTTAAATCACTATTTTTACCATGACTTATTAATCGGGGACATGTTAAA
The DNA here is from genome assembly GCF_039536825.1 of Sphingobacterium kyonggiense. Lineage (NCBI taxonomy): Bacteria > Pseudomonadati > Bacteroidota > Sphingobacteriia > Sphingobacteriales > Sphingobacteriaceae > Sphingobacterium > Sphingobacterium kyonggiense. Next base: position 25,030 of record NZ_BAAAZI010000007.1, read on the forward strand.
ACAAACCTTACAACAAAAATTACTTCAAAAGCTTTCACCTCAACAAATACAATTCATCAAATTGCTACAGGTACCTACTGTATCATTAGATGCGCGTATTAAAGAGGAACTGGAGGAAAATCCAGCTCTGGAAGATGGAAGTTTAGCCAACATGAATGATCCCGTGGAGGAATATCCGGACAAGGACCCAGAGGATGATTTTAATGCGGAAGACAATAACTACGAGGAAGAATTTAGTGTAGATGAATATATACAAGAAGATGATTACCGAGATTATGGCGGTGGTTATGATAGCGACGACGACGATAACCGTAAGGAAATCCCCGTGGCCATCCAATCTTCTTTTTTTGAAAACCTACAAAGCCAATTAGACTTATTGGCTTTATCTGACCGTGATTTCTTAATCGGTCAACAGATCATTGGCTCATTAGATGACGATGGTTATTTACGCAGACCAATTCCTTCATTAATAGACGATTTAGCCTTTTCACAGAACGTAATAGTTGAGGAGAAAGAAGTCGAAGATATGCTGAAGATCATTCAAGAATTTGACCCGCATGGAATTGGCGCAAGAAATCTTCAAGAATGTTTAGCTATACAACTTCGTAAAAAAGACCAGGACAATCCGATTGTTCGACAAGCGCAGATTGTGGTAAATGACTTTTTAGAAGAATTCACCAAAAAACATTACGACAAAATTGAACGTCAATTGGGAGTGAACTCGGAAGAATTAAAGGAGATTGTCAATGAGATTTTAAAGCTCAACCCAAAACCGGGCGATTCTGGTGCTGCAGCAGGTAAGCAGCTGCATATCATTCCTGATTTTCACATCAGCAATAACGATGGCACGCTACACCTTACCTTGAACAGCAGAAATGCTCCCGAATTAAGAGTCTCTCGTTCCTATCAGGAAATGTTTGAGCATTACGAAAAAGCAGAGAAGAACGATAAGAAAATGAAGGAGGCTGTTCAATTTGTCAAACAAAAATTAGATTCCGCCAAGTGGTTCATTGACGCCATTAAACAACGTCAACAGACCCTATTAAAAACCATGAATGCCATCATGGAATATCAGTATGACTATTTCCTAACTGGGGATGATCGGATGCTAAAACCCATGATCTTAAAGGATATTGCCGACAAGATCGAAATGGACATTTCCACAGTTTCCCGTGTAGCAAACTCCAAATATGTTCAAACCGAATTTGGAACTTACCTATTGAAATCCTTTTTCTCTGAAGCTATTCAAACCGAATCTGGTGAGGAAGTATCCAACAAAGAAGTGAAAAAGATCCTTGAGGAATGTATTGCCAATGAGGACAAGCGCAAACCGCTTGCTGACGAGAAGCTAACGGACATCCTAAAAGAAAAAGGCTATTCCATTGCTCGTCGTACAGTGGCAAAATACAGAGAAGCCATGAATATTCCAGTTGCACGACTGCGAAAAGAATTATAATCCGCAGGAAATTTAACACGTAAATAGAAAAGGATAGTCAATTCGGCTATCCTTTTTATTTTTTGCTATAGATCTACGAACATTTAACCTTGGTATAACTTTGTATTTCCTTCTATATGGATTCGATATTCTAACGGAATTTCCAAGGATCTGATATGGATCTCCTTCGGATCTCGTTCGGTCGGAACCGAACGAGATCCGAAGGAGATCCGAACAAGTTCCGAAGGAGATCCGAAAGAGTGTCGAAGATATCACCTAGCAAACCCCTTAAAATAGATATGAGATATGAGACATGAGATTTGAGATTATGGTCAGATAGTACAATCAAATGTTAGAAATATTTCTACTTATTTCCGTCTATTTTTCATGAAGGTTTCTGGAAATGCTACGAAAAGGGGGCTCCGCTACCTGATTCTGTGAAAGATTCAATTTTTACATGCTTGATAAAATTTTAAACCCTATAAAAAAGCTTCATATTTTTCGTAAAAGCGATACATTTTAGCCTTTTTGATCTTGACGAAACTTAATAATTTCTATTGGATTTGGCTTCTGAATTGCAAAATGTGTATCCTCATAATTTTTCACTAGAATGGTTAGAATTTCTAATTCATCAGACTCTTTAGAATCAAATTTTAAACCTGTTTACATTAAGAAATAAATTCTTTCCAAATAGCTTTCGTACTGTTTTTCAGATTTAATCGGCTCTAACAAAATCAATTTTTTTAGCGTGTATTTTATCGTATTCCATATGAGTTCCAAAGAAAAAGATTAGCATTCCTTTAAATATAAAAATCAAAGTTTAAAAAGGATAATACTTTTTTTGGTTCTAGTTTTTACTAAGCTCCTTCAAAAACTCCTCTACCGCTTCATCTGTTGTTGCCCATGATGTAACGATTCGACAAACGGCTTTATTACCCTCTAATTTCTCCCAAACGAAAAAGTCAAAATGGGTCTGCAAGTCTTCAATGACAGGGTTTGGCAAAACAGGAAAGAGCTGATTAGTTTCTGGCGGACAGGCAAATTCATAACCTTTTTGAATCAATGCATCAGCAATTCGCATAGCCAATTGATTGGCTCGTTTTGCTAATTGAAAAAATATTTCATCGGTAAACAAAGCTAAGAATTGTGCTCCTATTAGTCTTCCTTTCGCTAGTAAAGCTCCTTTTTGCTTCAACGCATCTGGAAAATCAATCGCTAGGTCGGGCTTGTTAAATACGATGGCCTCCCCTAATAAACCGCCATTCTTGGTGGCACCAATATAGAACACGTCACAAAGTTTGCTCAGGTCTGCAAGGCTAAGATCATTTTTATATGCTGTCAAGCTTACACCCAAGCGTGCACCATCGATGAATAATTTTAAATTCTTCTCTTGGCAGTAGGCATACAGGTCCTGCAGTTCTTTCTTAGAATAAATACTTCCTATTTCTGTACTCTGAGAAATGTAAACCATTGCTGGTTTAACCATATGATGATCCTGATGCGTATTCAATATACTCTCAACTGCAGCAACAGTTAGTTTACCAAGAGCATTAGGAACTACATTTACCTTATGTCCTGTGTTTTCAATGGCCCCAGTTTCATGAACAGCAATGTGCCCTGTATCAGCAGCAATAACAGATTCATAGGGCTTTAACAGGTGACTAATCACCAATAGGTTTGCTTGTGTTCCACCTGATATAAAATAGATGTCGGCCTGATCATTCTGCAGGTAGGATTTTATCTTTTGTTTAGCCAACTCACTTATATGATCTGTGCCATAACCTGGCTCCTGTTGCATATTGGTATCCATAAGCAATTGTAAAATTGCTGGATGAGCACCTTCACTATAATCGTTTCTGAAACTGATTTTTCTTGACATACCCAAAGTTATAAATTCATCGATAATCAAGAACTCAATGCCTATTATTTTTACAAATTGTGCATGAAGTAAGGCTAAAAGAAAGGGGTTGGAAATGTAAATTTCCAACCCCTTTATCATATTTTGTATTTAAAAATGATCTATTTCCCAAACATTCCCGCCAAGCTATCCAAAATACTTCCTTTAGCCTTGCTGTCATTTTTTTGATTAAAGAATTCCCCAACCAAGTCACCTAAACCACCTGAAACATTGGGTTGGGAAGACTGGGCATTTGAAGAACCGCCTCCTAAAACCGAACCAATAAGGTCACCAATACCACCAGAACCACCAGACTGCGATGCTCCACCTCCTAAAATACTTCCTATTAAATCACCTATACCACCGGAACCACCTTGCTCATCTTGACCTTGTTTTTTCTTCCCTAAATAGCCCATTACCAATGGTGCTAATAAGGCTAAAATACCAGCAATCTTACCCATGCTGATACCCGATTTTTCAGAAAGTGATTGTTTTACATTCTCTGTGTTTTTACCGAAGATGTGGTTTACGATTTTGTCCTCATCTTCTGTAGGACCATTAGAAAAAAGACTTCCCAAATTATCGAAAATGCTACCATTATGCTTGCTAGCCAAGGCCTGTTGAATACCATTAGCTTGCTCTGGGCTCTTTTGCGCATTGTAATTTAATGCAGACATCATCAAAGGAATTGCGGCAGAAACAACCCACTGCGTTTGATTTTTGTCTAGTCCAAGTTTTTCAGAAATCCCTTCTGTTGCTTGGGAGCCTATGCTGCCTGAAATTAGATCTGTAAAATTCATGTTTTGGTTTATTTTAATTATTAAATATTAAATTTACGAATCAAATATAGAGCCAAATACATTATTATGAAGAATATAGCCCTTAGCCTATTTTCATGTTGTACACTTTTGTTGACAGCATGTAATAGTACAGATAAAAATACAGCGCCAAAGCCAATAGAAGAAATCAAATTAACAGCCGATATTGCCAAATCTATATTCGCCCTTCCAACCCATTGTTTAGAGGTTGAATACCCGAATAAACTGGGACAAGTATTAGGCTCCGATGCCGATTTAAAATCACCAAAAACCTTACGACCTGTATTTTACGGATGCTTTGATTGGCACTCCTCCGTTCATGGCTATTGGTCCATCATCAAATTGATGAAACAATTCCCAGAACTGGATACGGATGGTAAAATCCGTGCTCTTTTGAACCAACATATCACTTCAGAAAACGTTGAAATTGAAAAAGCTTTTTTTGAGGATCCCAATAATTTGAGTTTCGAAAGAACCTATGGTTGGGCTTGGTTATTTAAATTGCAGGAGGAGTTACACACTTGGGAGGATGCTGATGCTAAACGTTGGGAATCGGCTTTAAAACCATTAGTGGATCTATTGGTAAAAAGATACCAAGAATACCTGCCTAAACTCGTCTACCCTATTCGCGCAGGGCAACATGATAACTCTGCCTTTGGATTATCACTTTCTTTGGATTATGCTAAAACAATGAAAGATCAAGCATTCATCAAAAGCATAGAGGATAATTCTAAAAGGTTATTTGCAAAGGATAACCTATGCAACTTAGCCTATGAACCTTCAGGCTATGACTTCCTATCACCATGTTTAGAAGAGGCCTTTCTAATGAGTAAAGTGTTGGAACCAGGACGCTATGATGCTTGGTTGAAAGCATTTTTACCGAGTCTTTATGAGTCTGGATTTCATTTGGAACCAGCAATCGTTAAAGACCGTACCGATGGCAAATTGGTACATCTGGATGGATTAAACTACAGTCGTGCAGCTTGTTTATTTGGAATTGCAAAAGCCGTTCCTTCCTTAAATCATTTAAAAGATTTGGCGAATGAACATCTAGCATTTTCTATCAATAATATTAGTTCCCAAGATGATTACATGGGCACCCATTGGTTAGGAACTTTTGCCTTATATGCATTATCCGAAAAACCTTAAATACTCCATATTATTATTAATTGGAAAAAACTCATTAAAGTTTTTCAAAGACGGTATTCCTAAAAATAGCGGCAGTTAGAGTTTATCTTCCTGCCGCAGATAGAACATTTTAATCCAACGGTACAAGTTTATTTGCTTCGAGGCGAACAGCAATACGTTGAATCTGAGTAAAACCATCTAGGCTATGAATAATAGCCGAGAGATCAATGCCTCGATTGGAGAGAGTCGATAACAAGGCATTCCGGAAAGCAGTCTTACTACTGCCCCAGTTGGAACGCACAAGCTCATTGTTTAAAATGACCAATTCTTGCGTAGAATAATGATGAAATTGCTCTACTAAATGTTGTTGAAAATCTTTTGTGTGTGACATACAATTCTTGTTTATTTCATTAAACCATCATTGCATCCAGAAAAGAAGGGTGTTGTTCCTATTATATTCGTTTATTTTGGCAGGAAACCCGTATTAATTTACCACCGCGGTGCCGACACTCGGTTGGTATTGCTTGCGCAATTCTGAATACTCTACAAACTTAGTAGATTATTTTTGAATTGACAATAGAAAAACAATCTTTTTTTGATTTATACTTGAAATGGGGACATTAAAAGTAGATTTTATAAAGTAAAATGGTTTACCAACATGCAGTTATTATACCTAAAAATCAAGCAATTAAACCTAGCTTCTACTGTGTATCTGTTAAAAAAAATGATTACAGAACTTAAAAAAATAAAACAATAGAAATTGCTATTTACCAAAACTCGGCAATGGGTAATTTATAAAATGTAGTATCTTTTGTTGATTGCCAAGGCGCCAAACCAAAAGACCAAGTCTTTTCTTTTTTATCTAACATTCGCGCAAAAGATTGATCACCCCAGCTATATTCCACTTTATAGGTTTGACCCGTATCATGAAGCTCCCCGAACATCCTGGGAGTTGAGGTACCTGAAACGCCATTGGTATACATAATCACCTTATCAAACTGCAGACTCGTACCTTCCGGTATTTTCTTAATCAGTTTAACTTCTGGATTTTGCAATTTTATTCGATCATGATACCACTGAAACGAAGGATTTAGGCTATCTAGAAGAACCACGGGATATTTAGAATCTACTGGTTCCTTCTCTTGAAAAAGCCATACTGTTCTTTGAAGATTTAATTTATCCCCTACATAGGCAGCAAAGGGTTGCATCTCACTGATATTCCGCGTTTTCATTTTAATTGTGCTATACAGTAAGAATCCAAAAAGCAGCAAACTAACTGTTATCACCAAGATCAAGATTCGAATAGCTTTCTTTCTTTTTTGCGCCATTAGTTAAGTCAGTTATTTTTTCTCTGTGAAATACATTTCCGTTAATTTGTCAGAAGATATCAAATTTAATTGAAATGATTCTTGGGAAGTAATATTGGCATCTATGGTTTGTTCTTCATAATCCGTAGAATTCAATTCCTGACTTGGTTTATGATGAGTGCTCATGTTTTTATTCATTGCGACTTTTAGTTGCCCTTGGTTATTTTCAATCACCTTAAACCAACCAAAACCTACTTTGGAGGCAACTCGCTCACCGGGTTTCATCGTTTCAAATCTTCCGAAGTACATATCTCCTGCCTTTGGTGTTTCTTGAATTGGAGTCACCTGATCGGCATAAGAGGGTTTTGGACGTAAGGAATCATACGTTAAATAGGCGAAGAAACCGATAAAAAAGAGCGTCATGATATAACCGACAATGGTCAGTTTAAATCGATAGGGAGCTGCAGGAACTTCATGCTCCTTTTGTTTGACCAAGGCATGCATTTCTCCTGTCCATTTTCGCTTTGGGATGGTTTTATTGGTTGATAGATCCCAATATAAGGGAGCAGCGTTTTTATTATATATTCTGAAGAAGGCGGTCCAAGCATAGTTTCGGTAAAAGCCTAAAACCATATCAGCCTCAGTGTTTATTGGATTTTCCAATTGACCTACTGAAAATACCTTTTCCTCTATTCGTTTGGTGTAAAAAAACATAAGCAGTTTCGTTATATTTCAAATAAGTTGATGGCAAATAACAACCCTAATTATCGATAGGGACTTACCAATCATACTTATCAAAAATAGTGGCTGACATTGGCTCAACCTAATTTTTCCCTTGTCCTATTATATAAATTGAGCAACATGAAAAGGTTTATTACGACCCTTATCGCGTGTCTTCTTTAAGAAAATCCAAGAATTGAGAGGGCGTAACACCTGTACTTTTCTTAAAGGCCTTACTAAATATACTATGGGACGAAAAACCACTTACTTCCGCTAAATAGCTTATTTTATATTGTTCAAATTTAGGCTCATTCTTTATTTTCTCAATGATAAAACGAATGCGCAATCCGTTGATATAATCATTGAAATTCATTTCCTTATAGGTGTTTATGATTTTAGATAAGGTTATTGTGTTGGTACCCAAGTAACTTGCTAGGTAGGATAAACTCATTTTACTGTCGGTATACAAGTCGCTAGATTCAAACTCTTCCAATTTATCCAAAATCTTAACGGTCTTATCATCCGGTTGAGCAGGCGTATCAGAATTAATCTCAGCATTAGCCTTGCTTATTCTACGCTCTTCTTGTTTGGCTTTCTCAGCCTTATCAGACTCTTCCAGATTGTGCATAAATTCACGAATCTTCTCTTTATTGTGTTTATTCTCTCGTATTTGATAAACTGTGAACAACACTAAAATCACGATGAGAATAGCTAGTCCTATAAGACTATAGCGCAGAACATAATTGGATTTGGTTTTTGCAATGAGGTCATTTTCCAGTTGGCTAACCTCCATATTATTCAAAATACTGTTGATAAAGTTCGATCTCTTGGTATCCTTAAGTGCTTCATCTTGTTCTAAAAACTTCTGCGAATATTGCATGGCCTTGTCAGAAAGTCCCAATTCCTTACTTGCCAAATAAGCATAACGCATTGCTTCAACTTCATAATCAATATAATCAGCGATGGGAATAGGATGGTTCATGGCTGCCTCGGAAAAGCTTAAAGACTGTTTATAATCAGCCAATTGAAAATAAGCAATGGATGCCATGACACGAGCAACATATTGGAAATCCCCAAAGTTTTCAGAATCCCCCAGCTTGTTGACCTCTTGAAAATAAGGAATAGCCATCTTGAAATCCTTCTTAAAGAAGTAGAATTCACCCTTTGTTAATTTCTGCTGTACAGCAGTTGTCGTTATTTTGTTATGAAATCGTTCTTTAAGTATTTTATCGCTGTATTTTAGTTCTTCCTCTGCCTTGCTAAAGTCCTCATTCATTAAATAGGCTTTCGTCAAATATACTGAAACCGTCGCTTTAGACATTTCCAGGTAATCCAAATCCTCATCACCTACTTTTCCTTGTTCTCCTAAATCAATCAATTCTTTTTTTATGCCCTCCAACTCTTTGGAATAACGCTCAAATTGACCATTCAAATAATAGAAATATACATATTCGGCCTTTGCTAGTGCCCTTTGTATGCCTTCTGGGAACTGTGCAACAAAAGGGTGAGCAGATTCAAATGACTCCTTACTTGCCGGGTAATTCTTTTGACGATAATAGACTTCTCCAATGCTTAATTTGGAAACGAACTGATAAAATGGATCCTTTAGAATCTTGGCTACACTGTCCAAGCGTTCGAAATATTGTCTGGAACGATCCATAATCCCCTCATTGATCAAGATGTTTCCATGCATGTACAATACATTAGCTAATTCTTCTGTTGAAAGATCCTTTTTCTCCAAGTAATTGAGGTAAACAGAATCCTTTGTAACCTCTGCTTTACCTATGAGTTCTGGAATGGAATACTTAGCCAAACTATCTTGTGTGGATTGCAAAGTAATTACATTCGCACTAGCAGAAAGATTGGTAAGAAAGAGTATAGTAAGAAGTCTTAGCAAATAGTTCATAGGTTGAGTTCAATTTATTCAAACCTCCCTTTTTTCAATAAAAAAACACATTTTCTGAAATTGATATATCCAAAAAGAGAGAATAGTCAGCAATTAATTGGCTGTAACGAAAGTTTAAGAGCGAATATAATGCCACTACTGAAATAAAAGCATGCTTTTATCCAAATATCTTTCCTTAAGAAGAAGATTAGTCTACTACAAAATAGAAAATATTGCTTTAAAAACTAAAGAAACATCAAAAAAAGCATTAAAACCGATTTATAAATTAATATAAACTATTACTTTAAGAACGTCCATTAAAAGGTTTCATAATCTTTCTAATGACGGTAGGCAATTGAAAGAGATCAATATCATGATCAAAGACTAGGTATCGATTTTCCCAACGTTTTGTAAACTTCTCTTTGTATTCTCGTTGGGATTTAAAGATTTTGAAATTTGGCATTTTTTGGGAAATAAACTTCATGATTTTCTCAGCAGGATTATCAGCAGTGTCTAATCCGGTTAATGCAACCATCCCTATATTGAGGTATCGATAGCCCTTCTCTTTCGCGTAAGCTATTAGTTTAATAATTAATCCATCCATAGCAGCGCCTGGTGCATCAGCAGTCTTTCGGATCAAATCATACGTACATTCTTCATAAGCGAAATCAGGAATGATATTTAGAAATGCCTTCGTTGATCCTTCTTCATCACAAAGAATAATGAGGTCATGTTTTCTTAAATCTTCACGATTGAACCAACCTTGAGAGAATCCCATTTCTTTTTTCTCAAATACATGCAACCATTCATTGGATACAGCCTCAAGCTCCAAAAGGATTTCATCTGGTTGAGGGGACAGACTTATGAAAGCTTCATAGCCATTTTTCTGCAAGTTATTCAAACCATTACGCAAAGATTTCTTTTCCTTGCCTTCCAGTGTAAACTCCCTTAAATCCACAATAGCCTCTTGTCCGATTAATAATTTCTTCTTCTTATTGGCTTGGAAATACATCAAACTATCTTCTTCTACACGATAATATATAGCTGCCCAACCTCTTTTTTTACAGAATCGTTCAAACTCCAATATTAGATCTTCTTTATCGCGTAATGAACATACCGGTTCTTCCAATACAACAGCATAATGATTGGCTACTCGATAGGCAGTAAATCCATCTGCCACCTCAGAGAAAAACAATTCCTTGTCGACCGCATATTTAAAATAATCCAAGGATGAACGTCCATGGTTTTTGACATGTAATTTGGCCAAACTTTGCTCATCCTGATCTTGAATGGAAAGACTGTATTTTTTAGGCACTAAAAGCGCATAAAAGAAGATTAACCAACATAAGAAGCCTAATATTTGACAAATACGAAGGAATTCTTTCGCAAAGGTTGTTTTAGGCTCTAAGTCAGTATCGGCGAAAAACAGAAAGCAATTTATGGCCTGCATCAGGGATTGTTTCAAATTGAACTCCATTCCAAAATGTCGGTAATCAATGAAATAAAAGCCGACAGCAGAGAAGATACAAACGGCAATAAACATGGTTATAAATGTTCCGAAACCAATTCGTAGCCACTTGATACTAGACTTAACACGGTATTCTTTTTGGCTTGTTAGTAAAAGTACTAGAATGATGAGAGCAAGAACTGCCTCTTCATAATCAAATGCTTTCAATAAATGGCCGATTATGGAAAGAAAACAGAAGGTAATGGCGGCCCAGTAAGCCGACCTGAAGCCCTTTATCAGATAGGCCGAAACCAGTATTAATGCAACCCCTAAGACGATAATAAGCATCTTGGAGGAATACATGGTCTGGGAATTTATATAGAATTTCTCCCATTTCATCCGTTCAGCAAATGGCGGTGTAAGTACCGAGCAAAGATTGACCATTCCCAGAAAAAAGATCAATAAGGAAGGACCAAGTCGGGTAACCAGTTGTTTTCCTCGCCATGCAAAGGCTAATAATCCTAAAAACAAGGGAAGCCAGAACTCAAAAATCCTATAAAGCAAGGTAATTCCAAGGCCAGCAACGTTGGTATAACCATATTGTTGGAAAACATACAACATAGAGAATTCAACAGCACCAAGTCCCCTTAAAAACGGTGAGACGATCATTAAAATCACCGATACAGTATAAGAAACTACCGCAGCCTCAAAAGAATGATGTATATCCAAAGCATACATAGCTATGTACACATGGATAATCCCACACAATTCAATCATTAAGGAATAGAAAATAGTATAGTATAAGGATCCTTTCTTCACATTGGCAGAACAGATATTCTCGAGGTTATTGGCAAAAGCAGGAAAATAACGCTCAGCAAGCTTATATAACCATGATCGTTTTCTGAAACTATAATATAGAAAGTAGATTAATCCTAAAAAACCTCCTAATATCAGAAGGGATACCCAAGCACTACCTAAGGTTTGATTGCGTAAGAAGGAATAGAGTAAAACTGGAATAGCGACCAAAAACACCGTTAGCAGACCAATAAACCCATATAGTGCCCCTGCTTGGTGGATTTGCATTTTGTTTAGATTCCTTCTTCTCAATTGAGTACTGGTATAAGCCAAAGAACTGATTCCCCCTGCCGGTAAAAAAACCGAAAGGAAATTTCGCTTCAGAAATAGTTCTACTGCAATGCCGAGGTTAATATCCAATGACAATGCTTTGAAGCTTGCCCTATACATCATTCCTTGAAAATAGACATACAGGAAAGTCACGAGTAACCCTGCTAATAACCAGAAAGGATTCGCACGGTTCAACATAGGACCTATTTCCATAAGTTCCTTACGTTGCTCTCTGAAAAATATAAAGGCTAGTAAAATAATTAAAACAGCTAGAATTTCTTTCCAATAGGATTTTGGAGAGAATTTCCGAATGTGATGAAGGAGTTTTTTCACCATAGAAAAAGCGTAAAAAATAAGGTTAGTTCTTAATCAGGGTTAAATTTAAAGAACGCATATTTTTAATTAGTTAAATTAATATTATCATTAAGATATGAGTTAATACTATGCCCATAACAACCATATCTGTCAATAGTCCTGTTACGATTGTCCAGCCCTTCTTTTCAGATGATCATCAATATGATTAACAAATTGATTACTTGCTCATTACTCACTGATTCAAATAGTCTTTCCTAAAAATTAAACAATCGATTGAGTAGCATTCGAATTTTAAAATAAGCGCCGTCTTAACTATTATTGAGAATAAATTTTTAATTATGATAAGAAAATCCATTTCACAAATCTCACAAATCCTCTGTATTTTACTCATATTGGGTATATCCAGTTGTTCAAAAACAGCTACAGGTACCGGGGTAACCCCGACACCAAAACCTGAACCAAAACCACCGGTTCAGGAACAAACAGGACATCAGGGTTCACAATTCAACATTCCTTTGGCCGGGAATGCCTTTGTTACCAGTCCAAGTACCGGTTTTACAGAGACTATAGCAGATCCAGCTGGACTAAAAAACTGGACGAGCAGTAATACTGTCATTAGCACATATGTCAAATTTCCTAAAGCAGGGAAAATTCGTATCTCCGTGCTAGCTAAAGCAGCAGCAGAAGGAGAAAACAACAGCGTTGAACTCCGTATTGGTGATCAAAAGAAATCGTTCAATATTAATTCGGCAACACAGAAAGAATATATGATAGGTGATTTCAATGTAACTGCAGGTTATGTTAAAATTGACCTTCAGGGTGTTCGTGCAAGCAATTTATATTATGGTGAGCTAAGCGAAATGATCATTTCTGGTGATGCTACATTAGGAGGACTTACCTATGCTAACAAAACAGACTTTTATTATTGGGCAAGACGTGGCCCTTCCTGTCATTTGAGTTATACGGTTCCAACATCAGAAAATGTTAACTATTACTATTCTGAAATCAATGTTCCTGTAGGTCAAGATCCTGTAGGATCTTACTTCATGGCAAATGGTTTTGGAGAAGGTTATTTCGGCTTTCAAGTAAATTCTACTTCAGAGCGTCGAATTTTGTTTTCTGTATGGAGTCCATTCAATACGGATAATCCGAATAACATTCCGGAAGATCAAAAAATCAAATTAAATCGTAAAGGACCTGATGTTTATACCGGAGAATTCGGAAATGAAGGTTCTGGTGGACAAAGTTATTTAAAATATACTTGGAAAGCAGGAACAACCTATCGTTTCCTGCTGAAAGGAGAACCTGATGGTAACAATAAAACGGATTATACCGCTTGGTTTTATAAAACAGAAACTAACGAGTGGGTTTTAATAGCAAGTTTTAAACGTCCGGCAACCAATACTTATCTGAAAGGCTTCCATGGTTTCTTAGAGAATTTTAGCCCTAACAATGGACATTTCGGTCGTACAGCTAACTATATGAATCAATGGGTTCGGACTGCTGCTGGTTCTTGGTTGAAAGTAAATGAAGCAAAATTTACAGTTGATAATACCTACAATCAAAAACAACGAATTGATGCATTGGGTGGAGCCAATGAGACAGGTTTCTTTTTAAAGAATGGAGGTTTCTTTAATGATTATGTAGCTCCAAATACAAAATTCACATTTAATAATAGTCAATCTGCTCCTAGTATCGACTTGACTAAACTTCCATAATGGAATACATAAAATAAGGCTTGCCATTGCTGCAAGCCTTATTTTTTATATTTATAGTCTTCCAAAGAAAAATAAAATTCGAGATTTATCTACAAATTGCGGTAAGATTAAAAACTTTCAATAAGTACTTATAAAAGCTCTTTGCTTTTCAGTATATTTACCAATATGATACATGTAGCGTGTGCTTTAATTGAAAAGGATCAGCAGGTCCTTATTTGCCAACGTTCTGCCAGCATGAAACTACCTCTGAAATGGGAATTCCCAGGAGGTAAACAAGAGGAAGGCGAATCGTTGGAAGAATGTCTATTGCGTGAGGTTAAAGAAGAAATAAATCTTGACATTGAAATCCTAGAGCCACTTACTAAGGTGGAATACCATTATCCAGATTTTTCACTTACACTTTATCCTTATGTATGTAAAGAAGTTAGTGGTAAATTAAAAGCAATGGAACATGATCAGGTTATCTGGGTTGATCAAACTGAACTTTTCCGGTACGATTGGGCAAATGCCGATCTGCCGGTAATTGAAGAGTATATAAGAACAAGGAGGTAAGCAATTACCTCCTTGTTTTTTTCACAGGTTTTAAGACCTTGTATTTAAATCAATTCCCTAAGGGCAATCTCATAAGCTCGAGAAGACAAATTCGTCTTCGTATCCCCGGCATGAACTTTTATTTGATTAATTGCTTGCCCGATCACATCGGATACATCCGTAAAGATGGACTCGTCACTAATTTCAACATTAGGTTGCATTAGAAAAGCAAAAACCCTTGCCATTCCACAGTTAGCAATAAAATCTGGAATGACCGCCACATGATTATCGGCATATTCCATCACTGGTCCATAGAAGATTTCACGATCAGCAAAAGGTACATTGGCTCCAGAAGCAATCACCTCTAACCCATGCTCAACCATCTCACTAATTTGTTCTTTGGATACTAACCTAGAAGCTGCAGCAGGAATGAAAATTTCTGCTCCACATGACCATACTTGTTGATTGATATCCTCAAAAGAAAGGAGTTGATCTGCTTTTAAGGCATTTCCTTCGCGCTCTAAGAACAACTTGGTGATCTCTTCCTCCGTAAATCCTTCTGGATTCAACAAACCGCCCACACGGTCAATTATTCCAACAACTTTAACCCCAAGCTTACTGAGATAGAAAGCCGCTGATGCAGCTACATTACCCCATCCTTGGATAATAGCTCGCTTACCTTCGATATTGCCATCAAATAATTGATAGTAATGTTTTACAGATTCAGAAACTCCATAACCCGTAATCATATCGGCAATCTTATATTTTCTTTTCAGATCTGGGCTGAAATGGGGATCTTCCAATACCTTGGATACACCGTAACGCAATTGACCGATCTGATGAATACGACCATGCTCACGAACATCGAAGTGACCATTTAACACCCCTTCTTGCGGATGCCATAAACCGTATTGTTCGGTGATTGGAATCACATCGTGGATTTCATCGATATTTAAATCCCCACCTGTACCATAATAGTTCTTCAACAATGGAGTAACCACTTTAAACCACCTTTCTAGAACCCCTTGTTTTCGAGGGTCGGAAGGGTCAAAATTAATTCCAGATTTAGCACCACCTATGGCAGGACCTGAAACCGTAAATTTTACCTCCATGGTCTTCGCCAATGACATGACTTCATTACGATCTAATCCTTTACGCATACGCGTACCACCACCTGCGGCACCTCCTCTTAAAGAATTGATGACTACCCAACCTTCAGCGTCGGTTTCGGTATCTTTCCATTCAAATACAATCTCAGGTTGTTTATCCTCAAAGGTCTTCAATAAGGCCTTCATATTACTTTGGTTCATGCTTCTTGATACTTATAAATTACCTCTACGTTCTTGTTCTCTTTCAATGGCTTCAAAGAGTGCTTTAAAATTACCAGCACCAAAACTTTGCGCTCCTTTACGCTGAATAATCTCAAAGAAAAGCGTAGGACGATCTTGAACAGGCTTGGTGAAAATTTGCAATAAATAACCTTCCTCATCACGATCCACCAAAATACCAAGCTCTTGAATGGTTTTGATCTCTTCATCGATTTCTCCTACCCTTTCCGGCAACATATCGTAATATGCCTCTGGTGGAGCACCTAAGAATTCTACACCACGAGCTTTTAATGCACGTACGGTTTTAACGATATCCTTGGTACATAAAGCAGCGTGTTGCACTCCCTCTCCTTCATAGAATTCTAAGTATTCTTCAATTTGTGATTTCTTCTTGCCTTCTGCAGGTTCATTAATAGGGAATTTCACATAACCATTACCATTACTCATCACCTTACTCATTAAAGCCGAGTACTCGGTATTGATTTGCTTATCATCAAAGGAGAGGATATTTACAAATCCCATTACGTTTTGATACCATTCCACAGTTTCATTCATACGGTCCCAGCCAACATTACCCACACAATGGTCAACATACAATAAACCTGTTTCTTCAGGATTATAGTCACTTTCCCATTTTGAATAACCTGGCATAAAGGTTCCATTGTAGTTCTTACGTTCTACAAAAAGGTGTACTGTTTCGCCGTAGGTGTAAATACCTGCTGTACGAAGTTCACCAAAATCATCGTTCATGATTTTTAATTCCTGATAGGATTTCGCTCCACGCTTGATGGTCTCTTGATAGGATTTCTCGGCATCATCTACCCATAATGCTAAGATCTTTACCCCATCTCCATGTTTTTTCACATGTTCTGCAATCGGGTGGTCAGATTTTAAAGCACTTGTAAGAACGATTCTAATTTTATCTTGTTTCAGCACATAACTAGCACGATCGCGGACACCAGTCTCCGGACCTGCATAGGCTTCAGATTGAAACCCAAATGCTGTTTTATAATAATGTGCTGCTTGTTTAGCATTTCCTACATAAAACTCAATGTAGTCTGTGCCATTGATCGGAAGAAAATCTTGCGCTTTAGCAATCTTTTCTGCAAATGTCTGTGTCATATTTAATTTAAATTGGGTTACGCGTTAATCCATGAAATATAATAATCTGGGTCTTCCAGTTCTAAAGCTTGCTCTGTAAGCATCAAAGGTCTAAAAGGATCAATCATAACTGCTAATTCTTCTGTCTTTGTCTGACCAATACTTTTTTCTACAGTACCTGGATGTGGCCCATGTGGAATACCACCAGGGTGCAGGGTTATTTGACCCCTTTCTACCGACTTACGACTCATAAAATCGCCATCTACATAGTACAATACCTCATCGGAATCCACATTACTGTGGTTATAAGGCGCAGGGATTGAATCTGGATGGTAATCGTATAATCGAGGGCAGAAACTACATAGCACAAATGAATTGGTTTCAAATGTTTGATGCACTGGAGGTGGTTGATGTAATTTACCTGTGATAGGCATAAAATCATGAATGGAAAAAGCCCAAGGATAATGATATCCATACCAACCAACAAAATCAAATGGGTGGGTGGCATATAAGTAAGGATAGATTAATCCTTGTTTTTTGATCTTAATTTCATACTCACCTTTCTCATCATAAGTCTTTAAATTAGAAGGTCTTTTGATATCTCGCTCACAGAAAGGTGCATGTTCCATTAATTGACCAAATTCATTACGATAGCGTTTTGGTGTTTTAATAGGCTCGAAAGACTCAACGATAAACAATCGGTTATCGGAACTATCAAATTCCAATTGATAAATAACCCCGCGAGGGATTACTAAATAATCACCATATTTAAATGGGATTTCACCATAACCTGTTAACAGTTTCCCCGATCCTTCATGAATAAAAATGACTTCATCAGCTTGGCTGTTTTTATAAAAGTAATCCTTCATAGACTCCATAGGAGCCGCTAAGGAGATGTGCAGGTCTTGGTTTACCAGTACCGGTACGCGACTTTCCAGGTAATCGGCTTTAGGTTTTACTTGAAAACCTTTCAAGCTGGTATGTTTGAGATGTTTCTCACGAGCAATTTTTGGGGAAACATCATAAGGATCGCGGATAGCTTTTACTAATGTAGGCGGGTAGCAATGGTATACCAAAGAATACACGCTGGAGAAGCCGTGTGTAGAGACCAGCTCCTCTGCATAAAGCTCACCATCCGGTTTCCGGAATACAGTGTGTCTTTTTTCAGGGATTTCTCCCAAATGATGATAGATTGGCATAATTCGAAAATTTATAGTAAATGGATAGCAGACTAACCAACAGGATTAATCTATGAATACAAGAAACTAAAGGAGGAATTAGTATTGTGCGAAGACAACTTCGGCCAATAATGCCTTTACAAAAGGCATCAAACCCATGGATAGGTTTCTATGTTTATTTCCTAAGTTGTTCATAATTGGGTATCAACTAAATCAAATATAAGTTTTATAATCTTATATTTACAGCGATGTTGAAAATATATCTGATCAGATGAAATATATTTTCCGAATTATAGACTTACACAAGTAGTAGAAGCGTAAATTTATTTGTCGCTGCAAAAACTTTTATGAGAATTGTAACCTATTTAGAGCACGATATCGAAAGGATTGGCCTTTTCTTAGATGGATTAGTCTATCCTTGCCACCTGATATCCAAAGAATTACCCACAGACTTATTAAGCATATTACAACAAGGAGATGCCGGTCTAGCCCAACTCCAAAGTCTTAACCAAAAGATAATATCAGACAGCAATCTCCAGCATTTAGGGATTCCTATTGATCAACTTCAAATCCTCGCTCCATTACCTAATCCACCTTCTTTTAGGGACGCTTATGCTTTCAGGCAACATGTTGAAACCTCAAGAGCTAATCGTGGTTTAGAAATGATTCCTGAATTTGATCAGTTTCCGGTATTCTATTTCTCAAACCATCAAGCTATTCAGGGAGGCGGTAAAGTGAAATGTATGCCTAGGCATTTTGAACACTTAGATTTTGAATTAGAAGTCGCCATCATTATCCATAAAAAGGGTCGAAATATCAAAGCCGCAGAGGCTGATAGCTATATTGCTGGATTGATGATATTAAATGACATCAGTGCCAGAACTTTACAAATAGAAGAAATGAAACTGAATCTAGGTCCTGCAAAAGGTAAGGACTTCGCGAGTGCCTTTGGCCCTTATTTAGTGACTATGGACGAATTAGCATCTTACAAGACATCGCCCAAGGAAGGGCATATTGGTGCGGTATACGACCTAAAAATGAGCTGCACTGTCAATGGTATCCAAGTATCTTCTGGTTCAATGGCAGACATGCATTGGACTTTTGCTGAGATCATTGAGCGTGTATCCTATGGAGTAACATTATACCCTGGCGATATCATTGGTTCAGGAACAGTGGGTACAGGTTGTTTCCTGGAACTTAACGGAACAGGAAAACGTAAAGATCCAAACTACCAAGAACAGTGGTTGCAAAAAGGTGATATAGTAGAAATGGAAGTTACTGGATTAGGTAAACTTTCCAATACTTTTATCGAGGAATAGAAATCCAATTGAATCTTAAATCTATATAAAACAAACAAAGATGACGTTTAACGAAATGAAGACTTTTGATCAGCAAAATCATACTGCTGTCTTTGATAATCTCATTAAATATGCTGTAGCACCAAGGCCAATCTGTTTAGCCAGTACAATTGACCAAGATGGCAAGCCAAACTTAAGTCCATTTAGTTACTTTAATTTTATGTCTCAATCGCCTGCTATCTGTGTCTTTTCTCCCCTGACGCGCATGCGTGATGGGTCAGATAAGCACACATTGCACAACATTAAAGCAACTGGTGAGGTGGTCATCAACATTGTCAACTACGATATGGTGCAGCAACAATCTTTGGCCAGTACAGAATATGCTGAAGGTGTTGATGAATTTGCGAAGAGCGGTTTTACGCCATTGGCATCAACTCAAATCAAACCTGCACGTGTTGCTGAATCGCCTGTTCAATTGGAATGTAAGGTGAAGGAAGTTATTGATCTTGGTCCTGGGGGTGGTTCTGGAAACTTAGTAATTGCCGAAGTTTTGTGCATGCATATTCAATCGAATTTGCTTAACGAAGAAAATGAGATGGATCAAGCGGCATTGGACCTTGTGGCTCGATTAGGTGGTAATTGGTATTGTCGTGTTACTGCAGACAACTTATTTGAAGTCCCTAAGCCTCTTCGCAAATTAGGAATAGGAGTAGATCAATTGCCAGAACATATACGTTTATCAAGCATTCTAACAGGAAATCATTTGGGTCTATTAGCCAATGTAGAAGCTATTCCAGAGAAAACAGAGGAGTTAGCAGATGACCAACACATCAATGGTTTGCTGGAAATGTGGAAAGACGATCAAACTCAACTTCGCAATGAATTACAACGCTATGCTGCAACGTCATTAGATGAAGGTGAATTAGACCGTGCTTGGCAGATATTATTATTAGCTTAATTCTAAATTGATGGGTTGTGTTTTTGCTAAATGCATCCCATCGTTTATCAGTTTCTCTAGTTCAGGATGCGTCTCTATTTTCTTATACAGTACATCTTCCACAAAACTGCTTAACTCGGTAAAGTCATAATGAATACTCAATTCATATATTTCTATCATGGCTAACCAATCGTCTGCATAACAATTTTTCAATTTTTCATACAGATCGTAAAGGGTTTCCTTAGCTGGTTTATCTTCACGAATGCTGCGAAGACTGGAATATATCTCTTGCAGAACGGAAGTCTCTGCGCTAATGGTGGCTTTTTCTGTTTTTAAGTCTGTAATTTTGACCTCTGGTTCAAAAGCAAATTTATCAGCAGCCCCAGCATAAACTGATACGATCTCATCACCTATTGCCATATCGTAATTCCCCCACTCTGGCTGGAATAGCACTTGATTACTTGGTTCATGTATTACCGTACAATCTTCAAAAGTGATGATGAGTAGTTTGTTATCTTTAAATAGAAGGTCTTTTACTAATCCGCGGACTAATATTCCAGATTTAAAATACAAGCTAGCAGGCTGATTGAGGCTAATCCCCAATTGTTCTAATTCTTTCGAATTACAATCTTCCAAGGCATTCTTTTGTCCTAATAACCGACCCACAGGTGAACTAAATCCATCCTTATGATAGCTTTTTCCATGTCCTTCCAATTGTTTTCCTTGATAAGCTAAAGCTGTAGGCCCTTGTGTTTTAACACCGATTAATTCTTCTTCGGAAACAAAAGGAACAAAAGTTCCTGAAACTTCTAAACCCGAACTGTACAAGGCAGTACAAACATTCGCGCTTTCAATGGCTCTGTCTACCCCAAGCTTCCCTCCTTTTTTGAACGCCATACCACTTGCAAATTCATCCAACACCCGATAAGCTTCATGGAAGTCCTTTGCAACAAAGAGCTGAGGTTGTGGTTTGGTAATATCATACGCATAATTTATAGCATCCATGCTGTATGGAAGTTTCTTCACATCATCTTTTAAACAGGTAGCACTTTCCCCAATAGAGGACAATAGCCCTGCTCCAAATATCTTATAATTATCGACAGTTCCAATAAGTCCATACTCGACTGTCCACCAATGTAATCGACTTAAAAGAGACATTTCAGAAGGTTCACCGACTGAGGCAACAACATCGTCAAGATGTTGACTAGCAGCTTTGATTTCGTCTTCTGTAGCCTCTTCGCTTTCTTTTAAGATCGATAAGTTGCGGATGGCTTCATAAACTTCAAAATCTTTTGCTGAGCTCATAGCCTTAGAACCTATTTCACCGAAATATTGCAGGTAATCGGCATATTCCGGCTCTCCAATAATTGGCGCATGGCCAGAAGATTCATGAATAATATCGGGAGCAGGTGTATAGGTAATATGATCTATTTGGCGGATATCTGCAGCTATCACCAATACACAATTGGCTTGGAATTCCATAAATGCAGCAGGAGGAATAAAACCATCAACGGTTACAGCTCCCCAACCAATCTTTTTCAAACTATCGTTCATCAGTTGAAGATCCGGAATACGCTCAATGGAAAGACCAGCAATCTTTAATCCAGGGATATATGGATAGTAGGCTACATCTTTCAAATAGGCGTAATTCTGACGCATAACATATCGCCATATTGCTTGATCAATGGCAGAGTATCGTGCATAGTTCTGTTCAACGACATATCGATTAAGGTGTCGTGGAAGTCGCTCTAAAACTGGATTATTATAGGTATTCATTCCTGTGTAGTTTAAACAAACTTAAAAATTTTAACCTCTCCAAGCAAATAATAATTATAAAATCAAAATATTGCAATTAGTTATATTTTTAGCTAATAACCAACTAAATTCATTCTTCACAGAGGTCAATCCATTCACTAATCTCTAATCACAATAAGGACAAAAAAATATTATTAGCCTATTTGAAGGTGATAATTGGTATATCCTGCCAATTATTTTCTAATGGACATATAAAATTGGGTAAAATAAGATAAAAGACAAAGAAATGAATACAATATCTAACAATTTCCTACTTTTGCAAAACTTCTTACATCAAGCAATTGTTTAGCTAATTAAGAAAACTTCCTCTATTTAAAGGAAGACGTATGTTATGAATATTATGGAGGAAAATCTGCGTTTATTTGATTTGGCTTTTCGACAGTCAAATTTATATCCAAACCTTTCCATTATGTCGCACAAAGTTGCAGGCGAATGGGAAAATGTATCTACTGAAACTTTTTTAGAACAAGTCAACAGCCTATCTAGAGGTTTGGTGGAATTAGGAGTTAAACCTAATGAGAAAGTTGGTTTAATCGCTGATTCTAGTTTAGAATGGCATATTATTGACTTTGCTATCCAGCAGATTGGTGCTGTTGTAGTGGCCATCTACCCCAACATTACAGATACAGACTATCAATTTATTTTTAATGATGCAGAGATTAAACTGTGTATTGTTAGTAATAAGAATCTATTTCAACGTTTAGAAGCCATTCGCGAATCCATTTATAGTTTGAAATATATCTTCTGTATTGAAGAGCATGCCCAAGTACGTAATTGGAAAGAGGTTTTTGATGTTGGACAAAATGTGCCATTAACACGAATTGAAGAGTTAAGACAAGCCGTTAAACCAACAGATTTAGCAACATTGATTTATACTTCCGGTACCACTGGGAAGCCAAAGGGAGTGATGTTGACTCATCACAACATTATTTCCAATGTAGAGGCGGCACGTGAGATCACACCTTGTCAGGCTTATGATCGTTCATTAACCTTTCTCCCTCCTTGCCATGCTTATGAGCGTATGGTGATTTACACCTATATGTACATCGGTATTACCATACATTTTGCAGAATCCTTAGATAAGATCGGGCAGAATATTAATGAGGTGAAACCACATATTATGACCGCTGTACCTCGTATCTTGGAAAAGGTATATGAGAAGATCATGAAGGCTGGCCTAGATCTTACAGGTTTCAAAAGACAGGTATTTGATTGGGCAGTATCCATTGCTGAACACTATGACCCAAATCCAGAGAATAGGTCCTTTATGTATAACATCAAATTAAAGCTTGCTAAGAAACTCGTGCTAGACAAATGGTATGAAGCCTTAGGTGGTCAATTAAAAACAGTAGCTTCTGGGAGTGCCTCCCTTCAGGCGAAATTAGCCAGAGTATTCTTGGCTGCAGGTATTCCACTTTATGAAGGATATGGAATGACAGAAGCCTCTCCTTTGATTTCTGTCAATCATTACATTAAGGGTATTCGTATTGGAACCGTTGGTCCAGCAGTGAAATATGTGGAAATTAAACTTGCCGAAGATGGAGAAATTTTAGTCAAAGGGCCAAATGTGATGCAAGGATACTATAAGAACCCTGAAGAAACAAACAAAACCATTATTGATGGTTGGTTGCATACCGGTGATATTGGTGTTTGGGAAGATGAAATCTTCTTAAAGATCATCGACCGGAAAAAGGAAATGTTTAAGATTTCGGGAGGAAAATATGTTATCCCTCAACCTATCGAAAAGAAATTATTAGAATCCAATTTTATTGAACAGGCTATGGTCATTGGTGATGGTCAAAAGTTTGCCTCAGCTTATATAGTGCCTAATTATGCGCACCTACAAGATTGGAGTAAATCGGAAGCACCCGAATTAAAAGATCTGCCAAAGATTGAATTCTTAAAACAACAAAAAGTAGTTCGTAAGATCCATAAAGAAGTCCAGGTGGCTAATCAGCATTTTGGAAATTGGGAGCAAATTAAGAAACCCATTATATTATCCAATGAGTTTACCATTGAAGAGGGTGAGTTGACTCCTACCTTGAAGATGAAAAGAAAAGTTATTCTTGAAAAATATAAAAAGGAATTTGAAGAACTGTACCATAACGAGTAAAGTTCCTCAAACCAAAAATACGAAAAGCTGTATCCTCTATTCAAGTTGATACAGCTTTTTTCATTTCTTGATATAGGTCAATTTATAGGCATGAGGTAATAGCTAATTTTGGGTATTGTAATAAATTAAAAACAAGCATAAATATAGATTGTTATAAAAATATGAAAGCTCAATTTATCGAAATCCCTCTAACGAAGAACGAAGACAAACAAAGATTTGAACTTACTTATGAAGGCCATATTGCCTTTATCGATTATAAGGAAACATCCAGCACCATTGCATTAATTCACACAGAGGCTCCCGCTGCTTTATCAGGAACTGGTGCAGCAGCTGCACTAGTAGAAAAAACCTTGAAATTCATTAAAGAAGCTGGTAAAACCGTGTCCCCTTATTGTCCCTACGTATATGCCTTTATTTTAAAGAATCCTGAATGGAAAAGCTTGGTTTCACCACGCTTCCCAAAATATGATGAACTCATGAATGATGCGAAAGCATAATTAGAAATTTCATTTTATTGCCACATTGCCGACAACTTACTCTTAAATAAGATTATGTTTTTGTACATTTGACTTCATCAAAGGAGTGATTATGTTTTCGAAAGCATGTGAGTATGGATTAAAAGCGATGATTTACATTGCGAGCAAGTCATTGGACGGGCAGCGTGTAAAGATCGGTGATGTGGCAGATCATACAGGCACCCCCGAGGCTTTTACCGCAAAGGTATTGAGCACACTCTCTAGGCATCAACTCCTACAATCAATAAAAGGTCCTTATGGTGGTTTTGAATTGGATTCACATCAATTGAAAACCGTACGTATTGCAGATATTGTTTCTGCTATTGATGGTAATCAATTATTTGAAGGCTGTGCATTAGGCTTAGAAACCTGTAATGCTGAAAAGCCCTGCCCGATGCACCATAATTTCGTCCAAATACGTAATGACCTAAAACATATGATGGAATCTACAACAATTCATGATTTAGCTACGGGATTAGTCGCTGGTGAAAGCATCCTTATTCGGTAGCTTTTTATTTGAATATATTTAAGACAAAATTATCTTAATAAGCTTTATAGCACCATAACAATGAAAGAATTAACAGATATCAAAACCATAGAAGATATACAGTTGTTGGTTAATACCTTTTATGATCGAATCAGAAAAAACGAATTATTAGGTCCAATATTCGATGGCATTATACAAAACAAGTGGCCAGAGCACTTGGAGAAGATGTATAGGTTCTGGCAAACTGTTTTGCTGGAAGAGCACACCTACTTTGGAAGTCCCTTCCCTCCGCATGCTAAAATGCCAGTAAACAAAACACATTTTGATCAGTGGGTCGGATTATTTAGTATGACTGTCGATGAGTTATTTGTTGGTGAAACTGCTAATCGAGCTAAATGGCAAGGCGAGCGTATGGCGACCATGTTTCAATATAAGATTGCTTATTACCAGGACCAAAATGGACAGCCTCTAGCTTAAGGAAAGAAACTTTTTCAAGGCAAAGAGGTTATATAGCTAAAATGGAAGATGAAAAATCCAATTCAAATAAAACGTATTTATGATGAATTAGCCGAAACAGATGGCTATCGAATCCTTGTTGATCGTTTATGGCCTAGAGGAGTGAAAAAGGAAGATGCTTATCTGGATGAATGGGATAAAGATGTGGCACCATCCACAGAGATACGCAAAGAATTCAATCATCAAGATGATCGATTTGCTCAGTTCACGAAAGAATACAAGAAAGAGCTTGCTGGTAAAAAAGAAGCGCTACAACATATTCTTGATATCAATCAAAAATATCCTGTAACGCTATTGTATGCTGCTCGAAGTAGAACTATTAACCATGCGATCGTTTTACAAGAAGTATTACAAAAGCAAAAAAAATAGCCACGCTACTATTTATTATTACTTTTTGGGTAACCAAGCATTGAAAAATTCTAAAACCTTAGCTTCGTCATATCCTTTTCCAAGTTCTAAATTACCGCTTTCACGAACAGTTAACACTTCGCCCTTATTGTTTAAAACAATAAAAAATGGATAGCCAAATTCTTTACCCTTATTCGGTGCATACTTATTGAAAACCGCAACATTTTCATTCTCCGGAGAATAGTTCAAATGGTAGTAAAGGTAGTTTTTGTCGATTACCTTTGAAACATTCTGGTTGCTATGAATAAAATCGTTGAAGCGTAAGCACCATACACACCAATTACCTCCTGCTTGGATAACGATGTTTTTCTTTTCCTTTTTAGCTTTTGCAACTAACTGATCAATATCCCTTTGTGCATCAGCTTCTGGATGATATGGTTTTGCTTGTTCTGTTTTTGTTGATTCTGATTTTGTTTGTGCAGACAGGGTATTAGTCAAAAGTGATACTGCAAACAAAATCGTCAAGCCTAAAATTAGTTTTTTCATTTTAATGTAGATTATGCATTTCTCAAAGACCAATTTAAGTATTGTTGTTTAATTTTAGTGCAATTTTTAAATAGACGGCATTCCATTTCATGTTTTATTCAAACTTGTTACTCTTTCATAGCTATTTTCGTTGGGTGGTTGTTATTGCTTTAATTGGGCAATTTTGTTGGATTATAAATCATTACCTAAAAGGGAAAACATTTGAGAATAAAGACCTGCAATACCTGCTTCTGTTTTGTATGGCATTCAACATACAATTCTTTGTTGGCTGGTTACTTTACTTCCAAAGTCCTTTGGTAAAACACTTTTACCAAGCGATTCCCAAAAGCATAAAAATAAGGGAAGTACGGTTTTTTGGATTGGAACACATGACAATGATGAGCATAGCAATCATTTGGATGAACGTATGTTCCTTTTTGGTAAGAAAACATATAGGATCTCCAAAGGGATTCAGCTTTTTATTTAAGCGCCATATTTGGATATTGCTGTTTGTTCTTGGGTCCATACCTTGGTCCTTCTCCCCTTTTACTGCTCGGCCAAATTGGCGTTAATACCCGCAAGACCTACTATAGATGCAGATAAAAAGCAAATGGATGGACTAGGTAATTTTCACCTAGCCATCCATTAATTTTATCCAAAACAGCGCTTTGCTAATATTGGATGAGGGAAGTGTATCACGAGGATACTATGAAGAAAATCTTATCTCCAGCCTCCACCTAATGATCTATACAGATCAACATAGGCTTCCAGTTGTTGTTGTCTTAATTCTACCAATGCTAAGTCTGAATCCAAGGCATTGCTTTGAGCAGTAATAACCTCTAAATAAGTAGCATATCCACCTTTAAAAAGTAGATTCGCATTCTTTACTGCCTTATCGGAATTCTCAACACGCAAGCGTGCATATTCCAATTGTTCTTTTTGCTTTTCAAGGGTAATAACCGCATCGGAAACTTCACTAACTGCTGAAACAATAGACTGTTGCCAAGCTATTTCAGCCTTATCACGTTCTAACTTTGCCACCTCCCATTTTGTCTTTAAGGATTTACGTTTAAATATAGGAGCAGTAATACTTCCTCCTATACCACCTAATAGTGCGCCGGGAATAGAAAACCAATTTTTAGGCAACATCGCATTGACTCCAAGCTCACCTCCTAAAGATAAAGCTGGATAACGCATCGCTTGTTGAATATTAGCATCCGCATTCGCAGCAATTAAAGTTAATTCAGCTCCTCGAACATCTGGTCTATTACGCAATAATTCAATAGGACTACCTAAAGAAATTTCCTGGTTTTCAGGGAAAAGGTGTTCAAAATTAGAACCACGCTTAATTGCATTAGGCATTTGACCCGTCAATACGCGCAACGCATTCTCCTGAATGACAATTTCCTTTTCTATTTCTGGAACGAGTGAGGCAGCTAGCAAACGCTGTGATTCAGTCTGCTGAATACCCAATGCAGTAATCTCACCTGCCTCATATTGCAACTGCAACATTCCTTTGGTGCTATCATTTAAAGTCACATTTCGCTTGGCAACTTCAATTTTCGCATCCAGCATTAGTAAGTTAAAATAGCCTTTTGCAACACTAGCAATCAAATTCGTTTGAATGGCATTTCTTGTTTCCTGTGTATTTAAAAACTCAGAAGTTAATTGATCTTTAGCATTACTTAATTTCCCCCATATATCGATCTCCCAGCTAAATGCTATCTCTGATCCAAATTGCGATTGATAAGTAAACATATTTTCTGGAGCTTTCGTACCGTGACGATCATACCATTTGGAAGAAGCACCAGAACCAAATTCCTTTGAACGCCATTGTTTATTGGCACTACCAATTGTCGCATCTACTTCTGGAAAATAATTGTATTTATTTTGCCTCAATTGTTTACTCGCAATCTCTATATTCATCAAGGCCGTTTTCATATCGTAATTGTTAGCCAAGGCAGAATCTATCAATTGCTTTAAGGTTTCATCTTGAAAAAATTCCTTCCAAGAAATTCTGCTGATACTGGTGGTATCTGCAAAATGGGATAAAGTGTCTCCCCGAAACTGATCAGGGAGGTTATGGTCTGGCTGGGTATATTTTTGCCCAACCTTACAGCTTTGTACACTCCAGATCAGAGCGAATACAAAGCCTATTAGGATATATCTATTTCTAAACTTCTTCATGTATCTACTTATTCTTCCTCCGTTTTCAATTTATTTCTCACCTTTTCATCCAGGGTCTTAAAGACCACGAATAAGACTGGAATTACAAGCACTCCAAATACTACCCCGAATAACATCCCTCCAGCAGCAGAGAAACTGATGGAATGATTACCAATAGCTGATGGACCTACTGTCCACATTAAAGGGATCAAACCTGCCACAAAGGCCAAACTGGTCATGATAATTGGACGTAGTCTCAGTTTTGCACCATTAATGGCAGAATCAACTATACTCAAGCCTTTTGCTCGCTCTTGAACAGCAAACTCTACAATCAAAATGGCATTCTTTGCTAAAAGGCCAATCAACATGATTAATCCCACCTGCACATAAATGTTATTCTGCAAGCCTACCAAACCAATTGTTCCATAGACTCCAAGTAGACCTACTGGAATAGATAATAACACTGCCCAAGGCAAGATGTAACTCTCATATTGTGCAGCTAAAAGGAAGTACACAAAGAGAATACTTAAGGCAAAAATCAGTACGGTTTGTGAACCTGATTGGCTCTCCTCAAAACTCATCCCTGTCCATTCATAACCAAAGTTTCCTGGTAATTTCTCTTCCGCTAGTTTTTCAATTGCAGCCATCGCATCACCTGTACTGTATCCATCCGCAGGCTCTGCATTTACCGTAATCGCATTGTATAAATTATATCGGGTGATGGTTTCAGGACCTACAATCTTCTCTAAAGTCAATAAGGTATTGATTGGCACCATCTCCCCTTTCGCATTACGAACGAAGATGGAGTTAAAAGATTCAGGATCTTTACGGAAGTCAAAGTCCGATTGTACATATACACGGTACTGTCTTCCAAATCGACTAAAATCGGATGCTTGAACACGCGCAAAATACAAACGAATGGTAGACATCAGACTGTTGATGCTTACACCTAAAGCCTTTGCTTTCACCACATCGATATTGACTTCATATTGTGGGAAGTTCGATTTAAAACTGGTATATGCATTTCCAATCTCTGGCATTTCATTCAGTTGATTGATAAAACTATCGGCCACTACATTGAAATCACGAATATCTCCACCTAATCGATCCTGTAATACCATTTCAATCCCGGCAAAATCACCAAATCCTTGTACTGTTGGTCTTGGGAAGACCGTAAATTTAGCTTCGTGAATTTGTGATAAATCTTGACGGATAGTATCCATGAATGCCTTAATATCTTTGATTTTTTTACGTTTCGCATGTGGCTTTAGGTTGATATAACCAGCAGCAAATGCCGGACTTGAACTCGCATCTAAGGCATTATAACCTGATACAGTCGTCATTCCTTTAATATCCTCGTGTTTCTTCAAGATGCTATCTGCAGAACGTAATACCTCGGTAGTACGCGCAAGAGATGCTCCAGGAGGCATAGCAAGGTTATACGTAATAAAACCATCATCCTCTGTTGGAATAAAAGACTTCGGCGTACGCATCATCATAAACACACCTAATGCTGTAATTACAGCCAAGCCTGCCCACATTACCTTCTTATTCTTGATCAACATCGATACTCCCTCAATGTATTTATTCGTCATACGATCGAAAGAAGTATTGAATGCGGTAAAGAATCGGTCCTTATACGTATTGAATTTATTCTTTTTCTCACCAATATGCTTTTCATCATCCGGAGCTTTCAACAACAGGGCACATAATGCCGGACTTAAAGTCAATGCATTTAAAGCTGAAATCAAAATTGCTGTAGCTAATGTATAAGCAAACTGCCTATAGAATATACCTGCAGGCCCTTCCATAAAACCTACCGGCAAGAATACAGCTGCCATAACCATGGTAATCGAAAGAATTGCTCCAGTGATCTCGGACATGGTAGACAAAGTTGCAGCCCTTGCCTTTTGTCCGGTATGATGCATCTTACTGTGTATGGCCTCGACGACAACAATCGCATCATCCACCACAATACCGATTGCCAGTACTAAAGCAAACATGGTCAATACATTCAGGGAGAACCCAAATAACTGTAGGAAAAAGAATGTACCAATCAACGATACTGGAATAGCAATCGCTGGGATTAAAGTCGATCTAAAATCCTGTAAGAAGATAAATACAATGATAAATACTAAAATGAAAGCCTCAAATAAAGTATGTTTTACTTGATCGATTGATTCATCAATTTGCTCTCTAACGGAATATGTTACATCATACTTGATACCTTCAGGGAACATTTTAGACTGTTCTTTCAGCACCTTACGAACCGCAACATCAATATCGTGGGCATTTGATCCACTGGTTTGTGTCAAGTTTAAGGTCAAACCTGGATTACCATCTACTTTATTATCTGAGTTTAAGTTCGTAGCACCAAATTCTACACGAGCCACATCTTTCAGATAAAGTACCGAACCATCGTCATTTGTTTTGATAACTACATTTTGGAACTCCTCAGGTTGGGTCAAACGACCTTTATGCTTAATTACTGTTTCAAATGCTTCTTCAGAAGTCTCACCAAATTTACCAGGTGCAATCTCAAAGTTTTGGTCTTTGATGGCTTCCGTTACATCCTTAGGCACCAAATTATACAGCGCCAATTTTTCTGGATTCAACCATACCCGCATAGCATAATCACGCGCACCTAAACGAGAAACCTGAGCTACCCCATCTACACGCAGTAACGGACGCATCAAATTAATCTGTGCAAATGCTTGCAGGAACGTCTCATCATATACAGAATCTTGATGGTCGGAATACAAGTTAATCGTCATAATGACACCACTCTGCCTAGGCATGGTGGTAATACCTGCCTCATTTACTTCTGCAGGAATGGAACTGATGGCTTTGGATATACGGGTCTGTACATTGACAGATGCCACATCGGGATTGGTACCGGTTTTAAAATATACCGTAACGGAACCTGACCCTGAGTTAGAAGCCGTTGACTTAATGTAAGTCATGTTCTCAACCCCGTTAATAGCCTCTTCTATTGGGAGTAATACGGATTTAGCTACTGTCTCGGCTGTTGCTCCAGGATAACTTAAGGAAACTACCACACTTGGTGGTGCAATCTCTGGAAATCGGGTTACAGGTAGT
This sequence comes from Sphingobacterium kyonggiense, assembly GCF_039536825.1. Taxonomy (NCBI): domain Bacteria; kingdom Pseudomonadati; phylum Bacteroidota; class Sphingobacteriia; order Sphingobacteriales; family Sphingobacteriaceae; genus Sphingobacterium; species Sphingobacterium kyonggiense. Next base: position 56,782 of record NZ_BAAAZI010000007.1, read on the forward strand.
AATTTCAAGCCTACCAATCCTAAGATGACTAAGATGATAGATACCACCGTTGCCAAGACTGGACGACTTACAAACGTTTTTAACATAATATGGAGTTAGGGTTGATATGGGAATTCCAGCCCCCAAGATTTTGGAGGAAATGGAATTCCTTATCGTTTAATGTTTAAGATATTAGTTCTGTTGAGCTATCGGTTGAATAATCGAACCGTCAGTAAGCTTATCGAAGCCACTTAGGAGAACTCGATCACCTACTTGTAAGCCTTCAGAAACAATGTAGTTGGCTTTACTCTTACCTTCAATTTTGATATTTCGGCGTTGTGCCTTATTATTTTTATCCAATACATAGACAAAGGTCTTGTCTTGTAGTTCAGAAGTTGCAATCTGAGGAATTTGCAACACATTCTCTTTTACTTCAGAAATCTTCAAAGTACCGGTACTACCAGAACGTAGGAAGTTGTTTTGATTTGGAAAAGTTGCCCTCAAGGAAATCGCACCTGTAGTACGGTCCACTTGACCATTTACCGCATCAACTGTACCCTTAATAGGATATTCTTCTCCATCAGCCAATACTAATGTTACCTTAGGAAAGGTTAGGCGTTTTTCTTTATCGTATTTACGGCCTTCCATACTATCCTTTTTAGCTTGCGCTTTGGAGAAATATAGAAAGTCAGACTCATTCATAGCGAAATAAACATATACTTCCTGAATATCCGATAGATTAGTCAAAGGTTCCTTATCACCTTTACCAACCAAGTTCCCAATTCTTTTGGGAATACGTCCAATAAAGCCACTAACCGGAGCTTTAACCACAGTAAAGTCCTTACTTAACTGTGCTGAACGCACTTCTGCATTGGCTTGATCTAAACCAGCGCGTGCTACTTGATATTCTGATTCTGCTGCTGCTAATCGAACTTCTGAAATTACTTCGTTTTCAACTAATGGTTTTAAACGATCCACTTCTAATTGTGCGTTTTTCAGTTTAGCTTTTGCTACACGAGCACTAGCAACCGTATTATTTACATCTTCTTGGTAAAAGGAAGGATCAATCTTAAAGAGCTTTTGACCCTTCTTTACAAAAGAACCTTCATCCACATAAATCTCTTGCAATAAACCTTCGACTTGAGGTCTCACCTCTACATTGACTTTACCCTCAATTGTTCCTAAATAATCCTTTACAGTAACTGCATTCGCTTTCTCTACCGTATATACTGGCAAGGCCAAGGCTTTATTCGGATGTTCTTTTTCTTTTGATTTACCTTCTGAACAACTACTAAAAACGATAGTTGTCGCAGCAAATAATATTGATGCTTTTAAAATGTTTAATTTAATTTTCTTCACAGTACGTTAATTTGTTGTTTTTTCTTCTTCGTAATATTTTTATTACACTTCCATCTTATTAACGTACTTTTTAACAATTATTGTACCGTTTAACACTTGTTAACAGATTATTTTAAAGTTAAATTTTGTTAAAGCAATTGCACATGCAACCATAATCGACTCATTTACAGTTTTTAGAGCTGTTTTTAGGGATAAATAAAGAAAATAATCTATTTTTTGAATAAAAACTCATTTTATTGTTTAAAATCGTAAAACCACCTAATTCTATTCGACATTCTCACCAACCTTAATAATTAATTAACATTACTTTAATCGAAAACCAAATAGTGAAATGGGAACAAATCATAACAGTTGAGGTATCCAAAGCCCTTCTCTTCCACTAAAAGACAATGGCGCCTTGAAATTTTTGATCAAAGCGCCATTAGTGTCTTATTTCCTTACAATATTCCAAATGGAATAATTAATCTTTTCTATTCCAAATACTGACCTTGACGAATCAATAGACTTCTATATTTATTAAATACAGATGATTTGGATATAAATCCTAAATACTGATTATCGGAGTTAACTACCGGAAGTATCCACACATCATCCTTATTCATTTTCGTCATCACTATTTCCATTTTCTCATCTTCTAAGATGATATCTGCAGGCTTTTGAGCTAATACGGCAAAGGACTTATCTTTACCTTCTGCCTCATCCAGCAAGATGGAGAAAAGTCGTTCACTGTATATTATCCCCAGTAGTTTCCCTTTTTCATCCACTATCGGGAAGATATTCCGTTTGGAATGTATAATATCTGATTTTCTTTCTACAGGTGTTTCATCTGGTCTTAGCACCACAAAATTTGTTTCTAAAACATACCGTAGCTTCATCATACTCAATACAGACCGATCCTTATCTTCATAGGACAATAAATCACCCGACTCTGCTAATACTTTTGTATAGATGGAATGTTTCATAACGGCTCTGTTGATCAAATAAGAAATAGATGCCACTAACATTAAAGGAACCATAAGTGTATAGCCACCGGTTACCTCTGCAATCAGGAAAATCCCAGTCAACGGAGCATGCATAATCCCAGCTAAGGCACCCGCCATCCCGGCCATGACAAAGTTCGGTACATTCAATTGTATTAATCCCGTCTGATTAACCCCAAAGGCGAAAGCAAAGCCCAATAAACCGCCCATGATTAAGCTTGGACCAAACACACCACCGTTACCTCCACCATTAATGGTAAATAAGGCAGCAAATGATTTAGCGAACAAAGTTAAAACAGTATAACACAAGACTACCCAAGCAATATCCTTATACTCCGAAAAGAGCGAATTCTTAACGATGGAATCAAATCGTCCATCCAGTATCTGTTGAATACTTAAATATCCTTCCCCATAAAGCGCAGGGAAGATAAAGATCATAACCCCCAAACTGATACCAGATATCCAAACCTTATTGTAAGGATTCTTAATCTTAGAAAACCAGGTCTTTACCTTTTGGCTTATTTTGGAGAAATAGACTGTATACAAACCTATCAATAAACCGAGCAATAAATAAAATAAGATGGATCCTACCTCCCATTCCGTTGCTGCGGTATGGAATAAAGGCTCTGCATATAATATTCTTGAAACTACAGCTGCTAAGGCTGATGATATTAATAAAGGAATAAAGGCAGGAATAGAGAACTCAGGCAAAAGAATTTCAATGGCGAATATCATTCCAGCCACTGGGGAATTAAATGCCCCAGAAATACCCGCTGCAGCACCACAAGCCAACAACATTGTCACTTCCTTATAGCTTAATCCAAAGAAACGACCAATGTTTGACCCAATAGCTGAACCACTGTAAGCAATCGGCGCCTCTAAACCAGAAGAACCACCAAATCCAACTGTAATAGCACTGGTGACAATTTGTGAATAAATATTATGGATTTCAATACGAGAGGATTTTCTAGATATGGAGTAAATAATGGGCGTAATTCCGTGTTCTAATTTCTTGCCTTTTATAAATTTACGGATGTATATGACCGTGAGCAAGATACCGATGAGTGGAAAGACCAGGTACAAACCATACTTATAATGCCATTCGATATCATCTTGTAAGGTAGAAGCAAGAAAATGTGTCAATCCCTTTAATAAAGCCGCCGCTAAACCGCCAACAATACCTACCAGAAACGCCAAGACAATTAAAAAATTCCGATTTGAAATCTTTTGCATCCGCCATTGGTTGATGTATCCTAGTCTTTTCAACAACTTCTCTCGCATGTATATTCCTTTTGAAAACCTTTGTTTATGATTGGCAATAAAACCAATCGGCAAGTCAGTAACGTGATAAAAAAATAATATAGCAGGCTTGTATCTCCTTGAGCCAAAAATTTCATGCAAATATAGGAACTCTGCCTTGTAATGAACAATCAAATACACATTATTCATCACACGAAAAAAAACCACTATTTATAGGAATATAACCATAATTTACGACAAGAACAAAGATTTTACTTTTCTATAAATAGCCCCTATAAGGCATATAAAAAAACAATCTATTGGCATATTTATCCTGTACAGCTTGCTTAAGGCATCCGAATACCCTATTACAATAAAATCTTTTGTATTTTTGGGTTGAATTAAAAATCTAATACTATGTTGAATATTCTAAAAGTCGGTGTACTATCGACCATTTTAGCAGCTGGTATCTTTAATTACTCTGCCATTCCTGATGAAGGAATGTTCCCATTGAGTGAATTAAGTCGAGCTGGATTGAAAAAAGCAGGCCTAAAAATCAGCGAAAAGGACATTTATAACCCTGGAAAGGTAGGATTAGTTGATGCACTTGTACAAGTAAGTGGCTGTTCTGGTTCATTTGTTTCTCCAAATGGCTTGATCATTACCAACCATCACTGTGCTTTCAGTGCTGTTCAGTTAGCTTCTACCCCGCAGCATAACTATTTGGAAAATGGTTTTGTAGCCAACTCCATGGAGCAAGAGATCGAAGCGAAAGGGTTAACTATCCGCATCACCGATTCTTATGAGGATGTTTCTAATCAAGTATTGGACGCTGTAGCAAATATTACCGATCCTATCGAGCGAATTGATATGATCAATAAAAAGCGTGCTGAATTAGCTAAGCAAGCTGAAGAACAAGATCCTACGATTAAAGCTGAAGTATCTGAAATGTTTATCGGAAAGAGCTATGTACTTTTCCGTTATAAAACTATTGAGGATGTACGTTTAGTATATATTCCTCGCCAGGATATCGGTGAATTTGGTGGTGAAACCGATAACTGGGTATGGCCACGTCATACCGGTGATTTCTCCTTCCTTAGAGCCTATGTTTCTCCAGAAGGTAAATCCGCTAAATACGCAAAGGAAAATGTACCTTACAAGCCTAAAAAGCACTTAAAGATAAACCCTAAGGGAGTCAATGAAAACGATTTTGTATTTATCCTTGGTTATCCTGGTCGTACATTCCGTCACAGACCTTCGCAATACCTAGAGTATCAACAAAAATTCTTATTGCCTTATACTTCTACGCTATATGATTTCCAAAATCAGCAAATGCACAATGCTGGTAAAGATGATAAAGCAACGGAATTAGCATTGGCTACTCGTATAAAGCGTAATGCTAACGTAATGAAAAACTACCGTGGTAAACTAAAAGGTTTACATAACATTGGTTTAGTTGAATCGAAAAAGAAAGAGGATGCGGAATTAGCAAACTTCATTAATAACAACCCGGAGCTTAAAAAGCAATACGGCACTTTAATGCAAGACATCGATAAGCATTATCAAATCGTTTTCCAAGATGCAGAGAAGGAATTATGGTACAATAACATCTATTCTGGAATCCGCACCTTACAAGCTGCTCGATTAGCGAATGGTTTTAAGGATGCTTTAATGAAGGAAAATAATGTTAGCAAACGCAAGGAACTTTTCGATAATAATGTTGCTAATTTCCAAAAACAGTTAGCGGCAATCCATGAAGGTTTCAACCTACAGGTAGATGAAAACATTGCTAATCAAATGTTCGCTCAAGCGGTTCAGTTGAAAGATGATAATAAGCTACCTTTTGTTGAAAAGCATAACTTAAAAACAGCCGATCAAGCAGGTAAGTATATCACGAATGCCATCAAATCTTCCACATTGAACAACCAAGAGAAATTCAATGCTACGGTTTTGAAAAGTGCTGAAGCATTCTTTGCTTATGATGATGACTTGATGAAGTTCCAAAGAGACCTTCAAGCAGAAATCACTCCATTTGCTGCCGAACTAAAACGTAGAGATGGAAACTTAAATAAATTAATGGCAGACTATGTAGCTGTAAAAGAGAAATTCCAATCCAAGAATTTCATTCCTGATGCCAATTCTACCTTGCGCCTAACCTTTGGTAATATCAAAGGATATAGCCCAGTAGATGCAACCTACATGGAGCCATTTACAACTGTACGTGGATTGATAGAAAAAGGAAACTCAGGTGATCCTGAATTCCAATATCCAGCTGCTATTAAAGAAAACTGGTTAAGCAAGAACTTCGGAAATTACTTCCAAAAGAACTTGAACGATGTTCCTGTAAATATTCTATACAATATGGATACTACTGGAGGTAACTCTGGATCTCCAATCATGAATGCCTACGGAGAGCTTATCGGAGTGAACTTTGACCGTGCATACGATGCAACGATCAATGACTTCGCCTGGAATGAAGCCTACAGCCGTTCCATCGGTGTAGACATCCGTTACGTCTTGTGGATTGCCGACAAGATCGACAATGCCAAGTACGTCATAAAAGAACTTGGTGTTTAAAGTAAAAATGCTGCCCTAGGGCAGCATTTTTACTTTAAACTAGATATGAGATAGAAAGGTGATAAGATAAAGGATCTTCAAATATATCTTAATGCGGGCGATGCCTGCATCGCCCCTACAAACGATCGTGAAATTATAATTTTTTATTACCCATTAACGTAGGGTCGAAGCATGCTTCGACCGATTATCAAAATCTATATTATCCTTATAAGATATATACAGATTATTATAAACGGGCAGACATTCCGCTCGTTTTCATCGGGGATAAACCCGTCTTCAAACTCACTCAGTGTTGCCCCTACCTAACGTATTATCTAGACAGCTTGTTATTAGGCGATTAATAGCACCTCATGCGTAGGGGCAATACTGAGCGAAGCGGAATGTTTGCCCGTTTAAAAAAGACGAAAGACCGCTGCGTTGTGTGATTTGAGATATGAAATAGAAAGGTGATAAGATAAAGGATCTTCAAGCTATATCCTAATACGGGCGATGCCTGCATCGACCCTACAAACATTCGTGAAAATATTATTTTTCATTACCAATTACCGTAGGGTCGAAGCATGCTTCGACCGATTATCAAAATCAATAGAAACTAACTTTAAGAAATAGGATAAATACAGAATAATATAAATTCAGATTATTATAAACGGGCAGACATTCCGCTCGTTTTCATCAGGGATAAACCCGTCTTCAAACTCACTCAGTGCTGCCCCTACCATACGTATTATCTAGACAGCTTGTTATTAGGTAATTAATAGCACCTCATGCGTAGGGGCAATACTGAGCGAAGCGGAATGTTTGCCCGCTTAAGAAAGACGAAAGACCGCTGCGTTGTGTGATTTGAGATATGAGATAGAAAGGTGATAAGATAAAGGATCTTCAAACTATATCCTAATACGGTCGATGCCTGCATCGACCCTACAAACATTCGTGAAAATATTATTTTTCATTACCCATTACCGTAGGGTCGAAGCATGCTTCGACCGATTATCAAAATCTAAATTATCCTTATAAAATAAGATATATACTGATTATTATAAACGGGCAGACATTCCGCTCGTTTTCATCGGGGATAAACCCGTCTTCAAACTCACTCAGTGCTGCCCCTACCTAACGTATTATCTAGACAGCTTGTTATTAGGCGATTAATAGCACCTCATGCGTAGGGGCAATACTGAGCGAAGCGGAATGTTTGCCCGCTCAAGTTTTATATATTTAGAATAGTGGTGGATGATAAGATTAAAAGAATTGGATTTCCGGGCGATGTATGCATCGCCTACAGCTTTCCTCACCCCTTTCTATCTCAAATCTCACATCTAACAGCGCAGCGGTCTCACATCTCCTCACGGCTTCTCCTTCGATATCTTCTCAGAATAAGGCAAGTACATTGGCAAAGCTGCAGAACCGTACCATGGATAAATCTTAAAGCTCAACAAACCTGCTTTTACAGCTGGATCGGTATTGACCAATGCTTGTGCTTCTTCAATGGTTTTTAAGTTTTGTAGTATAAATATCCCGCGAAATTGATCGTCATTCTTACCGAATGGACCAGCAATAATCAACTTATTTTCTTTGACCAATTTATCCATATTCTCCATATGTCCACGGAATCCGGTGTTGATAAACTCTTTGTCGGTGGTTTTATTAGATCCGGTTTGGAGTACAACCAGGAAATATGATTTCATACCATAGGCATCGGCACCTAGGCTGTCAGCCAATTTTGCATCATAGCTTGTTGAAGAGGTACTGGTTTTATTTTCGGGATTAACCCGAACCATACGCATGGTGAATTGTCTTTCTCCGCCAAAGACCAAAACCTGAAGAGTATCCTGTGAGATCTTTTGGTAACTTATGCCCTTAGGGAAGCTGTGTTGAGCATTGATAAAAGTATAAGAATTGCCACTTACTGTGCCTGGGAATGAAATTGTTTTGCCTTGGTTCTGATCTAGAACAGTAGCTTTATAGACGAGGATCTCCCCTTCTTGTTGCAGATCCAGGTATTCAGTAACCAGCATCTGACCATTAGACTGTAATTTATAACTGAAACCCTTTAGGTTGCCGTCCAGATTTTTATTCCATTGTTCATAAACTGGCTTACCTTCCTGTTTCCAAAGTCCCTCCAAAAAATAAGGCACTTGAGCAAAAGCTACTTGGCTTATTCCGAAGAATAAGAAGAGTGAAAAAACAAAAACTTTCATAATCCTAAATAATTAGATTACAAACCTAAAAATTTAAGATCATGAAAGTTATATTATTAAATAAAAATTATGCGAATGAAGGCTCTGCTGTGGAGTATTCGTGAATAAACCATTCTACCATCTTCACCATTTTATCACTACCGATAATTAATGGTGTGCGTTGGTGCAATTCCTGCGGGCGTATATCCAAGATTGGCATTAAACCAGTCGTGGCACGACCACCTGCTTGCTCAGCAATAAAAGCTAATGGATTACATTCATACATCAAACGAAGCTTACCATCCGGATATGCCAAAGTATCAGGATATAAAAATATCCCACCTTGAATCATATTACGATGAAAGTCAGCCACTAATGAACCGATATAGCGAGAAGAATACGGTCTACTAGTTTCTTTGTCTTGCTCCTTACAGTATTGAAGGTATTGTTTAATAGCTGTAGAGAACTGGTTATAATTACTTTCATTCACCGAATAGGTTTTTCCGCTTGAAGGAATGCGCAAGTTAGGATGCGACAGGCAGAATTCGCCGATGGATGGATCTAATGTAAAGCCATTCGTTCCTTTCCCAGTGGTATATACCAACATGGTGGAAGAACCATAGATCACATAACCCGCCGCTACCTGTTGCCGTCCTAATTGTTCAAAATCTTCTAAAGTCAATGGACCATCCGTCGTTACTCGCTTATAGATGGAAAATATCGTTCCTATAGATACGTTGGCATCAATATTTGATGAACCATCCAAAGGATCAAAATAAACCATGTATTTACCAACAGGATATATCGATTGCTTGGTTAAATCCAAACCATCTTCATGCTCCTCGGAAGCTAAATAACAGCATTCACCTACTTTTTCCAAGGCATCAATAAAATGGTGGTCAGCGAAGACATCCAATTTCTGTTGTTCTTCACCTTGTACATTTTGTTTTCCCTGCTTGCCTAATATATCAGCAAGACCTGCCTTGTTCACTTCGCGGTGTACGATTTTCGCCGCTAATGATATCGCCTGCAAAAGATGTGTAAATTCACCCTTTGCATTCGGAAATTGAGCTTGTTGTTTACTGATGAACTGCTCTAATGTCTGTATTCCCATGCTCTGTTTTTTAAGACTACTTTACAGCCTCTACAACGTTATATTGTGCATAGTTCTCATCGAACATGCCCTTCAACTTGTTCGCCATTTCATCGTATCCTTCAGGGTTTTCCCACATTTTTTTCGGATTCAATAGATTGCTAGGAACACCGGCACACTCGCGTGGCATTTGCAATCCGAATACCGGATGTGATTCATAACCAGCATCACCTAAGTGATTCTCCATAGCAGAACGAATCAATTGACGTGTATAAGATAACTGAATACGTCTTCCAACGCCGTATGGACCAGCAACCCAACCGGTGTTTACTAACCATACCTGAACATCTGGATGTGAATTAAGTTTCTGTTTCAACATCTCAGCATAGTGCATTGGGTGTAAAGGCATAAACGCCGCACCGAAACATGCTGAAAATGTAGCTGTAGGTGTCATAACGCCAATCTCGGTTCCTGCAACTTTAGCCGTATAGCCATTGATGAAATAAAACATCGCTTGCTCAGGGGTAAGTTTTGAAATCGGAGGCAATACACCAAATGCATCTGCACTTAAAAAGAAAATATGTTTTGGCGATGCACCAAATCCCGTAGGATTTACATTGTCTAAAAATTCAATAGGATAAGAAGCACGCATGTTTTCTGTCAGGCTACGATCGTTATAATCTGCCTCGCGTGTTCCTGGTTTAAACAATACATTCTCCAATAAAGACCCAAAACGAATCGCTTTGAAAATCTGTGGTTCATGTTGATAAGTCAAACCAATAGTTTTGGCATAACATCCACCCTCGAAGTTAAATACTTCGGTTTCTGTCCAGCCATGCTCGTCGTCGCCAATTAGCTTGCGACCTTCGTCTGATGATAGTGTCGTTTTCCCTGTTCCTGAAAGTCCGAAGAATAAAGCCGTGTCTTTATCCTTACCTACGTTTGCAGCACAGTGCATGGTCAATACATTGTGTTTTAGCGGTAGGTAGAAGTTCATGGCACTGAAAATACTCTTCTTAATCTCGCCGGTATATGAAGTTCCGATGATTAGAATCATTTGGCGGTTTAAATCAAGGATTACAACGTTCTTGGTAGGTAATCCTAAGGCTTCATGATCTTCAACTTGCAATTTCGAAGCAACTAATACGGTCCAATCCACTTTCTGCATCTCTTCGACGTCAATATTGATAAACATATTGTTCACGAAGATATCTTGACAAGGGCTCTCAGACACGGTCACTACGTTTTGGGCATAGGATACATGATTACATGCCTGTACGCCACGTACGTACAATGGGAGATCGGAAAGGTATAAGGAAACACGCTGCAACAGAAGATCGAATAGCTCAGGGCTTACAGGTTTATTAACCTTACCCCAGTTAACCGTATCCGTTGTCAGACTGTCCTTAACCAAAAAACGAGACTCTGGTGCGCGTCCCGTAAATTTTCCCGTGTTGAAACTCAATGCTCCTGTATCACTAAGCATTGCTTCCTGTTTTCGAACGGCATGTTCCACCAATTCCGGTACCGGCAATTGGAAGAATACGGGGCCTACTGGTCGAATTCCCAGGGCCTCCAGTTGTGTACTGATTAAGTTTGTCATATATAGGCTTTATTTTGCTGACAAAGCTAGGGATATTTTTAGCTTTAAAAAAAGTAAATTTAGCATATTGTACAATTTACACTTTTGTATATTGTTGAATATCAGTATTTTAAATTCATTTACGCAAATGAAATAAATTTAGCACAGTTTGAGGAAAATTATTATCAAAAACCAAACCTGCGTTTAAATGCAATAGGGCCACTTTTAATAGCTTATGACCCCATAAACTGCTTTTTATCGACTTTTCGTATTGCCTGTTTTTAGCTACAAAATTTAATTTTTTGATTGTGCTAAAATAAATTGACAATATATATCTATAAAATGACAATATATGTTTATATACATCCATCTTCTTATAGAAAGAATAAGCCAAGTTAAAATGACACAATAGGAATAAAACACAACTTTAAAGCACTTTAAAGCCTATAATTCATCTTTTAATTGTCATAAAAAAATAAGCTCTCGCCTTTAATATCAATAAATTGTCATTATGTAACTTTAGTTCTTTACAATGTGGATTTTAAACATGTTATTTGCATTACTTTTTGAACAATAAACGATAATAGTCAAAAAGTAATGAAATGAAAACATATATACTATACTTTAACTTATTGCTCGGAATGTTGCTTAGCTTTCAAGAAACATGGTCACAAGAAATGATCAATGTGAGTGGAAAGGTATTGAACGCTGAAAACTACGAGCCTATTCCCTATGCTTCGATTACAGTAATGGGAGCGGATAAAAATTTAGGGACAAGCAGTAACCAATCGGGAGAGTTCTCGTTGAAAGTTCCTGCCAACTACAAGTCCATTAAGGTCTCGTACGTAGGTTTCGAATCGGAAGAATACCCAATTAAAGCAGGAGAAGCTCAAAACATACGGGTGATGCTTTTCCCTGCAAATAGCATTGAGGAGATCGTAGTAAAAGCACCAAAGCGTTTGAAATATTCCAACAAGAATAATCCAGCGGTAGAATTAATTCGCCAAGTGGTTGCTCATCGTGATCAAAATCGCCTTACTGGACAGAAATTAGCCGAATTTGACCAATATGAGAAAATCAGCTTGGGCTTAAGTAACCTTGATGGAAAATTCAAGAACAAGAAAGTATTCAAGAACTACCAATTTCTATTCCAAGCTGATGACTCAGTAGAAAACAGCTATGTGCTGCCTGCTTATATGGAGGAAAAATTCTCCAAGGTCTACTACCGTAAAGATCCTAACGCGAAGAAACAATATATTTTAGCCGAACGTAAAGCAGAGTTTGACCCAAAATTTGTTGATAATGATGGATTAAGCAAGTATTTCAACAGGTTGTATGATGAGGTGGAGATCTATGATAACAACATCACGATCTTGACCAATCAATTCTTAAGTCCTATCGCTAATGCGGCTCCGACATTTTATCGTTTTTACATTACCGATACCATCAAAACGGTATCACCTATGTTGGTGGAATTAAGTTTTTTCCCAAGAAATAAAACAGATCTACTTTTTAAAGGCAAGCTTTATGTGACACTAGATGGTAATTATGCCGTTCAAAAAGCACAGATGACCATCAATAAGGATGCGAACATCAACTTTGTAGGGGATCTTAATATTGAATTGGGATTTGAAAAAAATGCTGAGAATAAATTCTATTTAAATAAATCGAGCTTAGGAATTGATTTTGCCTTAACGGATAAGGGAAAAGGAATCCGAGGTAAACGCGTGGTTTTAATTAACAATTACCAAAACGGTTTAGAAAGACCGGATAGCATTTATCAGGTTCCAGATAAATATATCGTGAAGCAAGTAGAAGAAGAGCCTGCAAAAGAAGAAAGCTATTGGGCGACTTTACGTCCTGAACCTTTGCAAAGGTCAGAACGTATGATTTATGAAAACATCGATAGCCTTCAGCATATGCCTTCCTTCCGCACCTTAATGGATATTGGCGCATTGGTATTCTCGGGTTATAAACAAGCTGGTCCGGTTGAAATTGGCCCTGTAAACACCTTTTATTCTTACAACCCTGTCGAAGGCTTCCGTCTGCGTGTCGGAGGTAGAACAACAGAATTGCTAAGTAAACGATTCTACATGGAGGGTTATGGCGCTTATGGTTTTGAAGACAAGAAATGGAAATACTTCTTAAGTGGAACGTATTCTTTAAACAATAAGTCGATCTATAAATTCCCACAACATTATGTTCGTGTATCGGCATCTTATGACACCAAAATCCCAGGACAGAATTTAGAGTTCATCCAAGAGGATAACGTATTGCTATCTTTCAAACGTGGAGAAAACCAAAGCTATCTGTACAATCATGTATACCGTGTGGATTACAAGGCAGAGTTCAGCAGTAACTTCTCGGTAACCGCAGGTTTAGGCATGTGGAACCAAAACCCTGCTGGGGTACTCTCCTATCGTTTGCCACAAATGGATGGTGGATTCAAACAGATCAACGAACTAAAGAACACCGAGTTCAATGTGGGATTACGTTATGCTCCACATGAAGAATATTACCAAGGGAAATTGTATAGAACGCCAATTTTCAATGCTTACCCAATCTTTAATTTCAACTACACTGCCGGATTGAAAAATGTATTCGGCGGCGAAAATGCCTACCACACCTTTACAGCTGGTGCATTTAAGCGCTTTTATTTATCGCAATTGGGATATGCAGACATCAATGTAGAAGGTTCATATACCCTAGGGGATAATTTACCTTTCCCAGTGTTGAACATTCACCGAGCAAACCAAACGTATGCATATCAATTACAATCATACAACTTGATGAACTTTATGGAATTCATCTCGGATAAACATGCCAGTTGGAATGTACAGTACTATATGAATGGTTTTATTTTCAATAAAATCCCATTAATCAAGAAATTGAAGATCCGCGAGGTGTTTAGTTTCAAAGGAGTTTATGGTGGATTACGCGATAGCAATAACCCGAGTCTGAACAACAATATTTACAGTTGGCAAACCAATGGTTTAGGCGAGCAATCGTCCTTTACGTTCAGCAACAAGCCTTATATGGAAGTATCGGCTGGTGTTGCGAATATCTTTAAGATACTTCGTGTAGATGTTGTAAAACGTCTAAATTACTTGGATCACCCTGACGCACCACAATGGGGCGTGAGGGCAAGAATAAAATTCGATTTTTAAGTTCTATTGGTTTATATGTTTGAGGAGATGGTCTACGGATCATCTCCTTTTTTATGTTACGGATGAAACAACAGGAATTCAATTCATCGGATTCAAGCATTATATTATTAGAACAGCCAATACTTACGCTGGCTAAACAATCAATAAATAAGCTAGTATTCTGACTTATCTCCTTTGATATTCCCTCCTACTAAGCTCCACTTTGCTTCGAGACTCTAACGGATTTTTCTCGGATCTGAATCGGAACTTGTTCGGATCTCGTTCGCTTCTAACCGAACGAGATCCGAACGAGTTCCGAAGGAGTTCCGAAGGAGATCCGAACAAGTATCAAAGGAAACCCTTGCAAGAGACGATAAGACCACAGACAATAGACAAAAGAAGCTATATTGAAAGTAAAACAAATTACTAGTAAGCATCTACATATGTTCAAGTATAAATCAACTCAATAACCTCTATAAACTATTTGACTATCAGCTTATTACAAAAGTTATTATTGCAATTTCTTAAAAAAAGATAAGTTTTTATCCAATTTGTCCTTATTTACAAACAAAAACAGGGATAAGATGATTTATTCAAAGTACATTCTTCTCAATTACGGAATTCCCAAATTCAGGGGAGTTTTGTTAAATAAAAAACAATAATTGATAAAAAATGAATAATTTCTTGGAATAGAACATCCTATGTTTTACATTTGTGACATTATTAATATGTTGATCACTCGCACATACCATCACATTTTTCATCATCGCCATTGTGGCGATATGAATTAGTATGGCTTCTACGCGAAGCGAGAACTCCCCCCGGATCATTATTGGTATTAATAATTTACTTACATCAAAAACCGTCATTTTGAAAAATCTTAAAATTGCTATCCAGAAATCGGGTAGACTTAACGAAAAATCTGTACTTCTTTTAAAAAACTGTGGACTAGACTTTGAAAACTATAAAAGTTCACTTATAACTACTGTTGCTAACTTCAACTTGGAAATTCTTTTCCTTCGGGATGATGATATCCCAGGATATGTGGAGCAAGGAATTGCAGATTTGGGCATCGTTGGTGAAAACGTAATTGATGAGACACAAGCGAAAGTTCAATATTTACAACGATTAGGTTTCGGTAGATGCACATTGAAATTGGCTATTCCCAAAGATTCCGCAATCGACAGACTTGAAGACCTTAATGGCAAATCCATCGCTACCTCCTACCCAAATATCCTACAAAATTTCTTAGACGAGTATAAAATCCAAGCGGACATACAAGAGATCTCCGGATCGGTAGAAATTGCGCCGGGATTAGGTTTGAGTGATGCCATTTGCGATATTGTTTCCACTGGTGGAACTTTAAAGAACAATGGTTTAAAACCATTTGTAGATGTTAGAAGTTCGGAAGCTATCTTAATTGGTCGCGAAGGTTTAGCAGAAAACCCCATTATCTGTGAGCTTTTACAGCGCATTCAATCGGTATTACGTGCCAAAGAAACGAAGTATGTGGTATTAAACGTGGAGAAGAAAAATTTGAGTCAAATCACTGATTTACTGCCAGGTGTAAAGAGCCCAACGGTTGTTCCATTGGCTGAAGAAGGATGGGTGGCTGTACATACTGTTATTTCGGAAGATGATTTTTGGGATAAAATCAATAAATTGAAGGCGGCAGGCGCGCAAGGTATTGTGGTAATGCCTGTCGAGAAAATCATTATGTAATATGCTCAAGACATACAATTATAAAGAATTAACAGCCGATCAACTTCAGCAATTGCTGGATCGAAATACCGATCCAAATCACGCAATTCAGGATACGGTATCTCAAATCATACAGGAAGTGCGCACGCATGGTGATCAAGCATTAAAAGCTTATGCCAAGCAGTTTGACAAGGTAGATTTGGAGAAATTGTATCTGGATGCTGATGAAATTGAAGAATTGGCGATGGGAATTTCCAGGGATCAAATGCGAGCTTTGGAAATTGCTTTTCAGAATATATATAAGTTCCACCAAACCCAATTAAAACGCGAACGCGTAGTGGAGACCATGCCTGGCGTAAAATGTTGGCGCGAGGTTCGTCCAATCGAAAAAGTCGGTTTATATATACCTGGTGGATCAGCCGTCTTGCCAAGCACCTTATTGATGCTCGGTATCCCTGCGAAGATTGCCGGATGTAAAGAAATCGTGGTATGTTCCCCTCCTCAAAACAATGGAAAAATCAATGGTTTTGTGGCTTACTGCCTCCGCTTACTGAAGATCGAAAAAATATACTTGGTTGGTGGTGCACAGGCTGTAGCTGCCATGGCATTCGGAACGGAAAGTATCCCTAAAGTCAATAAGATTTTTGGCCCGGGGAATCAGTTTGTCACCAAGGCTAAGAGCATTGTTCAAGGCATTTCGGATGTCAGTATTGATATGCCTGCCGGTCCTTCTGAGGTATTGGTGATCGCTGATGATTCTGCTAATCCTGCCTATGTTGCAGCTGATTTATTGGCTCAGGCAGAGCATGGAAGTGATAGCCAAGCAATCTTGGTGTGCACTGATAAAGCCATAGCGAAAGCTGTTGAAAAAGAGGTTGAAAGTCAATTGCAGGTTTTGCCAAGACGTGAATTAGCGGAAAAAGCTATGGATAATTCCTATATCATTTTGGCGGACAGCTTGGAAGAAGCCATGCAATTTTCGAATGCTTATGCTCCTGAACACCTGATCTTGGAAACCAATGAATGGAAACCACTGATCAATAAAGTATTAAATGCTGGATCGGTATTTTTGGGTCACTTGACACCGGAAAGTGCCGGGGATTATGCCTCAGGAACGAACCACACCCTGCCAACATCGGGATATGCACGCTCCTATTCTGGGGTTTCGGTAGATTCCTTTGTCAAAAAGATTACCTTTCAACAAATTGATGAGCAAGGTTTGCAACAAATCGGTTCAACTGTAGAAATACTCGCTGAGCTGGAAGGACTGCAAGCACATAAAAACGCTGTTTCTATTCGGTTGAAGGATCGAAAATAAGACATCAAAAAAGGGAGAACATACTTAGATGATCTCCCTTTTTTGTGTTATTATTTTTTCTTTTTGCCTTTTTTAGATTTACTGTCATTGGTATCACCAACGATTTTATGGTAAATTTCAGCAAAAGCCTTTTTCAATTTTTTCATGGTTTTGCCTTCATTTTTATCTTTTTTAGGCTCCTTTTTGTCTTTTGCTTTCACTTCAACTTTCTTAGCTTTTTTCTTCTTCACGTCTTTTTTCACCTTCACTTCAGCTGATTTAACTTTCTTCACTTTTTTCTTGTCCTTATCTTCTTTTTTAGCTTTTCCTTTAGAATCGCTTGATTTAGGAACGGTCTCTTTATAAGATGCTTCCTTTTCGATTTTCTTCGCTTCTACTGGACTAGGTTTTTCAGCGATCGGTGCCACAGTAGCTTTGGTCGTCTTCAATTTGCTACTTGAAGATTTTGCTTTTGCCGTTTTTGTTGCAGCAGCTGCTGGTTTATTTGCTGCAGTAGCAGTTTTTGGAGTTGAAGCTGATGCTTTAGTTGCTGTCGCTGTAGTAGCGGTAGTTTTTGTTTCCAATTTTGCTGGAGTAGCTGCTTTTGCTGGGCTGGCAGTTTTAGCAGTAGTAGCAGGTTTTGCTGCTGCAGCTGGTTTACTAGCGGTTGCTGGTTTAGCAGCAGGCGTAGCTTTGGCAGCTGGCTTTGCCGCTGGCGCTGTTTTAGCCGCACTAGCCGCAGGTTTTGCTGGAGCCTTAGCAGATGTCGCCGGAGCCTTTTGAGCCGCAGCAGGGGCAGCTTTTGCAGCTGTAGTTGAAGTTGCAGGCTTAGCAGCTGCTGTAGTTCTCGTACTTGTTGTTTTTGATGCTACAGGTTTCTTCGTTACCGGAGCTTTTGCAGGAGTTTTTGCAGCGGTTGCTGGAGTTGCCGCTTTATCTTTTTGTTCTTCCACAGCAGTTTCTGCGGAATTGTTTTTAATTGTTGGTTCTGCCATTTCTTTTATTTATTAGTGTAGAAATCTGTTAATTTTTGACGCCTAAGTCCAAATATTTTCTCGAGACGTAAGCTAATATGCTGAATTAAGTTAAATTCATTGAGCATAAAACCTTGAATATAATCATTTTGTTTTCAAAAAACGTTATTTTAAACCAATAAATGCAATTTTAGTCGAAGAATATGATTACTTTTGTAATCCTACATAACTTGGGGTCGACCGGAATTGACAGGATAGCGATGGTTATGTAAGCATGCAGTGCATTGTTAGTCTAGCACTTTAATCTGAACTTTCAACTTTACAACTGGCGAAGAAAACTACGCCTTAGCTGCTTAAGTTAGACTTAACATAGCTATTTGTCCCGTTAGATCCTGTTCTTTGGTCTAACAGCAGGGGCATCGAACAATAGAACTGGTCAGGGCGACTCTGCTAAACCTTGACGAGAAACAGCAGATACGGAGAACGGTATAGGTAAGCGACTCACCTTCCCTCTCCCGACAACTAAAGAGAAGCTAAGCATGTAGAAAGCGTAAATCATACTATGTTTGGACGAGGGTTCGAATCCCTCCGGCTCCACAGGAAACAAAAGCTCAACGAAAGTTGGGCTTTTTTTTGTGGTGCCGGAGGGATGAGAACTAGCGCTGGCCAGGGTTCGACCCGTAGGGGTTTCAGGGTTTGAGTACGGGGATGTGGGGCTGAAACAATCCCGAGGGATTTACAATCAATAATGGTAATCAATCAGTTGCAAAGCTTACATCGTAAAATACACCACCTTTACAGTGGTGCATATATTATTTTATTAAATTTTTCAATATTCTGATTTTGCTTCGACTACAATAGTAATCTCTTGCAAATACATCTCTTTATATGTTGTGGACTTTCTTACATTATTATAAAGTATCGCTGGCGAAAGTGCCTCCTGCATAATTTCAATAACTTCATTTGATTCTTCATCTTCCAAAACCAACTCAGATGGATAAACAAAATAACAGGGAATTATATCATTCTACTTATGCTCTGTAATGAGATAAAAATTGGTTAATCGTGTAAATGATAGGAAAACTAGATCTAAATAAATTACAACAATGCCCTTCAAGATATGATAATCATAGAGATACATATAGTTTTTAGATAGTTACTTTAATCTTCTATGAGTTGACAATTTAAAACCGGTTGGAACTGGCTTAAATTTACTGCCGTTTTTTGTTGGTGAAATATTGTAATTTTGAAATTCTCTCAATGATTTTGTTTCCAATTTGGCTATAACAAAATAATCCACCTCTCCTCCTCTTACTCTTGCTACATCTCTTCTATGATCATCCTTATATGGACCACGTAACCGAGTGTCTCCATAGCAACGATTATTCACTTGAACAATAAAAGCATGCAGATCATTCGAAGTAGCCTCAATCAACGAATTGTAATAAACTAAATCCTGGTTCCATTCTAACAAAAATAGGGCGTCTATCTCACCTCTTAAACTCGCTCTGTAGTCTAAATTCAGAAACTCATTACATATGAGGCTAGAAAAAGAAAAATGTGGATATCTTATTATATATTTGTCTGAATTTATAGAAATCAAACTCAATCCTTCAACATTTTGTAGATCTTCAACCTCATGTATTGCACCTATAGCCTTTTCTTGAATCAACTGTAGATGAAATATGGTTTTCCCTTGTTTAATGGGAAGCAAATAAACCATTCTATTGATGGCTGTATTGTTCACCCTATCATATTTATAATCTATTCCAGAAATAAAAATAACACTACTCTGTCTGATCATCCTATGTATCTGAGATACGGAAAACTCAGACAAACATAATTCTGGAAAGACAATAACATCACATTTAACCTTACTCCTCAGAATTTCATTCATTAGGTGATATAATCGACTCCAACGAGTTAGATCGGACTCTGATATCCCCTTGACACTTTTACACCAACTATCATATTCCAGTAAATAACTAGACAACGCTACTCTCGGATCTTCTTTTGTAATCCCCGAGATTTTAATTTCATATCCATTTTCGATATGAGTAATGTCAGGATATACAATAGGTCTATCATATACCTTACATAAACTTTCAAAAAAAACCTTATTGGTAATAAAATTTTCTACTGCTTGCGAAATACTAAATAAAGACAGTGGCCTCGTATAGAAAAAGAAACCAAAATAGCAATTTTGCTTATCAATTCGAGTTAGTAACAAATCTTTGTTGTTAATAATTTGGTTGAATTTACAATCTAGGGCGACTTTCAATCTTTGATAGTCCCCATTATATAATGGGCATTTGACATCATCGCTATTTAATAGCCGCTCTAATACAAATCCGTGAGTGGAAAAAACAGATCCTAGTGGCAAAAAATGCATATCCGCTAAAAAATATTTCAAACTCTCGCCATTATAACCTTTGGAAGAATACTCGTTAAAAAAATTAAACCCAACAATTTTTGCTTCATGAATTACCTGATCAATGTAATCCGCCATCTTAGAGGAAAGGTTCAAGGTTCCGTTTACGTCATGGTCGCATTGCAAACCTCTTAATTCAAGACATAGCCAATTTAATGAGCTCTCGACAGTCCTCAACAAATATTCATTTTGAGAAAACACGACTAATTTCAAAAATCGAGGAAGATATTGTATATAGTCACTAATGGTGAATGGCTCAACAATTACAGAATTTACAATATCGGTAAGCTTTTTAATAGCGTCTTTCCAAAATACTACTGGGTGATCAATGGCATAAAACTCAACTGTACTGATGTAATGCGCAAATTTCAATCTTCTTACACTAACTCCATCTGCTTTACGAAGACTATTCGTAGCTTCGATCCCATTGACTGAAGCCGTCAAAATCTCCTCTGAAAGACTCTCAAGCGCCTCTCCATTTTCAGGGACAAATCTCCACTCACTACTATTCTTATTTAGTTCTTCCTCAATATCCTTAATTAGATTCTTCCCATATTTACCATCTAAGTAGAAAAATTTTTCTTTATCTGTGTTAAAACTTAAATTTGAAACACCAGCATTAATTAAAGACAAACTAACCAGATTATTTTCATTCTCAATTTTCAAGGGGATACGGATTTTTAAGTAATTCCAAAATGCATCCCTACTATCAATCTTTGAATTACTTTTTAAAACTAAAAAAAGATCGTCTACATATCTTCCATAATATACTGGAGAGAGCTCTTCTTCCACTTTGGTATCTAATTC
Organism: Sphingobacterium kyonggiense; assembly: GCF_039536825.1. Taxonomy (NCBI): domain Bacteria; kingdom Pseudomonadati; phylum Bacteroidota; class Sphingobacteriia; order Sphingobacteriales; family Sphingobacteriaceae; genus Sphingobacterium; species Sphingobacterium kyonggiense. The sequence continues at coordinate 78,124 of NZ_BAAAZI010000007.1, forward strand.
CTTTAAGATAAGGTTAGCCAGAACCTTCGAAAAAGCCAAGCCAATAGGAAGCCCAACATGCTTTAAGGCATATTGTTCTTTTATGTTTTCAGACAAACTTAAATAGACTTTAGTACTCCAACTATCAATTAACTCAAATACTTTCACCGAAAGTATTTTCATTTCCTCCGTAAAATGAACATCTGAAGATAAGTTAGAGTAAAAACTCTCATTTTTTAAAATGCTGTAATCAACATTGTGATAAAAAGACCGAATATCGGCAGTTACTGCTATTACTCCCTTTTTATTATCAAACTCCTTTTTGATAGCATCTATTCCGTTAGTTTGCCATTTTCTATAGTCTGACAAATAATTCGTAAACAACTGTATTCCCTTACCTTCAAAAGATGTCTGATCCAATCTTGTACCGTAGCACGATTTAGATAATTGTGCCTCATAATTCCTTGCAACTTTATTAATCCAAATTATTGACACTAAGTGTGTATGAATAGACAAGTCTGAGACAATTCTAAATTTGACACTTTTAATGTTTTTATTTACTGAATTCCACCTCTGCTTCACATCTGTAAAAATCAACCCTCCATTGTCAGCATCATAGTCTTTTATTATGGTAAAGTAGCTATCTATATTTAGCCAAGTAGCAGAATTTGTTGGAGAATTTAAAAAATTCAAAACTTGTTTAATATTATTTTCGAAAGACTCTTCAAAATCAACTATTTTCTTAGCACAAATCTGTAGATTCTCATGAAATAAATATGGTTTAAGCTGTTTGTATGCCGTTATTACATCGTCTCTATTTGCAATCATCTTTATTACTATAATTTAATTGTACACCACAATTATGAGCAAAAAATCATTGTTAACAAGAAATATGAAAAATCTTGGTTAAACACATTGCAATATCTGAAATTTTATCAATATAAGATTGATAAAATCTTGCATTCTTAGTAAAGAATATTTATTCTTGGTATTGAATATAATTAGAAAAAAGTATATTAATTAATTCTGAAAACTTATGTATGAAAATATCTAAATTAAAAATAAAAGGATACAAATCTTTCGGGTTCACAGAAGTATCACTTTCTTTAGAAAATAAACTAACCGCATTCATAGGTTTGAACAGTGCAGGAAAAACCACTGCGCTCGAAGCACTTAAGAAACTTTTCGGTGCGTCTTTAGCTGATAGAGAATTAACTAGACAAGATTTTCATATCGGCAAGAATGAGAATCCTGAGACTATAAATGAAAGGAATCTATCTATTGAGGTAAGAATAGACTTTTCAGAAGAAGAGCAAGACGCAGTACCACATTTTTTTTCCGAAATGGTAGTAGATGATGAAGGTAAAGATCCTTATTTACGTATCAGACTTGAAGCTTCGTGGAATAAATCTACACTTAGTCCTTTAGGTGAAATTGAAGTAAAAACATACTTCATCAATGTCGCTGAGGGAGAGGAAGATACCGATGAAAACAAAAAGATATTCCCAAATCATTATAGAAATCTAATACAGGTATTGTATGTTCCTGCGATAAGAAGACCTGGGGAACAATTAAAATATGCTTCGGGAAGCATTTTATATAGGGTATTAAGAAAAATAAAATGGGACGATGAATTTAAAGAAGAGTTTGATACCAAAATAGCCGAAGTAAATGATCAATTTAAAAGATTACCAATATTTAATACTGTACAAACATCGATCACTAATTTCTGGCAAAAGTTTCATAAGGATGAAAGATACAAGGATAGCTCACTAGAATTTGGAGGTAGTGATTTCGATTCAATACTTAAAAAACTTGAGATTTCATTTAGTCCTACTGGTACCCATAAAGCGTTTGGAGTAGATGATCTAGGAGAAGGATACCGTTCTTTATTTTACCTGACATTGGTCTGTTCATTGTTGGACATTGAGGAAAAACTAATCGAGAATGATGATGAAGAGGTCATTGGACAAACTAGTCCATTATTGACTATACTAGCTATTGAAGAGCCTGAAAATCATATTGCTCCCCAATTGCTGGGAAGAGTAACAACGATATTAAAAACTATTGCTGAGAAAGAAAATTCCCAAGTTGTAATGTCTTCCCATACACCATCTATAGTTAAACGAGTAGAACCAGAGTCAATACTTCATTTTAGAATAACTCAAGAATATTATACTGAGGTAAATAAAATACTACTACCTAAAAAAACTGAAGAAGCTTACAAATATATCAAAGAAGCTGTGCAAAATTATCCGGAAGTCTATTTTGCTCGTTTGGTAGTAATAGGAGAAGGTGATAGTGAAGAAGTAATATTTAACAGATTGATGAATGTAATGGATGTTGATTTTGATGACAATATTATCACATTTGCTCCGCTAGGGCATCGCTTTGTAAATCATATATGGAAACTACTTAGTACATTAAATATTCCTTATATCACACTTCTTGATCTTGATACAGAAAGAGATGGCGGAGGATGGGGACGAATTAAATATGCTCTAAAACAACTACTAGAAATTGGAATAAATAGAGATGGACTACTATCGACAACAACTGGGGTATTAAGCGATGAAGTATTGAATGAAATGCACACATGGGAGTTAAAGGGTAGTATCAATAATTTACATGCTTGGATTAACAGACTTAAAGAATTTGATGTATTCTACTCCTCTCCTCTTGATCTTGACTTCTTAATGTTAACTCACTACCCTGATTTTTATAAATCAGCTATCCCAAAAGGAGGAGGTCCGCAAATACCAGATAAAGAAGAAAACTATGAAGGTTTTATAAAGAAACTTAATACGGCAATTCAAGCCACTCTCAAATCGGAAAATGCTACAGCTGAAACCTATTCAGAAGAAGAAAAAGAGTTAATGATTTGGTATAACTATCACTTTCTAGGCCGGGGAAAACCTACTACCCATATACAGACATTAGCTTCAATGCCTGATAAGGAAATAAAGAATAATATACCTCCAGTATTCTCGGAGATATTTGAGAAGATCTCTATCATACTTAAGAACAGTGAAGTATGAGAAAAATAGCAAAAGAAAGTTGGATACCTGCAGATGGAATGCAGCTTGAAGCAAACGCTATGAGTATTGCCACTACCTCTGGAAATCATCTTATAGTAGCTGGTCCAGGTGCTGGTAAAACTGAACTATTGGCGCAAAAAGCTAGCTATTTACTACAAACAAATACTTGCTCATTTCCTCATCGAATACTTGCTATAAGTTTTAAAAGAGATGCCGCCTTCAATTTAAAGGAACGCGTTAGATTACGTTGTGGAGAAGAGTTATCAAGGAGATTTGACTCATTAACATTTGACTCCTTTGCAAAGCATATATTCGATAGGTTCAGACAAGCTTTACCCAATAAATACAAATTGAACGGTGACTATGACGTGGTTTTAGCTGATCAGACTATATTTGACTACTACTATAACGAAGATTTACATTTTTTCAATACAACAGGAAAGGAAAAAATTCTTAATATACATAATGACAAACTTCCACACAGAATAACCAATCGCGGAGAGGAAATTCGAGATAGCGTATGGCACAAGATGCTACAAGCCTCGCCTTCGAAACTCTCTTTCAAGATGATTATGCAGCTAGCAGAATTAATCGTCGCTTCAAATCCAAAAATAAAGAAGTACTTACAACAAACTTATCAGTTTGTTTTCCTAGACGAATTCCAAGATACCACTGAATTACAATACGATTTATTCAAAACATGTTTTCTAAATAGCAGGAGTTACTTCACTGCTGTCGGAGACGATAAACAACGCATTATGCTTTGGGCCGGAGCAAAAAACAATATATTTGAAGATTTCATTACAGATACGAAAGGAACTCGAGTTCCTTTGAATATGAATTTTCGCTGTGCCCCTCGTTTAGTGTCATTACTAAACCATCTTACCAAACATTTGCTTCATAAAAGTGACTTCGCGACACCTTCGCCAAAATGGAGACCTGATGAAGGAGAATGTTCAGTATTAATATTTGAAAACCCAGAAGATGAGATGCAGTCCATTTTCCTTGATATAAAAAGATGGACAGAAACAGATGGTGTCAACCCTCGGGATATATGCATTCTTGTAAAACAGCAATTGAACAATTATGTGGGTAATTTAATTGAATATTTTAATCAAAATGGAATTAAGGCTCGGGACGAAAACAAATTTCAAGACCTATTAACTCAAGAAGTTTGTTTATACATTATTAACATGCTTTACAATATATTTAGCAAGAAAAAAGAGAACGATACTAGAAAAGAAATCTTCAACTTCCTGAGTAATCTGCATACTGAAATGGAAGACAACCAATTACTTCAATTGGATACTAAGCTCTCCAAATTTATAAGTAAATTTAAAAAAAAACACTCTAAAAAAGAAGTAAATCAAGATGAGATAATAAACCTAATTGAATATATAGTAGAGTTTGCTGATAAAGATCGAATACAAAGTGGTTCTCCTCAATACAAAAACAAAGCTCTTCTCAATCAACATATCAAAGAAGTCGAAGATTTACTTATCAGCTATTTTTCAACAACTAAAGATATCATTCTAGCTTTGGACATGCTATTGGGAAAAGATACTATTCCCGTTATGACAATACATAAAAGCAAAGGTTTAGAATACCATACAGTGATATTCATCGGTCTAGAAGACGGTGCATTCTGGTCCTTTGACGCACAGCCAGATGAAGATAAATGTACTTTCTTTGTTGCACTTTCAAGAGCTAAAGAACGTGTTGTTTTTACTTTCAGTCACAAAAGACAAGGTAAATTCGGACTTAGAGAACAATCTTATAATAAAATTCAGGTTCTCTTTCAAGAGTTAAATAAGTCGGGGGTCGTTTCATTTGAATCGAGGGTAAAAAATCAACAATAGTTCTTAGAGAATTACCATAATACACTTGCAGACAAACAAAAAAGAAAATGAATGAATTATTATCTCCAAAGTATCAGATGCAGCTTGTGCAACAAGTGGATGATAAAATATGGGAAGAATACAAAACCTATAAAGATGTACTATTCTACATCAAAAAATGGCATGAAAAAGAACCCTCGTACTATCAAAATGATAGATCTTGGGAAAATTTTTATATCAGCTATTTAGACAAAAAATAGATTTGAAGACCACTCTTCATAATATGAACGGAGATATTCTCCTTAAAATCGCTATTGACATAACATTTAAATCAACAATAGTTAACTCATTATTTTTTATCTTTACCCTAATAAATTTATTGAACAAAATTGCCTAAGCTATCCTTATGGTTTGACTGAATCTGCGATCTCATTATTTTGAAGAGCTACTTGATAAGTAGTTTTCTATCTAGATAGAACCCAAAAAAATTATAACACTGAAAAACTCAAAAAACTATTTGAAAGTTTAAAAAATAAAGGAATCAAGATTTAGTGCCATTGTCCAATCTAATCAGAAAGTTTTCAGTAAATTCCTAAATACACAATACATTCATATTACTAGCGATTTCTTTGAAGAAAACATCAAGATTCATGTTAATATATTGCGCGTAAAAATGCCCTAATAGGCCAGTCAAATAGGGCTGCAAATTTATAAGTTACTTCCAAAAACACTTAATAATTCTATCAATTTGACTAGATATAAATCTTTGTCGAGTTGATGGACTACCTAAAGGATATACACTATGGGAAACCGTAAAAACCAAATTTTATTATTTTCTAAATTTGGTAATTGATTAACCTATTACAAGAAATTATGATTTTTAGAACTGCAACTATATTAGCACTAATTGGATCAATATTAAATCTAGTAGCTAAATTCTATAGTTTATACAAGGTTTTCTCATTAAAAGACAAGTATGGAAATCCATATTACATGGATAATCAAATGGGTGTCCTAATGGAAATTTTTAAATTATTATTTTGTGTATCAATAGTAATATTCTTTTATACACTTTTAAAAAACCAAAAAAAATAAATTATGGAAAATGTTAATGAGGTATTAGGAATAGAGGAAAATCCAGATCTATCACCCGAAACAAATAACGATAAAAAAATTGATGAATCATTTTTAAAAATTGCTGCATATATCATCCTAGGTGTAGGAGTGATAGCTTTTATTAGATTATTATTAATCGCACTTGAGCTTGAGAGTTGGCTATTCTTTTATTACAGTATCGGATCTATAGTATCATCTATTGGAACATATGCGCTATTCAAAGTAATAGCAAATATTTCAAATTCGTTAAAAGAAATAGCAAGTACAAATAGTATCAAATAAAATTAATAAGTGGTCTATATGGCTGATAATCTTCTCAATGAAGTATTGACCAAATGTATAGTCCAAATTGTTTCCAAGAGATTCTAGGCTCTATGGATACCATTGACCGTAATGATAATAAAAGGAGCCCAAATATCTTTGGTACTATTATTTCTACCATCTATTCACAACAGAGAAAACCAAAGTCATTATGAATGATCTGATGAAATAAAAAGAAATAGGCTCTCAAGCTTCATTACAATATGCCAATTTCCAAACTATTTTTATACAAGCTTAGCGATTGTCTTGGCTAAGTACTGTGTTCTAAAAGTGTGAATTATTTTACTTCATTAACCCTTTATCGAAAATCTCTATCTTCACTTTGAAGAAGTGAGGATATTGATTATTATATATCCATAATAACAACCATTATTTCATAATAAATTGTGTAAAGGAAACTTTAAACGTACTGATTTATAGCCGTCGGTGATGGATACAATGGAAATTGTCTTAAAAAAATGACTATGCGTGATAAAATAAAATTCATTATTAACAATTACTTTGATTGGAGATTTTTTTGGTTAGATCCCACAGAGAAACAAGAAAAAATTAAAATTCAATCCAATTTATTTATAAACCAAAATCCTGATGGTGAAAAGAAATTTATTGAATTATTTAAATCAAATTTCCCTGAATATAAGATTTCTAAAGTTTCATATTTTATTGATGAAGATAGATGTTTGTGTTACGAAGTTATAATTGACCAAACAAAATACTTTTGTTGTATTAGTATTTTTAATTACTTTTTATTCTACGAATTCTCCAATTCATCTAAAAAACATATTAATCCTGGGGAAAATAAAATTGTTGATCAAATATATTTTAATTCAGTTTCGAAATCATTCAAGGATATCGAGTGGATTACTAATGAAGAGTTAATAGAACCGATTGAACAGTTTAATTCAGGATACAATCAAGACCCTTGCGATGAATTAGATAATCCAATTTATGTAGGGGATTTATTATCTAGATTTCATTAAAAGTTAGTGTACTTCTACTTATAAAACATAAAAGAATAGAAGCCGTACAGTACTCGAGAAAGACGAAAAAATATTCAGTCGAATTGAAAGACTGCTATTCACGATAAGTTACAGCGATATTGAAATAGTTTCGGAACAACAAAAGGGGCTGATATCTTAGGTGAAGCTTTGCACAATGCAACGGAATACCGATTAAACAATTTCCTGCGGATTGGTCACAAGTAAAAAAAGCAGGATATTTACGCAATAAACAAATGGCTAAATACGCAACACACCTAATGGCTATTTGGGAAGGACAAAGCAAAGGAACTAAGAATATGATAGACTTAGCTAATGAGCATGGTCTTAAAGTGCGGGTTACTTATTGATTGATTAGGGTATAAAGTTCCTAAAAAATGTGCTCGGGTATTGCCAGTCTGTCCAATTTCAATATTAACTGCATTGTATAATGATTGAACAAATTCAGTAATGTTTTTATATGTAAATAAAGTAATTCTTCCATTAAAGTAAAATCCAGATCCCGCATTAACAGGAGTAGAATTTTCATAAGTTTTTTTTTGCATCATTTGGCTTCATACAAGTCTTTCTTATTGAGCGAATATACCCACGGATGCAAACACATTAATAAATCATGATTCCTCTTGATAAACATCCTGAATTAGTATATTTATACACCTCATTTGGCCCACAAGGATCTTGATTGAACGACAACATAAATATTGCTGTAAATAATGTTAAAAACATTAATAGTCGCTTTTTCATATATTTATCAATATTTTGAGTTTGTATACATTTGGCTAGAGAAATTCTCCAAATCTATAAGATATAATCTCAGATTTTCTTTATCTATTTTATCAAACTTATCTAAATCTTTCTTTTCTAATGATAGGATTCCTTTATTCGTTTTTTCTATACCAGTTCTAAAATGATTAAACAAGCTTTCTGATATTCCAATTTCTTTCCCATTTTTAATAGAAAGATATTTTATTCCATTTTTTATAGTAATTCGAGAGAAAAATCTAAAATAGATCACGTTTAATAAATGTTTATTGGGAATTTTGAATTTATTACTAGTAGAAAAGTCTGAATCTCTAAATTCTTTCATACCTTCAAACTCTAAATCAATTGGTTCATTATTATACATTAATTCCTTTAACCTGACGGTATCAACATTGGATAAAACCATTGTATCTTTTTCCAACATTATTCTTTCTTCTAATTTTGTTTTTGATTCATTAAAATAAGATAAATTTTCATCAACTTGTGCTCGATAACCAATAATACAAAAAGTAGTAAGAGTTAATACAATTATTTTTTTCATAATAAAAATTTAATTTGTTTATAATAGTATAAAATTTAATAATTTAAATTATGATTACAAATTTTAATTTAAATAATTTTTTTAGAAATTCAAAAATTTAGACATTTCAATGTTGCAAGGATATTAAACTTCAAAGAAGTCCCTAGTGAGTTTGTAAAAGAATTTTTAACACCTGAAGAACCTGCTACAGCTGTTTCTTCAGCAGCAGATAAAAAAAATTAAATACTTAAAATTAAGGCAGCAAATCCTCGAACTCACATTCGAGGATTTGTTTTAATTTGACAAGCATATTTAAGTTACACTTAGTCCTGTCTTTAGAGCTCTCCACATGACCTGTAAATCCCGCAGATACATTTAATAGATGAGCAAGTTGAACTTGAGAAATTACGTTTCAGTTCTCAATTGCTAAACTCTCTTATTCAAAAAAAATTTCAACGTCAGTTTCATGTTTGCACAATGCAACGGAATACCGATTAAACAATTCCCTGCGGATTGGTCACAAGGAAAAAAAGCAGGATATTTACGCAATAAACAAATGGCTAAATACGCAACACACTTAATCGCAATTTGTGATGGAGAAAGTAAGGGCACAAAGAACATAATAGACTTAGCTAATGAGCATGACCTTAAAGTGAGGGTTATAATTATAAATTCTAATTAGTATATTTGAATAAACCAATTATAAATAGATATGAACTTAACATTTATCGGCACCAACGAAATGCTTATTATAGTTGTTCTTTTAATTATAACTCTTGCTATTTTTTCTATTGTAAGATCATTGAATAAGAAATAGAGAATGTAATTTAAGACACAAGCCTAACTGTGATACGCTACTGGCTTCAATAAATATTCTTCATTCCTAGCTACTTTCCATAGTCACAAAAACCTTAGTAAAGTCCCTTTTTGCCAAATCACTTTTATGAATTACAAAAAACAGTTCACCGGCATCTCCCCATTGAAAATTTCCCTTGGAACTCACTAATAACAAAATAACCCAATCCTGAGGATCGCCTTTGCAAGTCAAAGCAGCTTGTAATTCAGGAGATTCATGTTGCGTAAATGCATAGGCATTCATTGCATGGTCAAACCCATGCAGCTCCTGCACTGGCTTTTCAAATGGATCATACAGGTCATAGGTAAAATCATCTTGATCCTTTAAAGATTCCGCTTTCCCTTCAAAAAGATAATTATTGACATAACTGGCATAAAAAGAAGGAGCAGAAACCGTCAGAAATGAATCTGCTTTATTGGCTTGGTATTCTCCGTCCATCAATTCATAGAAATCTTCCTCCTTATAATTAAACCTATCCCCAGAAGCTAGACTCTTATTGTCTTCAACATAGATTATCTTTCCGATATCCTGATCCTCTGAACCAAAAAACTGAAAACTCTTAAAAAAGAAAAACAAACTCCCTGTACGTGGTAAATAATCCTGGAGTTCCGCAATCTCTTCACAATTAATTTGAGCAATAAATTCATAGTTAAATTCCTGGTTTCTATAATCAGAAAAAAAAGTGGGATAAGGAATGCTTTCTGGCAAGTCTGGTTTCCCACCAAATCGATGATTGCCCAATGCAGTATAATCTTCTTCTGTGGTAAGATTAAATCCTACAGTTCGCTTAACCAAGGAAGTCAATGCCTCCTTGTATTCAGATAACTCATTCGTATCAATGATTTTCTCTACTGGTGAAATCAAAAGTTGATCATTTTCCGCTAAATACATCGATTCATCCCATTTGACCACTCCTTTTCCGTCTGCTCCAGGATATGTTATATCTAGCAGTCTTTTTTTCTCCTGCATGGATAATTCTAAACCTTTAAAGAAATTATACGCACCAGGAAGTTCTTCCAAGGGATTTAAACCTGCCTTAATGGTCGTAAGTTTAGGCTGTTGAAGTAGCGATTCTGGAAGAGTTTTAAGAAGATTATTTTCGATATTTAAATAGACTAAGCTAGGCATCTGAATCTGATCTGGAATACGTTCGATCTTATTCTTCCCTAACAAAACATACTCCAGTCTAGGCATTTTCCAGATTTCATCAGGGAGGTTGGCTAGCTCACAATCAATAATACTCAGACGATCCAATTGAATTAAATTGGCAAAGGATTTAGGAAGAGAGTTAATGGCTGCTTGATTAACGGTTATCTGTTTTAAGTTTTTTAATTCAGCGATTCGTTCTCCAAAATCAGTAAAAGGCAATTTATCATTATCCCAATTGTTCCCTATTCTTTGAATAGTCAGATATTCCAAATTTTCAAATGAATAAATTACTTCGGGCAAGGTACTGAATGTTGGATTTGTGATTTCCAAAAGTCGTATGATATGAGGATCTGAACCTTTGGTTTCTTCTAAGCTCCTAAATTTATAGTTATTCCAATCCAAGCTTGCTGGGTTAAATTCCAATGCCGCTTTTATAGGGAATTTTGGAGAATCTTCACCATATCTGTTTTTTAATTCCCCTTCAATTAGAACACAACCCTCTTTATATTCAATAGTTCCAAAAAAATATAGCAAATAATCTAGTCCATTCTTACGAAAATAGGTGTAATCCTCAGGATTTTTATCCTCCGAATAGGAACATATTCCAGTGGGAACTCCATCCTTATATATTTTAGAAGCCTCGAAGTTAAATGATATTTCTCCATTACCCGAATAATCATCCAGCAAGCCCTTCTTCTTATCTGACTCAACATCTTGGCTGAGAATACTAATCTCAGTATATAAGGTTTTGCTTGACTCTCCAATTACCCAATTCGTTTTCTGTTCTTGAATAGCATATGCTTGACCATCAATTATAAAATACGGCAGCTTAATTTGATCGTTTTCCATAGTTAGATACCATTAGATATTGCTAACCTAATATAATCAATTTCAATTAATCTTAACCATTACCTTATAATATTTATCGTGAACTAAATTCATTTTTACAAAGGAAGACTCCAATATGAAATTGATGGGTATGAATTTGCATTTAAACCAAACCGTTTTATTTTCTTGTGAAACTCTTTAGTATATTTATACTTGATTTAATTATTCAATGCATGAAAATATTCTTTACTATTGTCGCATTCATATATTCATCTTACTCATTTGCCCAATTCAGAAATACGACATGGGGAATGAATATGGAAAGTGTAAAACGAATTGAGACTGCTAAAATTGTAACTAATTTTAATGGAGATCTAACATATGATGTGAATATTAGTGATTTTAAGTGTAAGCTTGAATACAATTTTGCAAAGGATGGTTTAATAGAAATAAAATACACATTTACTCCGTTAATAATCGACAGAACCAGGCCCAACCAAACAACTATTTGGGATAAGACAATTAGTAATATTATTGAAAAATATGGCCCTCCAACAACCGAAAATTCTAAAGTTAAAACTTGGGATCTAAAAGATTTTTCGATAAAGGCTACGCTGGACAATAATAGAGTTGGTGAAATTGTAGAGGTCTCATACACTCCTCCTGCTCCATCGCAAAAAGATATTTTATAACCCAACCAACGTTAGGCTTTTCCTTATCTTTACCACTTTACACTACACAATAAACAAGTTAATTTTAATATTAAGAGTAAAGTTTCGATAGGCTATAATGCCGCTCGAATGCTTAGGGTTGATACCCTGAGTATACTCAGAAAGGAAGTTATTTACATAACGTAAGTATGCGTATTTTACTTAATCACCCCTTTATCGAAGATCTCGATCTCTGCTTTGATTAGGTGAGGATAGTCCTTAAGCGTGTCTTTAATGTAATTTCTACCTGACTCTTTCCCTAAGAGTTCAGCCATCTTTCTTGCTTGCAGTTGTACATGGTCTAGGAACTTCTTGTTAAGATCTCCACTACGTCCCTTGGGCTTACTTACTCTTTCCTGTTTGTCCTTTGGTTTGTTTTTCATAATGTAAAGGTAGTCATTGATATTATTTTATTGGCTAGTTCAATATAGAAATATGGAATGATCAATTGAAAAATGCTTAATTCAAATACATTTGCCAGGAAAATAATACTAGATGATATGGAGCTTTAGATTGAAGTAGGGTATAGCAACCTGTAAAATTCGTTTTATAAAAACATACTAATTACTTTTAGATACTGCGTATTGATACGGTTTGAAAATTTCTTGAAGCCTTTTTGAAATTATATAAGCAAAGGTATTTTTGTACTGAGCTATTATATATTTATATATTTCTTTGCGAATAAGAATATTAAGGACGATATATTTATCAGATTAAATTTTTGAAAAATCTTCATTTCGAATTAAAATAGAACTAAATGTAAATATGGATGCTAGAGAACAACCATTTGTAAAAAATCATGAATTCCAATTTACATTTTCACACAAAGGTTTTAATTTTTTAAGCTATTTTTAATCAAATAATTTAGTTTTAATCAAAGCTTAAAAATGATAAATGATTATATACAATCTTTAGAACATTATTTGAGATTGTTTCCAGAAATATTAAAGAGTATTTCAATTGAGGATTTAGAACATAAAGTAGCACCTGATAAATGGAGTAAAAAAGAAATATTAGGGCACCTTATTGATAGTGCTATTAATAATTTATCAAGATTTATTAATGCCCAATATCAAAATAATCCAATTATTCTGTATAACCAAGTGGAGTGGTGTAAGGGCAATTTCTATCAAATTGCAGATTACAATCACCTCATTACGTTATGGGAAAGTTTAAATCGTCAATTAGTATTCATTTGAGTCAATATACTCCTCAAGTATTATCTAAAACCGCAAACGATCATAGTTTAGAATTTTTGATAAAAGATTATCTTTTACATTTTGAACATCATTTAAATCAAATAAACAGGGAAAATAGATAAAGTTATTTAAGTTTTAGCCTCTTCACTATTAACAATCAAAGTTTCAAAAACCTTTTTCTAAAAATAATGAACAAAATTAAAGATTTCACTATCCAGCCCCTAGGTATGATTTCGCAAGCCTTCTTAGATAACGGTATCCATACGTTTCATGATGCCTGCTCTTTTATTCAAAATTTACCCTACAATAGAAACTCAGACAAAGAAAACCTAACAATAATTTTCACGGAGAAATGTGGGACTTGCAGTTCAAAACATGCGGTTTTAAAGCAACTTTGTACTGAACAAACCATAGAGGATATCAAACTAATGATCGGAATCTTTAAAATGAATGCAATAAACAGCCCTCCTATTCTTAAAACCTTGGAACATTACAAATTGAAATATATTCCAGAAGCACATACTTACCTCAAGTTTCAAAATGAATATTTCGATTTTACAAAGAAAGGTTCTAGTCCAGAAGGCTTCGTGGATTATCTGCTTTATGAGGAGGAAATCTTACCAAATCAAATAAATCAATATAAGATTGAACTACATCAAGTTTACTTAAAGAAATGGCTAAATGATAAACCGGATGTAAGGTTATCATTTGATGAAATCTGGAGAATAAGGGAAAAATGTATTTTAGATTTATCCAATTAACATATTTTAATAGGTGAATACTTTATGAAAAGAGCTTTAGTTATAGGCGCAGCAAGTGGAATAGGTCAAGGATTAGCTGACGCAATGGAAAAGGTTGGTTTTGAAGTTATAAGAGCTGATATCGCATTTCCTAAAGAAAATAAAACCACAAAATATGTCGATGGCACTAATGACGAATCCATTGAAAAATTGAGGATGTTTTTTCAAGAGAATGCAATTGTTCTCGATTGTTTAATTATTACAATTGGCGCCATTGATGAAGGCAATATATCCGATTATCAAGCTACAAATTTATCTTGGATGATCGATGTCAATCTTTTAACGAACTACCGCTTAGTACAACAATTTATCCCCTATCTAAAAGAGAGTAAAATGCCTAGGGTTTTACTAACAGGATCTGCTGCTGGCTTAGGCTCATTTGATGACACCTATAGTTTGATGCCTTACATCGTAAGTAAACATGCAGTTTATGGATTTTTCAAAGCCATAAACCATGATTTATCTAGGGAAGGAATTCAAGTAAGTCTCTTTCTTCCAAATAGAGTAAAAGGTAAGTTGAGCGAGAATTCCAAAAACATGAGAGAAAAATTTCTACATGAAAATTGTAAAACACCTAAAGGTGTACAAACAGCAAATGATTTAGCTGATCCTTACAAGATTGCTTCTGATGTTGTTGAGAAATTTTTATCCGGAAAAACTTATATTTCAAACAATCCTCAAATGATTATAGATAAGTTGCAAAAGGAATTATCGAAAATAAAAAAGGACCTATTAGATGAATAATAAAGATCTTAAATTTCAAACAACTGAACTACTTTCAGATGATGAGAAATTACAAATCATGGAACTTTGGAACTGTGAGTATCCAATAAATTTAATGCATGCAGATTTAGTATCATTCGAAAAGTACCTAGATTCATTGGAAAATCCTAAACATTTCCTTATCAAAATAAAAGAACGAATCGTTGGTTGGGGAACTATATTTACAAGAAATCAAGAAAAATGGTTTGCTATAATTTTATCCAGCTTCCTTCATGGACAATATATTGGTACAAGTTTAATGGAACAAATTAAAATGGAAGAAAACTTGCTTTATGGATGGGTTATAGATCATGAAAAAGATATAAAAATCAATGGTATGCCATATAGATCACCATTGAATTTTTATGTAAATCAGGGGTTTACAGTATTATTTGATCAACGTCTTGACCTCTCGACAATTTCAGCCGTTAAAATAGTTTGGGTAAGATAAAATTCATTTCTTAATTAAAATTCAACATCTTTATCTTATCGCTATTCACAATTCCCAAAAAAATAGGCCCATAGAAATTGGTAAGATTAAATAACAGAGCAAGTTATCTAATTCAAACATAGAACTTATAAGAATTTGAACTGCTACTTAGAAAGCACAATGATTTCTAAGAAACAACCTAAGCAAACCAATTAAAATAATCTGATACAGCTGTAAATAGAAAATATGTAGCAGCGCCAAAAATACCATATGCAAACTTGCTTTTTCTTCTAAGGAGATAAAAACCTAAGGCAATTAGAGCAATTGCGATTAAAAAGTCCATAAACTAAAATTTAGATTTATTTAAATATATGAAATAAAGGGATAGGAATTAAAATTTCCACAACTTAACCCAAGTAAAAAACTGACAAAATACTACGGTATCAACCGGTCCAAAACAACTCTGCCAAGTAGGATATTTCTCCGTAAAAATATGGATATGTGCACCTTTAAATTCAGCTGCACCATTCTTTAAACGATCGTCGATTAGGAAGTCCCCAATCAATTGATGTTTGTGATGGGTTAAGATTAGTTGCTTATACATAAAAGGCAAATTCTTTTCCACCTAAATACGTTGTTGTGACCAAGAATGAATATTATGCCATGGTGCTGTGGATAAAATGTAAACACCATTACGTTTTTCTAATTCGAGGACTGCTTCAATTGCCTGGGGAATTGGGGTAATAAAAAAATGAGGATAGAATTTTGTTTATTCGAGTTTAAATTTTCAAGTTAAAAAGATATAAAGCATTGCGAACAAGCACATTTTTAAATAAAATAAGCTGAAATAAAAAATATCAAGAATATTAAAGAAAGTATGAATATCAATTGATCAAAAATTGTTTTTTTAAACTTCCTCACAGTTTGCCTCTGGTGTAAGAGATCATTATACCAATGAATTACAAAATTAATTATTTTAAAAATGTAAAATATGGAAAGAATAAATACTGGAATCACATAAATATAGGTCAAAAAATAATTTATAAACATGGCTATTTCATATGAGAAGCCCATGTTTTCAAATTTCGGGGCATAAATATCTTTGGTACTATTAATTCTATGATCATATTCACCGAAAAGACCAAAATTTAAAATAGCTTTGATGGGATATGAATAAATAAACCAACTTGGTATAATTAATAGTGAAATACATCCGGCAATTATTGAAATAACTTTTTTAAACATATTTCTTAATTTAATATTTTACCCAGAAAACTTTTATTTTAAACAATTTTCAAACTTTAGTAGCTAAGTTGCAAAACAATTCTCAGAAATGAAAATTGACTTATTAAATGAATAATTTTAAAAATTCTTAAACTTATCCTGCTACTTAGAAAGCACAATGATTTCTAAGAAACAACCTAAGCAAACCAATTAAAATAATCTGATACACCTGTAAATAGAAAATATGTAGCAGCGCCAAAAATACCATATGCAAACTTGCTTTTTCTTCTAAGGAGATAAAAACCTAAGGCAATTAGAGCAATCGCGATTAAAAAGTCCATAAATTAAAATTTAGATTTATTTAAATATATGAAATAATGGGTTAGCAATTAAAATTTCTACCCCCTTAATCCTAGTAAAAAACAGACAAAATACTACGGTATCAACCGACCCAGAACACTTTGCCAGGTAGGATATTTCTCCGTAAAAATATGAATATGTTCCCCTTTAAATTCAGCTGCTCCATTCTTTAAACAATCGTCGATAAGGAAGTCCCCAATCAATTGATGCTTGTGATGAGTTAGGATTAACCGTTTATACATAGAAGGTAAATTCTTTTCGAATGGGAGCAATTAAGTTGTATCATTTTAAATAGAATTTTAAAAGTAGAATCTCCGATTCATTTACTTAAATTTTGAATTATCAAACGCTTTTTATAGCTTTACAAAACACACAACACACTAATTATCAATATATTATTAATATAAACTAAATAAAAAATGTATGTTTAAATATGAACTGAGTTTCGAGAATGAAAAGAGTCTAAAGGATGGCATTCAAAATCTTGCAGAGAAAATTGCTTTTAAAGGCTTACTAGAAATTAATGATAATAAATATCGAATTACTGACTTTGAATTTTATATTAATTCATTTTCAGCAGAAATAGAGGATCCGCATACGTATAATCATAATTTACAAAGAGAAACAGGTAAATTGTATGATCATAAATCAGGATTAGATATTACATATGGAAATGGAAAAAATGCAATTGGAATATTAATTAGAGGTATTGCGAAATTAGAACCAAATGATAAGAATGGTTCCAATAGCTTTTTTATAAGCAGGTATTTTGATGGTCCACACAAATCTAGAACGGAATTGATTGGCAATTTATGTTTTAATGAAAACAATTATTTAGGTTTCACTGAAGTTTCAACTGAAATGGAACAAAACCTTATACAAGCAAACACTAAACTCATTTCAACACAAAGGGTAAACTTAACATCAAAAATTGCAGATTTAGAGGGTAAATTCATTTATGAACCATTACGTTATGTGGTATTAATTCCCAAATATTTCCGAAATGACAAAGGGAAATTAATTTCAAATGGAAATCCTATGAAAATTCATGGAATAGAGAAAATAATTAAAAATGCATTAAGTGACAAAATAATAAATATAGATATTGCTGAACTAATTCTTGGTTATTCTTTAAAATAACCTATTTATGTTGTTCATATCTTCTAAATTGAAAGATAGATACTATTCAATTTTTGAAATTTTCAGTAAAGACATTTTGATTACAGAAATCCCGAACACAAAGGATATATGGGTTCGGGACTTCATGCCTATTCATTCTGCAAATGGGAATTTGATCTTATTTAAATATTTGCCAAAATATCTACGAAGTCCAAAATACCAACATCTTATTTCGGATAATTTAAACATATGTGAGATTCTTAATCTAGTAGTTACCTATGTTGATATTATCTTAGACGGAGGCTCTATCGTCTATGATAATGATTTGTATTTTATTTCTGAAAGGATTTTCAAAGACAATCCTCAATATAATAAGGAACATTTATATATAAAACTAGTGTCTTTATTTCAAACTGAAAAAATAATTTTTATTCCTGAAGCAAAACATGATTTTACTGGCCATCTCGATGGCGTATTGTCAATTTTGGATTCCAAAACTATACTTATAAATAGTTATCCAACCAAATATTTAAACAGTATAAAGAGCGTCTTAGAAAAATACAAATTTAACCTAGAGTACTTAATCTATAACCCTTATAACAATCGAACTTACCAATCGGCAAAAGGAATTTATATCAACTATCTGGAAACTGAAGATTATTTATATGTTCCAATTTTTGGTCAAACAGAAGATGATATAGCTCTAAAACAACTATCATCATTAATACCCAATAAAACCATTTCACCGATTCAATGTACTGAATTAGCGGAGGAAGGCGGATTACTACATTGCATTAGTTGGGAAAAGAAATTCAATAATAAAATTGGCTTCGAAAACCCTATTTAATACTGTTAAATACAAACGTTTTCCAAACCTATATTGACCAAATAATTCTATTCAATTAAACTTTACTCTCGCTAATGGTATAGTTTTCGCTATGGTTAATTCATAAACAATCATTTACAGATATGAAAAGAAATATTTTAATTGCTGCAACTATCGGTATGTTCAGTTTAATGAGTTTAGGCTGTAGTAAGGATGATGATGTATCAGGGGAAGTTGGAACCGAATACTTAAAGGTCAAAGTCGATGGGGTGGAGAAGAATTTCTCTGTTGTTAGTGC
Organism: Sphingobacterium kyonggiense; assembly: GCF_039536825.1. Lineage (NCBI taxonomy): Bacteria > Pseudomonadati > Bacteroidota > Sphingobacteriia > Sphingobacteriales > Sphingobacteriaceae > Sphingobacterium > Sphingobacterium kyonggiense. Next base: position 97,257 of record NZ_BAAAZI010000007.1, read on the forward strand.
TTATTGGGCAGATGGTGGAAATACGCTTTCCTTGAATGGAACTTTAATGGATGGAAAAAATCCAAGTGAAGCATTAATGCTTTCCGTTATTTCAGACGATGCAAGAGTACCTGCTGGACAATACAGCTTGGACGATGCGACATCTTTTACTATCCTGGCTGCTCATATGCATATGCAAGGAACTGGACAGGTTAATTCTGGTGCAACTAGAGATACCGAAACTAAAGATGATGCATTTAATCTAAAAATTGACAAAATTGACAATTCACATGTACAAGGATCTTTCTCCGGCGTATTGGCACAAACTCAAGGACTTAATACCCTAGGGAAAATTACGCTAACAGATGGAAAATTCAGTTTGAAAATAAAACCTAATTAGGTAAATAAAAATGTGGTCTTTATGTATCATTAAGACCACATTTTTATTTATCGATATCCCTATAGCTACAATTTTCGCAACCAATATCACATCCACTAATCTCCATAAACATGAAAAGATTATTTCTAGCTCCCCTTATCTGTCTTTTCAGTTTGCTCATATTAAGTTATGGTAAAGATAACAGTACCCCTTCTGATGAAAAAGGCGATTTTATAAAAATGAAGATAAATGGTATTGAAAGGGTACTTTATTCTAATAAAGCCAATTGGTCACGGGAAAATGATGAAATATTCTGTGCGAATTAATTAGCGGATAATTTTAATCAATATCAACCTTAAAAATCTTTCACTATATAAATTGTCCTAAAATTTCTATGATAAACTATTCCTTTATCCGAATATAAATATGTTTCACATGTTTATGTCCGCCGGATTCTCTTTCGTCGATTTCGAATTTATTCATATGTTTGATCAGGTCATACAACTTAGCAAAACCATAATTACGCGGATCAAAATCTGGCTTTTTCTTTGAGATATAGCTACCTAGCAAGGCGAGAAAAGTCCATCCTGCTTCATCGGACAAATCTTCCACACTATTCATAATGAGTTTGACTGTCTGCCTGTCTATTTTATCTAAAGCTTTGGTAACACGCTTGGAAGTCGTTTTAGAAGGCGTCCTTTCCGTATCCTTCAGCGCGGTTTCCTTCTCCTCAGGTTTAAGAATTTCGATATAAATGAATTTATCACAGGAAACAATAAAAGGTTGAGGAGTTTTCTTTTCACCAATACCAATAACAACCATCCCAGCCTCTCGAAGTCGAGTAGCCAATCTTGTAAAGTCACTATCGCTGGAAACAATACAAAAACCACTGACTTTCTCCGAATACAGGATATCCATGGCATCAATGATCAATGCACTGTCCGACGAGTTTTTGCCTGTGGTATAACTGTATTGTTGTATGGGGGTGATGGCATTTTCCAAAAGCACATTCTTCCATCCGGTTAAATGTGCTTTTGTCCAATCGCCATATATTCTTTTAATCGTTGGAGTACCATTTTTGGAAATTTCCTCCAACATCTCTTTGATGTACGTACTGGGAATATTATCTGCGTCAATTAAGACGGCCAATTTAAGATCTAGCATAGGAGAGATTTATTTCTTACTATAAATCTACTAAATATAAAAGGCTTTCTCCTATTCTTTAATCCTATAATATCGATTAATCTACGCGATAAACGATCGCATTAAGACTCATACCTGCACCTACAGCTGCAAATAAAATAATATCACCTTTATTCAATTCTTGACCTTCTACTTGACCTCTTCGTACCATATCATAAAGCGTAGGTACTGTAGCCACGCTACTATTGCCAAAGTCTTTAATGTTCATTGGCATGATACCTTCAGGAGCAGGCTTATCGTAAAGTTTATAGAAACGATCCAAAATTGCCTGATCCATTTTCTCATTAGCCTGATGAATAAAAACCTTCTTCAAATCGTCTATATCAATACCTGCCTTGTCCAAACAGGTTTTCATGGCAGCAGGCACTTCTACCAAGGCAAACTCATATATCTTACGACCTTTCATCTTAATAAAGCGTCTTCCTGGCGATTCCTCTTCATTATAGGACCCTTCAAAATTGATGTAGTCTACTTCATCAACGGAGAAGGTGGCACTCGCTGTAGCCAAAATACCGGTATCTAGTGAGGTAAGTTCCAATATTCCTGCCCCAGCCCCATCAGCAAAGATCATGGAGTCACGATCTGCAGGGTCTATAACACGAGATAGTACATCGACACCAATAACTAAACAGCGTTTTGCTAAACCTGAACGAATAAAGGCATCAGCATGAATAACACTTTCTATCCATCCTGCACAGCCAAAAATCATGTCATATGCAATACAGGAATTATTTTTTATTCCTAATAGATGTTTTACACGAGCAGCAATACTAGGGACCATATCCGATTGTCTGGTACCCTTTGGGATATCGCCGTAATTATGCGTGACAATGATATAATCAATACTCTCCTTATCAATCTCTGCATTTTGGATGGCTGCTTCAGCAGCTTCAAATGCTAAATCACTTGCTACCTTATTGTCCTTAGCGTAACGTCGAGCAGCAATTCCAGTGATCGCTTCCAGCTTATTAATCACCTTTAGCGAATCCTTTAACTTCTCCCCTGCCTCATCAAAGAACACGTGTTCCGCAAAGTGTGAATTGGGAACATCCACCAAGGAATGACAAGCTCCCGTGCCAATAATTTTAGATCTCATTTTTATTCTTTTGTTTCAATGTTCTTTGTTTGATTGAATTTCTTATAAAAATAGTTAACTAAACACCTATTTTACGCCGTTTATGAAATAATCTAAATAAAACAGGGTTAATAATAGAAAGTCATCAACAAATACCCTTGTAAGATACAATATTCGAACCAATATTTCATATTTATCGATTTACAATTTATTAATAATTCTTAAATTTCTAAGAACCAAAATATATGGACAACTTATAAAAAAAGTTAAGAACTTACGTTTAAGATCGAGATTTTGACATAATAAATTTACTACCAAACCTAATCGATCAGTTTATTTTTCTTTACGACATTATCTCTCCAATTTCTTTACCATCTAATCAACCTTAGGGCAAAGCAATGTAATCAACTTAAATTGATCTTCTTGTGACTCATATAACCCCTTGATTTGTTCCTGCAATAGCATGTCCATTTTCTGGTGCAGGCTACGGATTTCCAATTCAGCTTTTAGGTTTACCATATAGTCATTTTCTGCACGCATTCTGTCCTTTTCCTCCTGTCTGTTTTGGCTCATCATAATGATTGGAGCTTGCGATGCAGCAAGACAGGAAAGCGCCAAATTCATCAAAATAAAGGGAAATGGATCAAACTGTTCCTTGGCAGGAACATTGGAATTAAAAATAATCCACAGAATCAACAGAACCGTAAATACGATAATAAAAGTCCAGCTCCCACCAAATCGAGCTACCTTATCGGATATCTTCTGACCTTCTGAACGCACTTCTTTTGGTGGATGTACCAACCGGTCTACCAGCAAGGCCTCCTCTTCTATACTCTGCCTAACGATCTCATGAAGCTTCGTCATACTCTCATTACTCTTTTCCATGATTTCCTTAAAATGCTTCTTTTCCATGATTTTGATGTTTGAAGGATTCTGAAATTATATATCCTCTGTTTTAGTTTTCACTTCGTATATTCCGTCTATTAATCGCTGCTCTTCTCGAAGTTGTTGGTAAAGCGATGAATCGCCATCCTCTCCCATCAAGAATCCCCAAGGTTTCAACGGATAAATACGATCGAAGACAATTTTCGTAATGGCCAATAATGGAATTGCCAGGAACATCCCTGAAATTCCCCAAACCAGTTCACCGCAAAAAATTGCCATCATGGCAACCATGGAATTAACCTGAACTTTCGAACCAACCACCTTTGGAACAACAAAATTGCTATCGATAAAATGAATAATGATTATTGCTAAAAACACGAATAACACGTGAACCATGGAAGAGGTAGCGAAGGTTATTAGCGCAATAACAAGCAGGGAAACAAAGATTCCTATATATGGCAACACATTGAAAAGTCCTGTAAAAATGGAGAGCATTAAACTATATTTTACACCAATAATACTCAAGGCAATAAAGGTCATGACCGCAACGATAATCATCTGTAAAAACAACCCAATCAAATAGCGCTTTACGACGTATTGCACTTGTGCAACGATATCCAGTACGATAGTATGATCCTTTTCATGATTAAGCAATAACAGAAAACGAACGATATGTCCACGATAAGTTAAAATGAAAAAGGTATAAAGAAATGTAAAAACCAATAATATAAAATTGGAAGACATGGAAATGATGGCTACACCCAAGATAGCAGTACCTTGTCCAACCGATTTAGAAAGCGTATCATTGATATAGCCCACTTGCTCGGAATAATTGATATGGAAAGTGGCTGAAATCCACTTCTGTAAAGAGTCCAATCCACTAACAACCTGTTTCTCGAAGGCCGGCCAATCTTCCTTTAAACTTGTCATTTGTGCTCCTAGTAGAACAATTATTCCTGAAATAAATGTAAATAGCAATAACAAGGCAGCAAGAGAAGATAAGACTCTAGGAAATCGCAATTTCTGCTCCATCCAACTAGCAAATGGTGTTAATAAAAATGCAAATAAACTACCTAGCACAAAAGGTGCAATGATGGTTTGTCCAACCCTAGCAATGTAAAATAGGGCAATCAAAATAATTAGACTACAAGCTAATTTCAAATAAAATGGTAAAGAAAGTATGCGACGCATTGTGTTGTAGAAGTTATATAATTGGATATTGTTCCAGGTAATTTTCAATTCAACAGTCCCAACATTATGTTCTGTAAGATGGACCTGTATTTAATGGTAAATATATTAACCATACAAATGTATTTAAAACTATGATTTTGAAATATTGTTTTTTCAGTGTAATGGTCGATTAATAAGGCAGGAATTTGCCTTTATACTTTATTTTATTGTATTATAATAAATCGTAATACTTTATATGTTCTTACTGCATGAATTATTTTTGGATATAACTTGATTAAGTTTTAAGAGCACTTTTGTTCTATACTCTTACGGATTTTATATGGATCTGATAAGGATCTTGTTCGGATCTTGTTCGCTTCTAACCGAACGAGATCCGAACGAGATCCGAAGGAGTTCCGAAGGAGATCCGAAAGAGTCTCGAAGAAAACCTCTGTAAGAGACAGTTAGACATCAGACAAAAGACAACAGAAAATATCAAAAAACAGTAGAAAGGATTAGGGAAAAATTTTATGATTATAGCCCTGATTTTACCGACGTATATATATTATGGAAATGAGATTGTTTAATTGGAGAGATTTAGATTTTACGAACAATTCAGAAATATAGTCATAAAAAAAAGGGAGCACATTACTGTACTCCCAAACTGCAACAAAAGGAATTGAAACTTAACAATAAACGCTCTTATTACATCATTAACACAAAAAAATGAAATAAAAAATTATAGGATTTGCTGAATTAATTCAGCACATCACGGACACATCGAATAGGCAAACGTTCATCTCTAGAGAATTCGTTTGTTCCATCAAAATGTCGATCACTGACAAAGGTTTTTCCACTAACACTTCCACGGTATGTTGGAGGATCCAATCTATAAGAACAACCTCCATTTAAACTGTTTATATAATCTTGTTCATAGACCGTAGGGGCAGCAGCTCCTTGAAGACAACTTAGACAGCCAATGTTTGCATCGATGGCTAAATATTGAAAATAACCTGGTCGCCAAGTACCCCAAGGATTAACTCCTGCACCATAAGCTCGACCAGCAGCATAAAACCTCAATCGCTCAGGCTTACCAGTAATTTCATTCACACCATCCCACCAAATATGACCTACATTGGGATTTCCATTAGGTTGAAATTTAGCAAGCATCTGAACATCAGGTTCTGTAAAAGTACTATTGACATCCCCTAGGTCAGCAAATTCCTGAACAGTGGGCATGCGCCATCTTCCACCTATGATTTTTGTACAAGGATCATCAACTACATCCTTTATACGATCTATATGCTTATTGTTTGGCCAACTTGCGCTGATAACTTTTAAAGGTTCGAAGGAATCAAAGGTCCAATAATCCGTATGATACCTTTTGTTGTTTAATGTCGTTTCTGATCCATAGCTCAAGCCTTGTGCCCAACCTGTCTCTTCAGGGAGATGACGGTTAAAATAAATTCCATTTACCTTGGCTAAGTTTCCTTTTGCCCAAACCAAATTATTAACTCGTATTCCTGCTGCTTGAAAACTAACCTTCAACTTGTAATGGTATCCTGGCTTTATTTGGAACCCAGTCAGTTCAGGTATACCAGTATTTGGTATTTGACCATCTCCAGAATTTGGTAGGCTTTGCGTCATTTCATTCAGTGTAATTTCTGAAATTTTTAAAGAGCTCCCCTTATTCGTTGTTCCACATATTATCAATTCTTTACTTTCCCATAAATTTCCTTGACCAGTTATAATTAATGGCAACATGACAGGAGTTCCATAAGGCATTAGTTCTTTACGACCTAAATTAAAGTTAGCTGACGGATAATGCATACCTAAGGAAGCTTTAACAGAAGTAAAAACGCCCATATCGGGGGAAGATTCAAATACTACAGAAACTTTGGCCATCTGATAATGCAGTACGACATCTAAAAAATTAGATGAACCATATTCTATTTTCTTGACGGATTTATTATATAAAAATTCAGAATCAGCAGTTATGTTCTGTAACACAAGATCAGAAAGGGCAACATCTTTTGAAATTGGAGGTATGTCTTTTGTATTATTAAACGAGTAGATTACGAAAGTATAGCTTTTTCCGGCATCCATTATTAACGAGGCATCTTTATCAACACTAATAAATTGTTCCTGTGTCACTAATTTCTCATTAGCATCATAGACTAAAATTCTATATTTCACATCAGGAGCCATTTCTATTGCACGAGAAGTTCTTGCAGATCTCGATTCTTCATGGTTGGCCTCTTCCAGAACTGCAACCAATACATCACCATTAGGCAATGGAGCTGATTTTATTTGATTGGCCATTTTAGTAGATTCACCCCTATTCTGAATTAGATTATCTGGTATATCAGCGTTTTCTTGGAGGGGATATACCGCACCTTTATAATTTAACTTCAGAACTACTTTCCCTCCCTCTAAATCTCCGTTATCTAAGGATTTTGAACAAGAGGTAAGGGTATTTTGGACTATTAATGCGAATGCCACTACTAGCAATAATTGATACTTTATCTTCATTTTCATTATTTTTAATTACCAAATAACCTTGTCTCCATATTCCGAAACAACCTCATCCTCACCTTTTTCCCATTCGTACATTAATGAGTTATTTGTTGGTCCAATAGGATTAACAACAGCGGAACCTGCTGCAATTTCACTTTCCATTTGAACAAGAATCTCTTCTATGCTAGGTTTTACATACTTTCTTTTAATCTTTAAATCAGCTAGATCATTTTCATCTTTAAAATTCATAATTATTCTTTATATTTTATTTTATTACCGAAAGCGCATAGAAAATCAACTCCTTTGTTTTAAAGGCGATAAACCAACAATATATTTTACCTATAAATGTTTATTGTTTAACAAAAGTGCTATTTATTAGCTATAACGCAAATGAAGAGTGTCACAATAAAATGTAAGCTAAATCATTTACAATCGAAAATACATTAACAATCAAGTATTTATAAAACTAAAAATTAGAAATATTCAAAATAAAAATAGGTGCATAGAAAACCAATTAACCTAAATAATTATATTATTAGTATAATCAACCTCTTTATTTACAATAAATGTCTCTTGAGAAAAATTCTTCGAATAGGAACTTGACTTTGATTATGCAATAGGAAATAGAGTTAACAAGATTAAAAAAAAATAGAGCCTAACTAAGAATTAGCTAGACTCTAAACCTATTATTTATTTACCCAGTTTTTCTAATGAATTATAGATGCTTTAAAATTAGTTCTTTAAGTTTTGGATCACTTGGTCTTGGCGCACTAAGTGTGATAATCTTTCCTTCTTTATCGAATAGCATAAATTGCGGAATGGTTGTGAAGTTATAATATTTGATAATGTAAGTCCAGCCATTTGCCCACAATTGTATATTATGTTCTGTACCATCATCTTTCATAGCCTTCAGCCATTTATCACGATCCTTTGGTACATCGAGAGTAATACTAACTACGACAAAGTTTGGATTATCCTTAAGTTCTTCTTCCAGTTTTTTAAGGGCAGGAACTTCCGCACGGCAAGCATGACACCAAGAAGCCCACATATCCAATAAAACGACTTTACCTTTGAAATCATTGAATTGAACCATTTCACCTTGAAGATTAGGATATTTAAAGTTTAACCCTTGGTCTCCCGGTTTTAATTTAGCAACACGGATTAATGTCGACATGTTTAATTCCTCTTGTTTAGGGAGTGTAATTAATTCTCCGTATTTCTGGTAGGCCTCATCGTACTTTTCAAATTCATTTTGACGATAAAGATAATTAGCCAAAATATCACCTTTCAAGGTGTCATTATTTAAATAAGTCAATTTACGCTCGAACACTTCGTAAGTTCTTGGGACATTCAATTCTGAAGGTTTACGGATGCGTTCTAGGATATGGACATACCCTTCAACTGCAGTGTTTCCCCACGGAAGTTGATGCACATCGGAAGCAGCATGGGTAAAGGTATTTGGTTTTATGCCATGTAAGAATTCACCAATTAAATCTTTTTTACCACGTACCACCATTCCTTTGGTTTGGAAATACTCCCCCATTAGGCTATAATAATTAACGTCCAATAATATGGGCAACAAATGATTGAACTGTTTATTTTTCGTTGGGTTCTCCTTTGCAAAAGTTTTAGTGCGTTTATATAAAGCATCAATTTGCGGCATGGTATGATCTCCACGACTGTACTTTTCACGGCTATTGACTACCTTCTGCTCGAAATTTAGAATTTCATTGTGCCATTTATTTAATACTTGGTTTTCTGAACTAATAGATTTACCATTAAGCGTATAGGTAGAATCGTTGATAGTCAGATCTAATTTATCACCAGGCTTAAAATAAAACGTATAGTTGTTATTTAAGGAATTTGGGCCTCCAAATCCGATTACATAAAAAGACTCTTCAGCAGGATAAAAAGAAAATCCAAAATCCCCTTCTTCTAAACCTTTAGCACTAGCAATTTCAACCATTCTACCTTCTACTGGTTTCAATAGGCGTACGACCGAATGATTAAGCACAATATCCAATTTCCCTTTAATCTCTACCTTTTCTTGTGCTTGCACTTGGCAGAATCCCAATAGGGCGAATATTCCTGAAAACAAAAAAAGCTTCTTCATCTTATATATTTTATATTTTATCAATTATTAAAATGGAAAACCATCAATATTTATTTCATGTATAGCTATTGTGGCCGCAGTGGCATTGTTAAACTGTAAATGGATTCCGACTATTGGTCCCATATTAGGAAGCGGCACTATGGCTTGTTTTTCAATCGATGTTTTAACATGATTAATATCAACATTCTCTGCTAAAATCACTTGGGATTTATCCTCTCTAATTCCATAGACGGTTATGGTATTTAAAGCTGCCACAAAGTTATTCTGAAAACTGATATTTAAACTTGTCGGCAAAATCTGATTGAAAGGACCTGAAGGATTCAACAAACTAGTTTCATCAAATTTAGATTCAGAAGGAACTCTATCCTTAGTGAAAAAGAAACGAATATTCTTTGTAGTTCCAGTAGTTCCTGTACGGAATGCATAAGTACTTAAGGTTGCTCCCTGACCAACACGACCATCAAACGCACGTTCGAGAAAATAATTAGCGGCATGAGAATTTGGATTGTCGGTATATATTGTCCAATTTTCCTTATCTGAAGCAGCAGAATAACTTTTTGAATGATACTCTACAGAAAAAGTCCTTTTCGCTTTTTCCCCGTCGGGCATAGTGATCGTCACACTCATTTGCTTTCCTTGAATAGGACTGATGAGTCTGGTAAACTGTTCTTGCGAGAAATCTCCAGTTAAATGAACTGAATCAGCACCCGTTCCTAAGTAAGTAAAATCATAAGCTATCTTCTCTTTCAATGGGTTAGCAAACAAAAGTTTTGTCGTTCCAGGAATGGATGACACTTGAATTTGTTGCATTATTGATGTCAAATAAGATTCTTTAGTCCATGTCCTTATAACAGAAGGGTTTGAAAAAAGACCATTATCAACTGCATAAAATTCCAAGCTATATTCCTTAAAGAATTTCATATCCAAAACCAAGGGTTTGGAGAAATCTGTAACCTTTAACTTTTGGTTCTGATTATCATCAATATAGCGTAATTCAATCTCTTTGATTTCTTTTTGCATATTACTCCAATCAATCACCAATTTCTGATCGTAATCGCCAGTTACTGAGATACCTGTTGGTTTTCTCAGGAAATTTATGCTACTGTCTACACCTCCCTCTTCGGGGAATTTTTGTAAAGTATCTTTTGCACAGCTGCTGAAAAGTAATACAAACATGCCTAGCAAAAATGAAAATATGCTAATTCTTCTCATCGTGTGATTTCGTTTTCAAATTGGTTCAAAAATAAGCGTCCATCTAATCTCCATTCAGTTGGAACAGTATAACCTAGCCAATAAAAGACTTGTGGTAATAGATCAACAGTCCTGAATGGTACAGTAATCTTACAAGAAGTCCCTAATCGATCGTAATCCTTTATAGGATCCTTACCACTTATTGTTAAATCGGCAGCCTTTCCTACAATGCTATTCTTCCATATCTTTTTGTTCCCAGGGAAAAATATTTGGTCATAGGAAGCTATTAAATTGGCGTAATTTGGATCAGAAGGTGGTATAGTGGTTTGACAGGCCAACCTGGCAACATCTTCATTGGTCAAACTGGAATTCCACACACGCACATTTCCATAATCAGCAGATGTGATAGCATAAAATTCATCTTGTTCATTGAATCCAAGGGTAAAGGGATAATTATTACTGATACTTTCTACCGTGAAGTTTGCCATAGTAAAATACTCTCTTTGCACACCGTTAATATACCATCTAATAACAACTGAATTGGCGGTATAATTTTTTATGGAAATTGCATAATGATTCCATATTCCATCAGTACCTCTAGAAATAGTTGCTTTTGAATTATAGCTTCCGTCGTCTAAGCGTAAAGAAAATTCATTCCTCCAACCGATAATACTCCAACCCGGTGTATTAGGCGCTATGGCAGAAGAATCCTTCCCGATAAACTGATTACTATAAAATGTGTAACCGCCAGAACTTTCTAAGTTTAACCAATAATTATCTGGGTAAGTACGCATTCTAAATTCGATTAATAGCTCCCCAGTAGTACTAAAATTAAAGGGTTTAGAACCTTCATCATCAGGGCTCTGAGCTCGATAACCCATCTCATCGAATCCGCGTGGGTTGGTATTATTTTCCGAATGTTTTACAACCATTGGATAATACCCATAGCCATGAAAGTAGGAGAATTTATCATCCTCAAACTTTTTCTCACTTAATCTTGGAGCGCTGTAAAGGGCGAAGGTTTCTAAACTTGCATTTTCGCCATTTGCTGTTATACCCGTTGTTGTACCGCCGAAAGAAGAAGTAATAATAACCATCCAGTCCTCCTGCTCTACATTTGTTCTTTGTTGTATAGCATCTAAAAGTTTTCCAATATGAGCATCTGCTTTTTGAAGTGCTTCTGTATATTTAGAATTTTCTACTACAAAACCACCGTTTTTTCCAGCAATCACCGGATCAGTCAATTCTACTAAACAGAAATCTACAGCTCTTTTACTTAGGACATCAACTGCTGATTTCACCAAATCAACGTCATTAGCAGAAACCAAACGCTCGGTAGCACCTTGTGATATCACGCTGCTTAACTCTTTCGATTGCATGAATGAATAACTGATTAATTCCGTATTCAAGGTATTCAATCGAGTAAAAAGACCCGGAACGCCAATGTTTTTAGCAAAACCGCGACGACTTTGATCCGTGACGCTTTTAAAGGATAAATCCTTTATTTGATGTGAACTGTAATCATAGCCTGAAAACTGTGTGCTCCATGCCGTTGCTTCACCATTTGCTGATCCGGCAAGGGTTTTAAAACTATACTTACCAACAGCCATCAATTTTTCAAGATTGGCCAACTTGCCTTTATTAGCAGTCAGGTATCTTTCAATTTCCTTACCAGGTAGACCATCCATCTGAACAAGTAAAACTTTTCTGGCAAATACTTTTGTAGAATCTACACCAGCCCTTTCTCCTTCTAAATAGCCCGGGGTACCATATTTTTTACAGGATGCGAATAAAACTATCGCTAAACCAAATAACCATAGAAATCTATTCATCTCTTAGTGCTTAATATCATAAAATAAACCCAACTCACTCAGTGCTACTAATGTAGTACCACTACTATTAACTTCTGGGAATGCTACACGAACATATTGTGCATCCACAATTTCATCTAACTCCAGTTCAATCCTTCCTGAACCTCTCTGAGGTAAACTTGAGAATGTCTTTACTAATTTCCAGGTATATTGATCCTCACTGGTATACACCTCTATTTTCTTAGCCATATTCCCAGTAGTACCTTGATTCCCGTAGAATAACCCTTTAAATGATTCAACCCTCGTTAAATCAAGATTGACATAGACAGGTAATGTAGTCACAACCTCACACGTACCTGTACAAGTACGCCAGAAAGTTGAATAATTCTTATCGTTAATCTTTTCAAAACCATTGTTACTAAACGTACTTACATTCGTGGTATACACGAAATAACCGTGATTCAGATCGTATTTGGAAGCAACGGGTTGATCACCTTTTGTCTTATCTTCAGGGTTGTACTCCCAAATTGCTCGTTCGAGTGGTTGGTAATTTTTACGAATTTCTTGTTGAACAAAATAACTTGGATAAATACCCCATTCTTTCAAAAATCGTTGGTAATCCTTTCCAGTAGCTTCTGAAAGAGTTTTATAAAAAAAGTCAATCTGATTCTGTGCAATTAAAAAATTCATCGTGCTTAATCGACCTTCAGAAAATATTTTTGCCAATAGTTTCCAACCTGGCTCACCAGTTTTACCGATAGCTTTTTCCATGATTTGAATAATTGGTGTAGAGAAAATCACCGAATGATATATCGATGGATAGTCAGCGGCCAAAGTCCCTAAATCACGCTTGGTTGTACTATTAATAAATTCCATCGCATATTTGTGCGAATTAACAATCAAAGGATCTGTATTATACAATGGCAAGTTCAAGCGTTGTGCTGTGCGGTACATGTAAACTGTCTGCATGCTTGGAGCTATAGTTGACCACATCCATCCTCTTGATTGAGCTTGGTTTTGTCCAATTAAAGAATAAACTTTACGAAGAGCTTCTTTCTTAAAATCGAAAGCCGTTAAGGATGATTTCGATAATATATCTTTAAAATTATCATCACTTAATTGCATCATCCAAGGGAATCCAGAATGGCTTCCTAATAATGGTTGAATATCAAATACACAACGGTCTACATATTTAGGACCTTGATCCTTTGTGTCTGTTGTCAATCCAAAACCTTGCAATTGGTAAAAATCCTTCTCATAAACTTCATCCCAGAATGTCAATGCATATTCAGGATCCATATCATTTAGATATTTAAGGACATAATTTCTAGGGACAGAAAAACTAATGTTTTTTCCTTGAAACTCTACCCAAGGAACATCTTGTTTCAATATATCCTGTTTCCAATTGGCAAGATTTGTTTTCCCTAAGATAAAGTCTGGACTACGAACAGCACCTTTAATTTTAACAGCCATAATATTAGCAATCGGTGCGACATCTGCTTGTAATAAAATCGTACCACCAAAAGGGTTATTCACTAAATTTTCACCTGGTAACAATACTGCAGTCATGGTGATTTTATCATCTCTATGCAAAGCTCCCTGCTCGATTAGGTAATCGGTATGTACACCAATTTGTACTTTCATCCCTTGAATACCTTCAGGGATAGTAATTCGAATTGGTTCTCCAGCAGGAGCATATAAGCCAGTATTTAAGATAGCTTTTGGCGAAAAATTAGTTCGGATAATCTGCGGATTAGGATTAGCATATCTAAAATCCATCTGCACGGTTGTATCCGCTATTCTTTTCACATTATCCCCTACCACCCCAGGAAATACTTTAGCTTTTTCTAAGAATCTGGTATCTTTTTTATCGGAGCCATAGTAATCATTTCCAGTCTTATCTCCTTCTGGGTAAGTGTTATCAAAATCATACCCATACTTACCACAGGATTGGAATACCAATGCTGCGCAGAATAAACTATATATAATTCGTTTCATAAGTTGATTTAGCTAGTGATTAGTATTCTAAAATTAAATATGGAGGTTGCCAAGATTGTCCATCCAGCTTCCAATCCTTACTCGGTAATATGCCAAACCATTGATAAATAAATGGTGCTATATCCACCTGATTAGGCACTTCTTTATATTTTGATAAAGGCACCACGGACTGAATAAAATCGCTTTTTAATTGATCGGTGACAAAGGTTACTCTATTTGCAGAAGCCATGGTAAATCCATTTCCAGATGCATCAGATAAGGTTCTACTACCATTATTATCCTCATAAGTTGGCCAATAGCCTAAAAGATTGTCAAAATATGGGGAAACCTCAGAATTAACTGTTGAAAGACCAGCATACTTAGTGACATCTGCGGCAGTCCAGGCAAAATCATAGATTTGAAAATTACAATAAGAATAATTTCCACTATGGTCCTCAAAATTGTAGAAATATCCTAAACCTTGGTTATTTAAAACAGTATGCACTTTACCTATTAATAAAGGCTCATCATTCGTTAAATCCAATGCTTCTACATCTTTTTCCGCAGCTAGAATTCCATCAATATATATGGAAGCCTTTGCAGTAGCACGATTAACTGTCACAGTGATAACATGCCAGTTTGTATCCTCAATTTTAGTTGTTTCAATAAAACCATCCATCCCTGTTACTCGGAAACGAACTGTAGCATCGCTATTTACCATCGTTTCCCAACCACGTAAAAATGGATTGACATTTCCACGCTTACGAATAATCGTAAGTTCCTTTCCGATAGTAGGCAAGGCAATCTGTTTTGCGAAAAAGTTGACCGTAAAACTCTCTGAATAATCAAAATTAAATTTATCAGCATTTCTTAAATGATAAACCGCCACGAAATTTGAGCTACTATAAGGCACACTCATGACACTTGTTGAAAAATTAAATGGTGAGGTAACTGGCTTTGTCACCACTTTCTTTGAAAACAGTGGCGAATAAAAATAAGTGAATACATCACGTTTACTGTCAGCAAATCTTGTAGGGTCATTAGGATCCTTATAAGCAATTTCACCACCATAAGAAGAGGTAACTACCACTAGCCAATTCTCCTTTAAATAATCTGGTCTACTTTTAATAGATTCCGTTAATTCACCAAGTTGAGCATCTAAGGTGTTAATAGCATCACGGTATTGTGCATCATCTGTTTCAAAGGAACTTGCCATTCCAACTTTATAAGGATTCGACAATTGAGTCACAATTAAATTAACATCATCTTCTGTTTGGATTGCGGCTTTTGTTTTTGATACAATATCTGCATCATTTGCTAACACCTCAGATTGATCAATTTCTTTAAGCAAGGAATTTTTCAATTTATTATCCGTCACATATGCTAAACTGTTAAACTTTGGAACAGAGTTTTTAATACGACCAATAAAAGTAGGATAGGCATCCCCTTTCCAGGTACTTAAATCGTTAAGAACCTCACTTTTTTCACTCGTCACACCTGTAAAGATATTCGCATAACCTGTTTCTTTCGTAAAGGCACTATTCGTAAAATCACCTAATGAATTATTACAATAAAAGGCATTTTTTGCTATCATCCTAAAATTCACAGGCTCCATTACATTCAGCATTTCACCACGAACACCGTCTACAACAACCACCAATACCTTTGTCATAACAGCATCTTGTGCATCAGGATCAGAATTATATTCCTTAGTTAATTTCTCAAAATCCTGACTACAGCTAACCAAGAAGAAACTGGAAACCATGAGGACTAAAAAGGTTAATATTTGATTAGTATTTTTCATAGTTTAATTTTTTACGATCAATTTGAATATGTTAAACACATTTTTCCCATCAACTGAATTGATCATCCCCGAAATATATAAACATGGATGACCCGCTGCTGTCACCCCTTCATTGATACTGGAAACTCGACCAACTATAGGACCCATATTGTTGAAATGTTGTTTTGCCTCTCCATTAGATTCAAGAATCAACAAGTTGGATCTTCGAACGTTATTATAATTTTCAAAATCACCGAAAACAACAACTTTTGAATTATTCATGAGCATGGCATAATTAGGTCTGCGATCATCGGTTGTACCAAACTTAAATTGCTCGTCGATCTGTCCATCCTCTTGTAATACAACTACTCCATTGGCAGGTTGCCCGTTGAACGTTGTAAAACGTCCTGCAATTACCATTTTATTTAAGCGACTATTATAGAAAATACTGTAAATCTCATCGTTAGCTCCTGAACCAATTTGAAACCCTTGGTCTAAGGTACCGTCTGCATTGAGCGCAAAAATTCGGTTTCTAGGTTGTCCATTATAGCTTGTGAAATTTCCTACAACAACTAATTTTCCAGAAGGAAGTAATACGGAAGAGCCAACCGTCCCATTTGTACCCGTATTATTACTATTATAGTTTAAATCAAGCTTTCCATCTACCCCGATTTTCGCAATATTCCGAACTAGAATTTGTTTTTTAGAATGGATAGTTTTAG
Source organism: Sphingobacterium kyonggiense (assembly GCF_039536825.1). Taxonomy (NCBI): domain Bacteria; kingdom Pseudomonadati; phylum Bacteroidota; class Sphingobacteriia; order Sphingobacteriales; family Sphingobacteriaceae; genus Sphingobacterium; species Sphingobacterium kyonggiense. The sequence continues at coordinate 114,062 of NZ_BAAAZI010000007.1, forward strand.
TAGATTGCGTGTAATCGATATTGCTGTATTGGGTGAAATTACCCACGGCAATAACATCCTCACGATCGGTCAAAAACAGTTTCTGTATAATACCTCCTTCTAATGAAGCATTAAAGTTTGATACAGTATCAAATGAATCATAAGGCCTGGCAAGGTTATCATTTAATACGGCAACCCGTAACGTATCTAAACTACCATTAGCATTTAAACGCGCCAAGTTGCCTACCTGATCTTTATTATACTGGGTAAAAGGTCCTGCCACATAAAATTTATTGTCAGCACGTTGCACAATACTGTTTATGGTGCCCACAGCCCCAATACCTTGTACCAGCGGAACATTTGATGCGATTCCTTCTGTGGTAATGCGTTGAATACCACCTAGAATAACATCATCATAATCACTAGGATCAAATCCCCTATTAACAAATATCTTATAGGTACCTACAGCAATAAAGTTTCCTGGATTTGCACGATCAGATAATAATTGATTAATTGGCCCATTGAAACCATTCGAAGTATAGAATGCAGGATCCAAATAAACATTTCCATCAATTGGTACTTTAGGTCCGAAATAAATTTCCTCCCGAATCTTCACTTTAATTCCACCGGTAGCAACTTGGTTAGGTACAATAAAACTAACTGTAGAGTCCGTTACTTTTTGTAAAACACATAATTGCTCATTTAGAAACAATTCCATTTCCTTTTCATACTGCTTGGTACCACGTAAGGATACTTGAACAATATCTCCAGGTTTAGCAGCAGGAATCGGACGATTTAAATGTTCAAAATAAACGCCAAGTGGAGCCTTTCCTTCCGCATAAGGATCTTCCCCCGTAATTACATTTTTACTGCAAGCACTAAAAAGCCAAACAAAGCCTATTGCTGCAAATAAAATGATCGTTATATTCTTTCTTTTATTAATCATGACCTTGAATTAATTAACTAAACCCTTACTGTAAACTGATGAGATGAATTTGAAGGTATCGAATCCAAAATTGTGTTTATTCAAGTTTAAAACATGCACTACGCCATTGTTAGTCTTAATGTTGGAAGTAGCAACAGGCGCATTAATCATAGCTCCTAAGGCTTGTAAATCACTAAGGTTATTGATGTAGGATATATAGAGCTGTCTATAACCAGCATATTTTACCACTTGGCTACCACCAGAACCAGATGACTTCACATCATTATACAATACGCCTAAATTCATATTCTGATTTGCTACAGTAGCAAAACCTTGTCCTGGATATACATTCATATTCAGGGTATCAATTTGAGGTACATCTTTTAGGAATAATACCTTATTGAAAATGTATAAGGAGAGGTAAGATTTCCAGATATCTGGATGAATCTGCTCTAAACGAACAACTGTATCTTTACCATTATCATATAAAAACTTATTTAAGGCATTTACCGAACGTTGAATGGTATAATCAGGAGCAGCAAAGAAACTGTTTGGGTTCTTATCTATGAACTCCTCCATACCTGCTAGTTTTATCACCTTGGAAAGGGAGTCAAACAAATCAGGTCGGCTATGTATAAATTCCAATGAGCTACCATCAAAAACACCCTTTTGTACTCCGGTATCATGGAAGTAATCCTTCTTACAAGCTACTCCTAAGAATAAGGTTCCAAAAAATAAGATTGCTATTATCTTTTTCATAAGGTCAAATAATTAATTGTTCCAAAAGGTATTTAATACCATTTCTGGATTGTTTAATAATGCTGATCTATCAATTGGCCAAGTCCAAGCTCCCTTAGCAAAGTCAGAAGATAAAATCGGGTTTGTTGTATAAGCTGGATTTGTTGCCTTTTTCGTACGAACTAAATCAAAGAAGTAATGGCTTTCACCAAACAATTCTCGACTTCTTTCAAACCAAATGGCATCCTTAAGTTCATCCAAACTCATAGCACTGTTCAATGCACTTGCTTCCGCACGATTACGGATAACCATTAATTTTTCATATGCTGGTCCTGGCTGATTTAGGTTAGCATAAGCTTCTGCCTGCAATAAAATACAATCAGGTAGTCGAAAAACAATCTGGTTATTATTAGGCACTAAATCATTGATTGCCAATTGGGCTTTAGTATGGAATTTTTTACAATCAAAATAAGTAGGATTATTAGGAATAGAAGGATCCATATCGCCGTTAAACCACAAAGCTTTTCGCTTATCAGGTTCGTTTAATGGATATAATTTATTCATATAATCGATATCATATTTTACGATTGAGTAAAATATTTGGGCAGTATTGGATACCCTACGAGATTTAACCATCTGCGCAAAAGTCAAAGCCCTATTGAATACTTCTCCTGAGAAATTTGAATTTTGGGTAATCTCAAACAATCCTTCTTTTGAACGCCCCTGGAAGACCGTCTCAATGTTGTCTATGTTCACCAAACCATACGCATTTTGGTTCTCATTCAGTAGTTCATCACCTAAAGTAATGGTACGTTGGTAGTATTCATCCTTTTTAGATTCTGAAAACCCAGCTAACCACATATTGGTATGCATCATTAAAGCAATTGCTCCACCACGTTGGGCACGACTCCCTACTTGTGCATTGTTTGAATATGTCCATGGAAGATCTTTATAATATTCAGACATATCCTTGTCGATGTTGGCTAATACTTCCAACATATTGGTACGACCAATAACCTTATCAAAATATGCTTCAGTATAATAAGGTACATCTCCGAAAACACGAACTAAAAAGAAATAACATAGATTACGGACAAATACCGCTTCAGCTGTGTATTGCTTTCTTTCACGTTCAGACAAATCAGGTCCACCCTCTTTATTTATCTCAACTACAGCAATATTTGCTTTTTGAATAATTTGATAAAAACCAGACCAACGCTTTACAAGATCAAAGCGGGCAAAATCTCTATGAGGAAAAGCAGGTAAGTAATCATATTCAGATATATTGTAATAATTATATATTTCATCTAAATCATTAGTTCTCAATAGAGAAAACATTTTATAGGCCTTTAAATCATCGGGCAAACTGGGATGGGCAAACACGACAGGTGCAGCACGAAAATCGCCAGTTGCTGCTAAAAAGATGCTTGAAGTCGTTGTCGCTCTGAAATCATAAAATAAGCCTTGCATATACATCTCCACATCATTACGATCTTTCCAGAATTCATTCCCAACTAAATCATCGTAAGAACGAACATCCAAGAAACTCTTTGTACATCCTCCGAACACTAATAAGGAGAACAGGCTAAGTGTGATTATTAATTTCTTCATAGCTCTTAAAATTGAATGTCTAAACCAAATGAAAATGTTCTTGCTCTAGGGTATCCATTAGAGCTATCGTATCCTAATGATGTCATCAACTCCGGGTCTGGACCAGAATACCTGGAAAAAGTATAGATGTTGTTAGCAGTTAAGGATAAACGTGCAGAAGAAATGTTCCAAATTCTTCTTAATAATTCTTTCTTGAAATTATAGGACATGGTCATGGTATTGAATTTAAGATATGACCCATCTTCCTGGAATAAAGTAGAGTTATGACGGAATGCATCAACAATAGTCGCTCTACGGAAATCAAATGGATAAGGAAAATCAGGATTACTAGATCCATTTCCATAATAGTTATACATATCGATAGGCACCAAGGAAGTTGAAGCACCAGGATTATAATAATTCTTAAAACGATCTGCTAATGCAGAGTTAATCACATCACGTTTCATCAAATAAGAAAAATTGGATAACAAGGACCATTGCTGATATTGTAGCGTGATGCTAAAACCACCAACAATTTTCGGCTGAGAGTTACCTGCAATTACTAAATCCCGTTCATCTAAAATATAATCTTTATTCAAATCTGTAAATATTGGATCACCGGCACGGAAGAAGTTATCCGCTCCAGTATTAGTTCCAACCCGATATCGCAAGCCTGTAGCAGGGTTAACCGGTACATCCTCATCAGTTAAATAAACACCACGGTAGTGATAAAGCACATTAGATGTCGTATTACGTCCTAAACGTTTCAAAATATTGGTATAACCACCTGCTCCAAGCATCTCTTGTCTGCTATCATTTGCTAAACGCGTCAAATAATCATTGTTAATCGCTACGTTAAAATTGATCGATCCTCTCCAGTTGGTATTTTTAAAATTAGGACGGTAAGAGAATGAAAACTCATTACCAATATTTACCATCGCTTGGGTATTCAATTTTATAGCTGAAAATCCATTCACATCAGTTAATGGCACATTTACCAACTCATCATCTGTCTGTTTATAATAAAATTCATAAACGAAGTTGAAACGGTTATTAAACATCGAAATGTCTGTACCAAGGTTAAACGTGGTGTTTGTAACTGGCAATAAATTGGTGTTTGGAAGAGTTGCTAAATTCAATGAAATAGCTGGATCACCATTATAAGTTCCTTGAATTAAAGAATAACGGCCAAATGCATCATACCTTGTACCAACTGGCACAATATTTCTACCAAGTGAAGTACGAATGGAAGCTTCATTTAACCAATCAATTTCTTTTACAAAATTCTCACGATGAATATTCCACCTTAATCCAACAGAAGGGTTGATAGTCCATGGTTTTTCAATGCTTCGAAGCGATGAACCATCCATACGATAGGATCCTTCCACAATGTATTTATTATCATATTGATAAGTGAAAGCAGCAGCATAAGATAGAGATCTTGATTCCGACTGGTTCTCTAATGTTCCTCCAGTAGATTTTGTACTGCTGTATCCAATACCCGATTGAATATGGTCATTTCCTGTTCCAATAATACGCATGGCTTCTGAAATATTATTGGCAATACGCATCTCGTGGAATGCATAAGCAGATATATTGTGTTTCGGAGATAAATCCTTACTGTATCTTAATAAGTTACGGTTGTAAATACTATTATTATTGGAACGGAATACATACAATAAATTACTTCCTGCATTTAATAGTTCAGGCGTAAATTTATCTTGATGCTGAATATTATAGGCATATTGACCTGTAGTAGAGAATCGTAATCCTTTCAGGATTTCATATTCTATATTAATATTGGTTGATAAATTTCCAGTCTTATTATCCGATTCCATTGCTGTTGCCAACAAGGCATCATAACTACCCGCGAAAATAGAAGGTGAAGGCAGTAGCGATGAGGTATTGGCACTACTAGCCACCCCCTTTTGTTGGTAAGCATTTCCAGATCCTAAACTATTGCGTACTAAGCCTCCATTTACATAAGCTGAAATCAAAAATTTATTATTAGGGCGGAATTGCATATTAGAGTTTAGGTTATACCTGGTAAACCCTGTATTTGCTATAATTCCATATTCTTTCGAATAACCAGGTGCCAGCTTATAGTTAAAGTTCTGGTTACCACCACTGATATTTAAGTTTTGATTTGTATTAAAAGTGTTCCCATAGAAATAAGACTGCCAATTGGTGGCATTATTATAATAAGGGTTAATTGAATCGGCTAACATAGGTGTGTTATGGATCAACTTTAAGCCATTCAAATAAGAAAGGTCATTATTTAGAATAGAATAAATACGAAGATCTCTTTCTCCTTTACCTCCAATAACATCACGTAACCTAGGAACAGTATTCAAGAAATACCTAGATGTATAAGAGATCATAGGAATTTGAGAATTTCCACGTTTAGTAGTTACCAAGATAACACCATAAGCACCTTGCGCACCATACAATGAAGTTGCTTGAGCATCTTTTAAAATGGTCACAGATTCAATATCATCAGGTGGAATCATTGCCAATGGAGAAATACCTGTTCCCTGAGTTTGGAATCCATATTCGAAGTTATCTGTATTCTCGATTGGCACCCCATCTATTACGAATAATGGCGATGTGGAGGTCACATAAGCATCCGGTCCCTCTCCTACGATATTTGCCGTATTTACACCTCGAATATTAATACTGCCTGCCATACCAGGTGTACCTGTATTTAATTGTACATTTAAACCTGCAGCTCTACCTTGTAATAAATCAGTGAAGTTAGCTGCTGGAGCATCTTTAATATCGTCCATCTTAATCACAATAGCAGATCCTGTAAGTGTTTCTTTCTTACGACCCACATATCCAACAACAACCTCTTCTATCACATCCGTTCTGGATTTCATTACAATCTTTATCTCCTTTTCATCTGTAGGAACTGTGATGGTCCGTGTAACATAATTTAAATGTCGAATGGTAACAGTTTTTATATTCACTGGAACTGAAACACTAAACTTTCCATTTAACCCAGTATAACCATATGCTTTAGCATTATTAGTTGTCGCAATGGTAATATCTGAAATTGGATCACCATTTTCATCCACAATAACACCATGGAATTTACGCATTTGAGTTTGCGCAAAAGTTGAAAAAAAGCAACCTAGTAGAACTATTAATAGTAATTTTTTCATAAATTAAGTAGTCTTTAAATGGTCAGATTAATCGTTTTCAAATTTTGGACTTTGTCCTCTGAACCAAAACTGGATTTCCCAGTTCCCCTCTTGATAGATTGCAAATTGATGTCCCAAACTTGCCTCTATATTCTTCCCATCCTTCCCTAGACGGTCATACCGCAATTTAAATCTTGCCTGATCTCCAGTAGTATTGGTAAATTGCGTAGGTATACTCACTAAAGGAATGGGATAACACACCTCATAAATCACTTTGCCACCCTCGAACCTTGGATTAAAACCATGCACTAAATTCTTAAAGTCTGTCTTTGAGAACTTTTGGATATCAATCACTTTCCCAACTGAATCAATCACAGAAATGGTTAATGTTTTTGAACCACTAGTTTCAGATACATTTCTTAAAAAATAAACCTCTACTTCTAGATCAGCACCTTCTTGATGTCCAGAAATATTTTCCTTAATTCCTGGATAAACAAATGGATTTCTTAAAATTCCAGAATTCTCATCCATATCAATAGGATTATAAGGCCTTGCTCTTTTAGCCTGAAGTTTTAAATTTCTAAAATGCTGTTTACCACCAGAATTTTCATATTCTATGTCGAATAGATAACCCTGATGAGGATAGGTATGTATTTCAGGATAATTAGGTGTGTTCCAAAATGTTAAATTGCCATTTTTCTCACTAATCTCCATAAAGGAATGATATTCTACCACTCGCTTCTTTTCGATCTCTTCAACCGAAGTTTCATTTGCCAGTATATTGATTCTTCCAGATCTTTACGGCATATTTCTCTTGCAATTCTGGTGCTGGCAATCCTTCAAAGGTGCGAACATTTTGTAAACGAAAAGTCAATGGTAATGAAGAATTCTTACCTACATTAACTAGATTTTGAAAGTATTCAGTCTTACCTAAGAATGGTTCAAATTTGGTCCTAGAAATGGATATATCCTTTCCTAGATTATCTAAATCTTCTGGAATATTTGACATACAACTATTCAAGAAGACGGCAAATAATAATGGAAGCGAAGTCCATACAATTGCCTTGCAAATATTTGGTTTCAAATTGGTCTCTTTCATCATTATTTAATTAATGTCTTAGCAATTTTTCCATAACCAAATTCATGGTACGGGTTCAATACATGTAGAATTCCGTTGTTACTTTTTATATCCACCAATTCTGTAGTAGCTTTCAACCAATCCTTTTCAGTTGTTAAACCATTGGTATCATTTAAATCAATTTGTAATTGTCCGATATTTTGCAAACCTGAAGCTGTAGAATTAAATGCTCGAATATTCATGACGTAGTCCTTCTTATAAGAAGGGATACTAAGTCCATCTTTTGATTCTAACAAGGTATTTGTGGAATACTCCTCCACCATCATATAACGGTACAGTAAACTATCTATCAATTCAATGGGAATATCCTCTAAATACATTGGACCTAATTGTCTTTGCTTTCGCTGGGCGTTAAGATTGTTAATGGCAATCTCAAAGGATTTATTTGATGGAGCGAAAAAACTAATCCCTTTTTCTGAGTCAAGGAAAGTCTTCAACTCAGGTAAATAATCCAAAACAAGAATTAGAGAATCGAATTTATGTGGCTGTTTAGAAAGGTAGCTATAAATAGACCCATCAAAAGTTTGCTTTTCATTGTAATCATAATAATGATCATCTGATTTCTTACAACTCCCAATAAAGTATAAACAGGCTATTGGAAACAGTATATATAGTATGTTTTTCATTTTCATATTTCTTCCTTTATTTCCAATATTCATTTTGAGTAATTTCTGAGTTATTCTTTATCACGACAGGAGCTATCGGCCAAAGGAATTCACCTGAGGCTATTTGATTCAGTCTTTCCGGATTGCTCTTCAACTTGTAGAAACGTTGTAGGTCATAAAAACGCCATCCCTCTCCTAGTAGCTCTTTACGACGTTCTTTAAATATTTCATCCATTAAAGGTCTTCCAGGTTCCATGGAGATGGAATATGGTGTCGCCTTACGCATATTTTTAATCCTATTTAACATCACCACCGATTCTCCTGTTCTACCCATAGCAGCTAAAGCCTCTGCGCGTAGTAAAACGATCTCCTCTAAACGAGTAAAAATCAAATTAGAACCAAACTCTGCGAACTTACCATCCTTGATGATATTGATCTTGCAGAACACCGGATACAATGATGCTATGTTCTTGAAATAAGCTTCATTATATAATCCAGAGGATGCAATAAATCCGAATCGCTCATCATATAAGTCTTGGAAAATGGAGGTGATACTATCGCGGCTTACATATAGGTCTGGTTGAGTCTTATTAATAAATGGTGCTGCTAATACCAATTGTTCAAAATGTCCGGTATTAGATGCTTCCAAATTGGTATAGGAACCTGAGATACTAAACAATTGTGAAGGCTCATACGCATTAGAGAAAACCCCTGTAATACCCGTTAATTTGTCAATTCCGATATCAGAGGTATTTAAATTCCCATTATATTGAAGATTGGCAGAAACAACATTATCAAGAATGAACTTAGTGTAAGCATCTACATCAATGTATTTCCCTTGCCATGCTGCAATATTTGCCATGATGGCATAAGCTGTAGACTTATTAAAAAGGATGTTTTTCCAAGTTTTTGCCAATTCACCATAATACTGCTGATTGTCAATACCATATTGAAAAGGTAAATATTCTGTAGCCTCCATCAATTCATTTTGTGCAAACTGTAAGACTTCTGTGGCATTGGTTTTCTTGAATTTTGGGAAACCCTCCGAATTGTCAAAAGAAGCAGTAATCAATGGAACATCTCCCCAAATCCGCACCATGTAAAAATATGTGAAGGCACGAATTAGTCGAGCTTGCGATACATCGATAGCCAGGTTATCACGCGTATAACGACTATCTGTTTTGATCACCTCAGGAGCACGTTCAATAAATAAATTTGCCGCATTGATGACCGCATAAAAACGCTTCCAGTTGGAAAGATCTTCAATTAATGGAAAAGACTTCTTTAAATCATTTTCAACAACAGCTTTCAAATCTTGTCTTGCAGTAGACTGAAAATCTCCCATTCGAACTTCCCCATATATCCAGTGTGCATTATTGCCAACCATAGCTGAGCGGAGTAGACCATATATACCTAATAGTCCACCTTTGGTATCGGAAATACTTTCCCAATGTTTAGCCTCTGGTGCAATTTCATAACTTGCAATATCCAATTTCTTATTACAGGAAATAAAACTTGCACTGCATAAAAATATCAGGAGGAAAAAGCAAATAATCTTATTATAAACCATGTTATTCATAACTTTAGGGTTAAAAATCTAATCTAAATCCTGCAATTAAAGACTGCGTTATTGGTAATCCATAGCCATCATAGACGCCATTGAAATTGACCATTTCTGGGTCATTACCGGAAAACTTAGTCAAGGTGAACAGGTTATTAGCAGTTAGGTAAATGATACTCTTTTTAATACGCGCCTTCTTTGGAAAAGCACTAGCCAAGTCATAGCCTAGGCTTACTGAACGTAACTTCAAATAGGATGCATCTTCCAAAAAGAGATCTTGATTTACTTGATATGGCATGGTGCTACTCCATACGTTATAGATTGGGTAGTTAGCTGTCTCTATTTCCTGTTGCCATTGGAAGATTTCACGAACAGAGCCCATATCATTCTGTCTTGCTCCGTCAATAAAGTTGTAGAAATTAGAAGCACGCTTGTTTAGTGCCTTATTTCCAAGCGAGAATGCTAAAGAAACATCCAATGTGAATTTATTATAGCGGAAAGCATTTTGGAAACCACCATAGAAATAAGGTGTAAATCTTCCTTTTAAGACTTTATCATCCTCTGTAATACTGTAGTCAGCATTTTGGTCAACCCATTTTGCATCACCTACGGAAAAAGCATTACCACGGTAAGATAAGGGTAGATTTGTTTGAGGATTCACAGGTACATCGGAAGCAGAATTGAATATTCCATCGTTTTCATATAACCAGAAAGAATCTATTGGTTTTCCAACCTTAATTAAATGTCCGCCATTTTCTATTTCTTGTAAGCCTGATGGCAAAGCAGAAACTTTATTACGATTTAAATTGGTAGACAAATAAGAAACCCAACCGAATCCTTTATCTGCTTCTTTTTGCCTTACAATATCAGCTTGAACAGAAAAATCAATACCCTCATTGCGAACAGTTAATCCGTTTAAGAACTGTCCTGCATATCCATATTCTTGCGCGATTGGCACTAGAGTAATTTGATTTTTAGTGTCCTCACGATATACAGAAAGATCAAAATTCAAACGATTCTGTAGAAAAGATTTCTTGACGTTTACCTGATGACGATCAGCATAAGCCCATTTCAAATCGTATCCAACCCATCCAAAAGAATAACCTCTAGATAAAGTCGCATAACCATAATATGAAAATACACTAGGGTTTTCTTGCCAACCTAGGTCAGATTGGTATTGAGGTCCTGTTGCAAACTTGCTGCTAAAATTAGGCTTACCAATTCTAGAGAACCCATAGCTTAATTTAAATGCTTCGTTACTATTTAAATCTTTCGATAGATCATATTCTATTCGAGCTGCCGGACTAAATAACCAACGGCTATCCGGTTGAACAGTAGAAGCACCATCACTACGTAAAATCGCTTTTAAGGATAGTTTCTTTTGATAAACATATTCAAACTGTCCATATAAAGAATGTAAATGGAACCTTTCTCGATTATTCCAACGATAAGTAGTTAATGCAGAATTACCAGTCAACTCTTCATTCTGTCCACTTACTATATTTTTACGGATATAATCACTTGGACCATTATATACTCTAGAATATAAATAACGGTATAAATCTTCTGAATAGTCCGAACCTACCGTCGCATAAAAATCATGACCTGCAGCTAATACCTTATTATATTTCAATTTATTGGAGAACACATATCGTTGTGTATAGCCGTTATAAGCGGACATATAATTCACACCATCCATTAAAGCTTTTGGATAGAATAAATTCCTATTCCCCTCTTGATAATCCAACATGAAGGAAGTTGAAAACTGAAGGTTTCTAAGAATGTCAGCAACAATATCCAATCGACCTTGAATAAAATTGGTATTATTATCATCAAGACCTAGCTCATCATAAACATTCAACATATTACCATAAGCAGCCTTGTTTGGAGAAATAGGGCTTGATAAATCTGGTATGTAATCCATCTCTGAAAGACGGTCTCTAATATTTTTATTGCGATTGCGATCTAGTTTTCGGGCATTTATATAAGAACTTGCTTTAAGCCATGTAAATGGCAACATTTTGATACCAAATAATACATTATAACGTTTCAACTGCGTTTCATCAGCAGTACTTCCATTCTTGGTATGGCCTGCATAAAAGGTAAAATTCGCTCGTTGATTTCCACCTGACAAATTAAAATCAACGTTATACGAAATAGGATTTGAATAGTACAAATCACGCCAATTTGAAGGACCATAATAGACTTCGCTATTTTTATCCTTCAAGTAATTAGGTGTTTTTTCTATCTCTTCTTGCGTAGCATATCGCTCATAAAATGTGTTTCTAAATTGACTTTCATAATCAGCATTAATAGGTGTAACTATTGGTTTTGAACCCATACCAAAATAGGAATTCACACTAAACTGCGTTCTTCCTGAAGTAGGCTCAACTGTTGTAATCCAAATTGCACCATTTACTGCCAAGGGTCCTAATTCAGCTAATCGAACAGGATCCTTTATAATTTCAATAGATTTGATGGAACCAAAATCGATGGAATTTCCATAATCTATTGCAGGGCCAATACGATTGAAATCATAGCGTTGAATATCATAAGCAAAATTGCTTTCATATGGAACAGGAATTCCATTGACAAAAATAGCAGCTTGATTATTAATAATATCCTTATTATTGAATTGAGGCGATCTTATGCCACGGATCAACATGTTTTGATAGGCTCCGGGCTCACCAGTTGGTGTTTGATTATACAAGCCTGAAACGCGGCCTTTTAACATCTCTGCCAAACTAGAAGAAGTCGTTTGTTTTAAATCCCGAATGACCACTCGCTCTGGAAGGTAGTTGAATGTTGTTCTTCCAGGACTGTTTCTATCTTGACTTACAACATTTCCTAAAGAATCCTGTACAGAATTCCCTGCTCCTGAGCTTTCTTGGATTTGACCAAACAAAGGACTGGAAAGAATCGTAAAATGAAACAAGCTTATAGCAAGTCCTCTTTTCAAACTTTGGGATCTTATCATAATTTGGTTAATTTTTTTAGGCAATACAATCTGCTAGGTTAGTAGCTTAATCTGTATCTCGAAACGTTAGTGTGAACTTTTCGATTTAATTAATTTCGATAAAAGTACATTATAATCAGCTTTTCACAAACCGCATTAGTAAATTCGATAAATATTTCAGTTTTATATTTTAAATTAAGCTAGTTGCAATAATTTTTCTTAAATTAATGCCATATTCAGAAATATTTATCGTAAATGATTAACATCAAAAGAATTTTTATCAGAAAAAGGTGTTAAAAGCAAATTTATACAACATTGTTAATCTAAGCGCAATAAAACACTAATATTAGGTTAATTAAATACTAATTATTTATTTATAAAAGGATTGAACTTGATTTTATTAAATATCAAAATCCAAAAGCCTACTAAAAACCACCCATCTATTACTATTTCTCATAAACATTTAGCAATTCAAGCCCTTCGGATACCTCATAAAAAACAAGTCCAGAATCCATAAGTGGACATATTCGAAAATTTCAATTCTAATTCTTGGACATCCACCTAGCAACAAATAAAAAGAGCACCCATAAAGGGCGCTCTTTTTCAACTTAACAACGATTTAAACTTTAAATCGCTTTTAAAATATTGATTTTGGCGTCTGTTTCTGACACGACACTTTTCACGTCTGAAGTTGATCCCGAATATTTGAAACGAATTTTTCCATTTTTATCAATCATGACTTTGGTCGGCAAAGCCTGCACTCCATAAAGATTTCCAACATTCGGTTTTTTAAACTCTTTGTTATCCAACAAAACATGGAAGGAATAATTATTTTTAGTCATTAATGCTTCTACATTCTTTTTATAATTAGCATCAGATTCAGAAGTATTTATAAAAAGAAAAACAACATCTGAATCATTTTTATATTTATCTACTGCTGCCTGCATTCCAGGGAATGAAGCGATACATGGAACACACCAAGTTGCCCAGAAATCCAATACGACAATCTTTCCTTTGTAAGCAGAAAGCGAAACCTCTTTACCACTTAAATCAACCAAGGTGAAATCAGGAGCCACCTCATCAACCATAGATGCCTTTACCGCAGCAAGTTTATTCACTTCCGCATTCGCTTTCAAAGCGTCCGTGTATTCACTAAAAGCTTTATTTGGATACAATTTTTTATACACCGGCTCTAACATAGCAAAGTATGCTGCATTATCACCAGTAGACCCTTTCAACACCTCATCCAAAAACTTAAAGGCCTCTTCATTGCGATTTAATTGAGCTAGAGATTTAAAAATCGTCTCATTAGTTGCCCAAGAACCCATACCCTGACCCATATTCTTCATATCCTCTACTCTTGCCAAAGCCTCTTCTGGTCTATTGTTGCGCATTAAAGCCTGTGAATAAACTGATAAAGCGCTACCCAAAAACACCGTTTCATTGGCCTTACCCGTTTTCCCGCTTGCAATATCATAAGCAACCTGGGAAATGCGCAATGCTTCTTTATCCTCGTTTTTTCTTAACAAAGCACTTGTTGCTTGGATTCTAAGAAAAACCTCTGCATTGGTTCTACCTTCAAAATCCTTTAAAATCTCATCTATCTTCCCATAATTCCCTTCACTCACATATTTACGGATCACATCTGCTGCAAACAAGTCATAGGGATGCTGTTTTGCACCTTCTGCAAAGGTATTTCGAGGGAATGTAGTTAAAAACTTTCGGTACTCATTCTCTAAGTCAGCTCCACCTAAGGTCTTCCTTTTAGGTTCTATTTCTTTCAAATAAGCCGCTCGAGCTTGAATGCCTTTTGGAAAACGCTGAAGAAGCTCAGCTTTAACAGAATCAGCAGTCGCATCCTGTCCTAGCTTCTTATACAACATAGCAGCATAATTAACATATTCTTCGTTCGCATTTACACGCATTGCCTGTAATTCCTTCATCAAAGAAGCAGACTTCGCTGGATCTGAACGCTGGTTATACAAATTCGCAATCTGAGGCATTAACTCAGTCACCGGCAAGTTCTTGTTCGTGAGCTCCTGCCCAGACAACAAGTTAACCCCTAACAGCATTGGTACAAAGGCCAAGGGCTTCATAAATTTTGTAATCATCAGTTTATAATTTTAAAAGCATCAAATGTAGAAACTTCCAATGACTATTATTAACCGACCATTAATTTGTTACACAATCTATTAATTTTTAAAACGAAACATCAACGATTAACCATAATTATAATAATATTTCTGATTTAAATATATTTATTAATCAAATTGTTATTTTTAAACTATTAATACCATTTCAGAATTTGGCTATCTCTCCTTCAAAACCTCGCTAAAACATAACTTATCCTAAAGCAAAACCTAAAGAATATTTATTAAAATTATTAATAAACAAAGATACTTTATGTAAAATTTAAATAATAAAAATATACATAATATAAGGCTCAATCAACTATTAAAGGTGTTTTTCTAACAAATTGATTTCCCTACCCATACCTTTTGTTACATAAAATAATACGGTTAAAAAAACATGAAATTACTTTATTTCAAATTTTAATAAAGCAGATAAAAAAGCCCCTACCATATGTTTAAACAGATATTAAAATTCTATAATTTTTATCCAATGTGAAATTTTTTCATTAAAAAACATCAAAATCAAGTGTAAAAAGCAATTAAAATGTAATTATTTGCTTACAAGTTTATAAAACAAACTGTTACATGAGTTAATATTATATAATTTTGTAAAAAAAATAAAGGTATCATCACTAACAATGTAACCAGGGTTTTGGTCACATTAAAAAACCATCCAATAAAAAAATGAAAGAAAAATACATTAGACCTGAAATAGTATTAGTAAAAATTTATTTGGAAGACTCATTGGCAGCAGGGTCAAAGATTTCTGTTTCTGGGGGCAAAAACACGGATTATACACCAGAAGTAGAGGATTGGACGACTCCTGACACAGAAACTAATGGCTTTGAATTTTAATCTACCTAATATGAAATCAAACACAATAAACCAAATAGCGATTTATACTTGCTTTTTTATTTTATTTACCTGCTCCTGTAAAAAAGAAAATGGAAATAGAGGTGTAATTCCCAAAGGAGATTTAATAGGTCTATCATTTTCTTCAAGCATTGAAGGTGAACTACAAGACCATGAACTTGGCCTTAAAGCCTCAAATAGAAATTCGACAAACCCTTATGAAGCGCTAGGTACTTTAACTGGGAATTTTCAAAATCAGGATTTCGAAGTCGCTACTTTTGTAAAAAACCCGAATTTACCTACTAGTAATTCGATGGATAAAAAGGCGCAAAACAGCAATCAATTATCGGATAAAAAGAATTCAATTAAAGCAAGTACACCCATGAATACAGGGGTTAAATACCGAGTTTATCTACGCAATAGAACAACTGGTCACTGGCAAACCAAGGTATTTTCTTCTAATTCAACGTCCAATCAAGACACTATTGGAATCTACAATTATTACAGCTATGATTGGTATGCCTACTCTAATAACACAACATCAAACAACGATGTTCCTGACATCCGCTCAGGAGACAACCTTGAAGTCATGAGTGATAACAAAGACCTGCTTTGGGCAAAGGGCGAAATATTAGCAAGTACAGCAACTACCAATCAAAGGCTAGGCATCACATTCCAACATAAGCTAGCTCGAATGCAAGTAAATATTGATTATAGAGGTCTCTTTGTCAACAGCATGGCAAGCTATGATTTCAATTTAGGTCTTACTGGTTCAAGCCCTACCTTTAGAAAAGGAAAGCTGAATCTCACAACTGGAAATTTTGTTTCTGGAAGTCATCAAAATTATGCTCCAGCGGTAACTCCAACATTCCCTGAAGCTGGTTATTTGGATAGACAAACTTTTTATTTTTATTCTTCCGAAGCTAAAACTTTTGGATCTGTAAAAGTAAGTTACACCAGCTTAGATTACACGACATATGATGGAAAAAACATTACCTATGAAGAACTTGACAACAAAGTGTTTTCGGTAATTGGCACTGGACCGAATAACATTGTCACCACTATCGGAGGAAACACCATCATCAATTTTATTTTTATTGAATCTTCTGTAAGATCGGGGACTGGTACAACAAAGTGGGCTCGCGCGAACCTGTATTACGAAGGAGATAATGCACGTAATCCATATCGTTTTCATAGACAAACAACACAAATCGGGAGTCCACCAAACAACAGTCACGTACCTCGGTTAAATAAAGTTCCAAATAGGGATATGTTTATGAAAAATCATAAAAAACCAGACACCTACGCCAACCGGCCAGCAAACGACAGAACCAATCAAACAATTTATCCCCTAGGTGATCCCTGTTCTGAAGTTTTACCAAAGGGAGCTTGGAAAAAAACAAGTCATGAAAACTTTACAGAATTCGTTAATTCGGTACCAAAACCTTTAGGAAATTATAATGGCGATTATTTTAAAGGTATTACCCATGTGGTAGGTGCGTATAATGGTAGTAACGCATCTTATCCTTTTGATTCTCCTTATGTTATTTTTGAGCGTAACGGCTATATAAATAATGCAGATTTAGTTGTCACCACAAACAATGGCTATTACTGGTCTGATCGGAATCCAGGCGATGGAGCTGGCCAAATCGGAAGTCTGTTATATATTGTAGGAAACAATTTTTGGCCAATTGGCAGTCCAGCATGGAATATTAGTGTGGTTGATCAAGGTAGTCATACGGCAGCAAGTATTCGTTGTGTGAGAACATCTTTATATCAATAAAGAAAACACACAACCGAACTTAAAGTGAAAAAAAAGGCTATGGCGAAAATTCATAGCCTTTTTTCGTTTATTAATTTTGATAGTGTTTTCCGGAAAAGCAACACTTTTTATTTGGAAACAAAAAAGACTTGAAAACAGAACTTCAACCTCCCCTTTCTTTCAAATTTCATTTGTATTTAACTGGGGTTTGGCTTGACTTCGCTTCGATACTCTTAGGGAATTTCTAAGGATCTGATAGGGATCTCCTTCGGATCTCGTTCGCTTCTAACCGAACGAGATCCGAAGGAGATCCGAACAAGTTCCGAAGGAGATCCGTTAGAGTATCGAATAAAACCCCTAGAAAAGTACTAGAAAAGCCCTATTATCCCCAAAGATTAATAGTACAGACAACTTCTTAACTAAACTCCAGTAAATCCATGTTTAAACATTGAACCTAGAGATTTGCGTATTGTTTTGAAGGCTTTCCAAAACAAATAGTAGTTTAAGGATTAACGAAAATTCTTGTTTAGTAGGATGAATTTGTATATTTATTTCGTCTGAAAGAAAACAACTAAATAAATCACGGTATTTCCACAAGAAACAATAAATCACGCCATCAGGTAATATCACAATGATATAGTAAGATTTCCAGGCCCTATTTAAAAACAAACATTCGGATTGAAGCCAACGGAATGAGCTTCAGGAAGAGCTTTTCATTTTGACGATTATTTTTTCAAGCATGAAAAATATCACCTTAAAAGAATTAGCTAAACAGTTAAATCTATCAATATCTACTGTTTCAAAGGCCATCAATGACAGCCACGAAATCAGTAACGAAACAAAACAGAAAGTAAAAGAATTAGTAAATGAGCTGAATTATAGACCTAACATCGTTGCAAAAAACCTCAAAACTGGCAGAAGCAATACCTTAGGTTTGATCATTCCCTTTATTACAAATCCTTTTCAAACCCAGATTTTAGAGGGTGCACAGCAAGCTGCAGTTGACCATAATCTAAATTTGATTTTCATGCAAAGCAGTGAGAATACCAAATTGGAGGAAGAGGCAGTTAATTCTATGGTACAGCAAAACATTGACGGAATTATCATTTCGGCCAGTGCAAATACCAATGAACAATTCCTGCATAAAATGATCAAGCAAATACCTACTGTTCTTGTTGACCGTATCGACTTTGATGTACCTACGCATAGGATAGGTGTAAACAGCGAAAAAGGAGCATTTCTAGCTACCCAACATCTTATAGAAAAAGGTAGGAAAGAGATCGTAGCGATTACAGGAAAAAATATTGGGGTTAACCAAAAAAGGCTTTCAGGTTATAAAAAAGCACTATTGGCAAATTATATTGAATATAATCCGGCCAATGTGATCAATGTAGAATATGGACAGCACACCAAGGATATGGTGAAAAATCTTTCCATTATTTTAGAACGTAAAATGAAAGATTATAAAAACCCGATTGGTATTTTAGGTATTACAGACACATTGACTGTTAACACCTTAGGGATACTTGCAAAATTAGGCTACCGTGTACCAGAAGATGTAAGCGTCATTGGATTTGCAAATACCGAATATGCCGAATCATTAAATCCGTCTTTATCCTCTATTTTTCAACCAGCAAATGCCATGGGCTATCAAGCAGTTGAAAAATTATTGGAATTAATCAATCACAAAAATTCGGATATGGATGATTTTGATACCCTTTATTTGGAGACCGAATTAATCTTACGCAATTCTACTTCAGATTAACTGTTTTCATTTTCGGTACGAGCAATTTCATAACGACCCAAGCCATTAAATAGGCTACGGCACAAATGGTAAAAATGATCATATATCCTTTTTCAATACCATTTTGCACAAGTGTGCCTTGTTTTTCGAGTAGTTTTAAGAATTCGTCCAAATTACTTACATGATGACTTTGGAATAGGGATTTAGCTTGCTCAGCATTTGCAATTTGTGGGTAAGCTTGAATTAGTTTTTGACCATCTACACTGGTCCAATTTTTCTCTGCGAAATCGAATAATCCGCCAGATATCTTATTGATGAGGTAAGCACCGATACCACCAGCAAGACCACCAATACCTGTAACAGTCGCCACGGCACGTTTTGGAAACATATCACCTACTGTTGAGAACAAGTTAGCAGACCAAGCTTGGTGAGCAGCACCCGCTACACCGATACACAATACAGGAATCCAAAATGATATATGTCCGAAGGGTTGAGCAAAAAGTACAACTAAGGCAAAAAAAGCAAAGATTAACATAGCACGCATACGTCCTGCATAGGGATCCATACCTTTTTTCTCGACAAAATAGGTAGGCATCCATCCTCCAATTATGGATAACAAAGTAATCAGATAAAGGACGAACAAAGCAATTTGACCTTCAAAGTCAGAGGATTTAATGCCATAAACAGAACTTAAATAGGCAGGCATCCAAAACAAATAAAACCACCATACACCATCGGTCAAAAATTTACCAAGTGCAAACGCCCAAGCTGGCCGGTGCTTTAGAACACTGCCAAAAGTCACCTTCTCAGTTTTTATGGGAATAACCTTTTCTGGGTTTGCTGTTTCTGTTTCTTCATCTTGAAGGATATACTTTAGCTCCTCTGCATTCACCCGTTTATGGTTTTCGGGCCTGTCGTACATAAATTTCCAGAAAATCATCCAGACAAAGCCTAAGGCGCCAATAATGACAAATGACATCTCCCACCCATAGTACTTGGCAATCGTAGGAATGGTCAAAGGTGCCACCAGTGCTCCTATGGTTGCTCCAGAATTGAAAATACTGGTCGCGAACGCACGATCTTTCTTCGGAAAATATTCCGCAGTAACCTTTATGGCAGCCGGAAAATTCCCTGCTTCTCCAATAGCTAAAATCAATCGAGCGATAATGAAAAAGGTTACACTCACCGAAACGACGCTGGATATATTCGCAACGGTACTGATAATATCAGCAGCTTCTTTAAAACCCACTAACCATTGCCCTGTGAGAATACCCGATGTAACCATCCCTGAGAAGGCATGTAAGATCGCTCCTACTGACCAGATACCGATGGCCCACATAAAACCTACCTTCGTACCTAATCTATCAATTATACGGCCTGCAAATAGCATGGAGACAGCATAAAAAATAGAGAAAAGGGCGGCAATATCACCATAATCCTCATTAGTCCAATGATATTCTACGGCTATAAAATCTTTCCAGGTTAAGGAAAGTACTTGTCTATCTAAATAATTGATGGTCGTAGCAAAGAAAAGCAACGCACAGATGTTCCAACGGTATTTACTGATTTTATCTGATATCATATGGTTCGGATGTACATCCTTATTTTATGGTTAAAAAGCATCCGCATCCCTCATTTTTTGAAATAATATTTTCATGAATGATAAGTCTCATTACACCTTAAATCATAGGAATTTCTAGTTTTTAGGGAACGATACGGTTTATAATATGTTCAATAATATACATTACAATTTGAATCTACTAATACTTTTTACTCAATCGTTTTCGAAGGTTCATAGAAACCGTGATTTAAAGCGATCTAATTGCTCGAAATCGTTTTCGTAGTTATTGTACCATTTGCATCATAAAGCCTCCTATATTTAGAATTATGACATTAAATTTTGAAAATAGGTACGCCCTGGGACCTAATGAAACCAAAAACCTAGATACAAAGGGACTAAGAGATAATTTTCTTATTGAGAATTTATTTCAGCCAGGTAAAATTAGCTTTACATATAGCCATTATGACCGTTTTATGGTGGGTGGATGTCAACCCATAGAGACGGCTATCACCTTGGAAACCATTGACGAGTTATTGAAAATGCCAAACTTCTTAGACAGAAGAGAAATGGGCATTATCAATATCGGTGGAAATGGGAAAATCATTGTTGATGGAGAGGAATATGAAATTGCTTTTAAAGATGCGCTTTATATAGGTAAAGGTGCAAAAAGTGTTCAATTTAGTAGTAAGGATGCTACGAATCCTGCCAAATTTTACTTGAACTCTACCCCTGCTCATCAAGCATACCCAACACGAAAAGTCACCAAGCAGGAGGCTAATCAAATACGTCTTGGGACAGTGGAAAATGCCAATAAGAGAACAATAAACCAGATTTTATTACATAAAAACATTGACACCTGTCAGCTTCAAATGGGATTAACCGAATTGGATTTAGGTTCAGTTTGGAATACCATGCCTGTACATACCCATGATCGCAGAATGGAGGCATACCTTTACTTTGAATTGGATTCAAGTCAAGCAGTGTCCCACTTTATGGGAACCATTGAAGAAACACGCCATATTTGGGTAAAAAATGAAGAGGCGGTGCTTTCTCCACCTTGGTCCATTCATTCTGGTGCCGGCACAAGTAATTACTCGTTCATTTGGGGAATGGCAGGTGAAAATTTAGATTATGATGATATGGACAAATATGAGATTTCTGCCATTAAATAAAATCAAAAATCGGATATGCTCTGTAGCAGCTTTGTGCCTAATTTTATTTCTAACCAAGGATGTACAAGCCCAGAAGAAAATCGCCTTACATAATCCTACAAATGCGAGTCGGGAAGAACTGATTTCTATTCCATATAAAAAGTATAGTCAGGCATTTGGTTTAGATAGCAATTTCCAAATTAAAGATGACAAAGGAAATTTCTATCCACATCAGTTGGAGCGATTAGGAGAAAGCAATGTTCAAAATGTTTTGATTCTGGTGAATATCCCTGCAAAAGGAAAATTGGAATTGCACCCAGACTTTTCAGAAAGTACCTCATACCCGCCAATGACCTACGCTAGGAAAGTTCCTGAACGATTTGATGATTTTGCTTGGGAAAATAATGTTGTAGCTTTTCGCATTTATGGCCCTGCCTTAGAAGGTAGACCTGATGATGCACAAGGTATAGACTTTTGGGCTAAGCGGACTCCTAATCTCATCATAAACAAATGGTATAAATCGGAAGATTACCACCAGGATCATGGTGAAGGTTTGGATTATTATAGTGTGGGAAAAAGTCTAGGATTAGGAGATGTAGCCGTTTACTTGCAGGATTCCATAATTTACGGTAAGCATTATCGAACACATAAAATTTTAGATAATGGTCCTTTGAGGACGACATTTGAATTGACTTATCCGGAGGAGAATTATCAAGGTCAACGAATTCAGCTAAAGAAGACTATAAGCCTAGATGCAAATAGTAGATTTAATCGAATACAAATTGAAGTCAACAACAAGGACAAATCATCTACAGCAATTGTTATTGGTCTTGTAAAACGAAAAGAAAAAGAGCCAATTTTTCTGTTAGGGGACAAAAATAATTATTTGGCCTATTGGGAACCTAATATGAATAAAAATGGCCATACGGCTACTGCAATAGTTTATCCAAGCAAAATAAAAAGTAACTTTATTAATTCACCTCTTCAATTCTTAAATAGAATTGTTGTTTCCAACAAGACTCCAATAACCTATTATTCTGGAGCGGCATGGGACAAAGAAGGTAAAATAACGGATAGTAATACTTGGTTTGAATATGTAGATCAATTTGCGCGTTCAAGAAAAGAAGCTATTCGAGTAAAAATAAAATAACAATCAACCATGAATACCTTATCATTATTCGATTTACAAGGAAAAACAGCCTTGGTAACGGGCAGTAAAAGAGGCATTGGAAAAGGAATGGCAGAAGCATTAGCGGAGGCTGGTGCTGATATCATTGCGGTATCTGCAAGTTTGGAATTAAAAGACTCTGCGGTCGAAAAAGCCATCTTAGCTCGAGGTCGTAAATTTTGGGCTTACCAATGCGACTTTTCCAAAAGAGCAAATCTTTATGCTTTTATAGACCAAGTAAAAAAGGATCATCCTAAAATCGACATTTTAGTTAATAACGCTGGCACCATATTAAGGGATCCTGCGGCACATCATTCTGACAATTATTGGGATGAGGTCATCGAAATCAATCAAACAGCACAATTTATCCTTACAAGAGAAATAGGTAAGGAAATGCTAAGTAGAAAATCGGGAAAGATTATTTTTACAGCTTCCCTATTATCCTTTCAAGGAGGAATAAATGTTCCAGGCTATGCAGCCTCAAAGGGGGCAATCGCTTCTTTGACGAAGGCATTTGCAAATGAATGGGCAGCGCAAGGTGTAAATGTTAATGCCATAGCTCCTGGTTATATCGCGACAGATAATACGGAAGCATTACGAGCCGATGAAGATCGTTCAGCCAGTATATTAAGTCGAATACCAGCAGCACGCTGGGGAAATCCAGAAGATTTTAAAGGCCCCATAGTTTTCTTGGCATCGGAGGCCTCAAATTATGTTCACGGTACGATACTAACCGTAGATGGAGGTTGGATGGGTCGTTAAATCGCATAACCCTGATTCAATATCCTAAAAATGAAATAAATAAAATAATTACCTTTTATAATCCACATGAAAAAGATAAAACAGATTATGCTCTTTTTGGCATTAGCAGGTTGCACACAACCTATTTATGCACAAAAACAGGCAAAATATGCACTCGATAAAACCTTTATCGATCAACAATTAGTTAAATCTGCAGAACAGATCAAAACCTTAGCTGCAGTCACTCCAGTTGATAAATTCCCGCAAACTTTCCGCAATGGGAAAAACGTATTCTCCAGTTCCAGTTGGTGGTGTTCTGGATTTTACCCAGGAACCCTACTCCTACTTTCTGAAGGCACTCATGATGCATCATTATTAAAGCTCGCCCAGGAAAAATTAAAGTATCTTGAGAAAGAACAATTTAATAAAGGAACGCACGATTTAGGATTTATGCTGTATTGCAGTTTTGGCAATGCCTTAAGATTAACGAAGGATACTGCGCAATATAAACCCATCTTATTAAATGGTGCTGCATCCCTAGCCTCTCGTTTTAGTACGAAAACCCAAGTTATTCGTTCATGGGATCATGGCCCATGGAAATATCCTGTGATTATCGACAATATGATGAACTTGGAGTTCTTGACTCAAAGCAGCAAGCTAAGTGGCGACCAAAAATATTATGATATTGCCGTTACGCATGCAGATAAGACGCTTAAAAATCATTTCCGCAAGGATTTCAGTTCCTACCACGTCATAGACTATGATCCGAATACCGGAGAAGTACATGCTAAAAAAACGCATCAAGGAGCTTTTGATGAATCAGCTTGGTCTAGAGGACAAGGTTGGGCTTTATACGGATTTACGATGATGTATAGAGAAACTAAAAAGAAACCATACTTAAAAAGAGCTCAAGAGGTTGCTAATTATATTTTGAGTAATCCTAATCTACCTGAGGATTTAATTCCATATTGGGATTTTGACAAGGATAAAATATCCAGTGACAACAAAATGTATAAAAATAAAGATTTAAGAGATGCTTCAGCTGCAGCCTTATACGCCTCTGCGTTGGTTGAGCTAGCTGAATACAGTAAACCAAAACAGGCTAAGCACTATTTACAAGCCGCTGAAACCATTATTAAAAACCTTTCCTCCGATGCTTACTTTGCGAAAAAAGGTGAGAATGGTGGCTTCTTATTGAAGCATAGTGTCGGTGCTTTACCTCTAAATTCTGAGGTGGATGTACCATTGAGCTATGCCGATTATTATTATGTGGAAGCCTTATTGAGGTATAAGGAATTATTGAAATAACTCATTTGCTTTTAGGGGAATTGAGATACTTAAAAAAATCTTAAAACAAAGGAAGGCAAAAGCCTTCCTTTTTTGTGCTTAATCCATACTCCAAAACTGGACAAAGACTTCTATTTTGCTAAAATTTCCTTACTCTTTTTCAATAAAAATTCAGCCAATTTAGTGCTCTAATTGCTCTCTAAATTTTGAACTAATTGGGTAAAATTACTGATTAAATATATTTCCCAAAGACAGAATCAAAACATAGCTTAACTCACCTACAATTAAAATAACAATATTGGGAATAAACTTTTATAACTCATCTACTATAATTCACTAGTAATTCTAGCAATTTCAACAAAAAAAATTTTCTTAGAATTGATAGCTTTTACACGTTACAATATTATGTCATACATAGTCAAGCAATCGTTTGCGTTATTTTACGCAAACGATTTCGTTGCTAAAATTTTAGGTATTTATGTATAACTTATAGTATACTTGTCTAAGAAGCCTAAAGATTTGGACCGAATTTTCGACCTAAAGCTAACCTGGAAAAATTGAAAAATCACCGAAGGCTTTAATAACTTGATTAAAGAATTGCAATAGAAAAATTGTATTAAAAAGAGAGATTAAAACGAAGGATTTAAGCAACTAACCGAAATAAATAACCACGAAAAAACAAGAAACATAATACCGAATAAGAAATAAGGTTCCTAAGAAGTAATTTAAACACTCAACCTAAACCCATTTTATTTTACTTGCTCTTAACACGACTTCTTAGACCTTTAAACAAATAAACAAAACAAATAACCAAAACTAATTTAAAAGCACATTATGAAGAAAAACCAAGAAAGAGAGCCAACTGGATAAAGAACAAACCTAAAGTTACCAGAGTAACAACCTAACTACTGGTAAGATCTACAATTTATTAACAATACATAAACTGGAAAAAATGGTAAAAACTTCCATAAGTCTTTCTATTGCCTTGTTTTTAGCAGTTGGAGGTCTCGCACATACGCATGCTGCAGACAAACCAATTTTTCGGAGTTCAAATAGTACGTATAGATCCACCTTGGAGACATCAGCTATTGACACATCCAAATACAATGCAAAAACAGACACCATAGGCCAGATGATGAAGGCCTTACAAAAGTTCAAAACAGCTAAAGATAGTATTAACATTCGGGAGGCGATTGCTGTTCCGAATTTGTCATTACAACAGATTGTCAAGGGTCATTTAGCTGGACTTTATGTTCAAGAACCGAATGGAGAACCGGGGACTGAACAAAGCATGATTATTCAAGGCCCATCGGGCATCTTGTTCTCGAAAAAAGACATCTATGCATTACAACCTGCGGTATACCTGAATGGTGTCCCTCTAGTACAGGATAATCCTTTTGCATTTGATGTTCAGAAGTATGATTACAACCGTGTTGGTCCTGCCAACAACTTATTGGCACAAGTCAACATCAGTAACATTCAATCTATAGTTGTAGTAAAAGATCCATTCGAATTGGCGAAATTGGGTCCAAATGCAGCGAATGGAGCGGTTTATATCACGACAAAGAATGCCAAAGCAGGCGTTCGTGATATCAGCTTGAATAGTTACTTCGGGTATGTGACAGCACCGAAAGTATATACCGTAAATGGTGAACATGAAAATAATTTCAGAAGACCATTCTATCAACAGTACGCCAGCAAGGAACAATATGATAATTACTCCTTGTATTTACGTGACTCAACAAATCTAGCCTATTTTGGTCCTTCTAATTGGAACGATTTGTATTACAAAAATACGCCTACCTTTTCGGCGGATTTAGGTATTACCGGTGGAAATGATCGTGCTAACTTCCGCTTTTTTGGTTCAGGAACTAAAAACGCTGGAAATGCCGATGATACAAACATTGATCGATACAATGTGTTTTTCGGAATCAACATGGCACCATTTTCTTGGTTAACCGTATCAAGTAATGTCAATGCAGTACGCTTGGATAGAACCCGTAATAAATCCTTGCGCGATAGATTTGCAGAAACACGTTATATACCAGATTTATCCACTCCGCTCTCCCCTAACAAAGACAACTTTGGAGTTTACTTAGATGAGAGCAAGAAAAATGTCGATAATAACCGTACCACTACCTTAAATGGAAACGTGACTTTAAGTTCTAAGCTTGACAAACTAACACTAGCATCAAGCTTGATTTTCGATTATAATGAGGGAGTTCGGGATTACTTTACACCTTCAACATTAATGGATGGCGTAAGTTATATCTCAACTTATTTCGGTTATAATCAACGTTTAATTTTCCAGAATACCATCGGATATGATTTTGAATTCAATGAAGATCATAGCTTGGATTTAGAAGCAGGACATGTTTATCAAGGCGACACATACAAATATAATTATGCTCGTGCTTATAATGGGCCAAATGATTATGTAAAATTGGTATTCGTGAATCCGGGAGAACCTGGAGACGGTTACTTAAATGCCTTAAATGCAGGTAACTTCTATGTATTCCGTTACATTGACAAAGAGGTAAACAACCTACTTTCTTTCTATGGCTCAGCGAGATACAAATACAAGGATTTATTTAGCATCAATGCATTAATCCGTCGTGATGGAAGCTCAAATGGTCAGCCTGATAGCCGTTGGTTAACTACTCCAGCAGTGAGTGCAACCTATAATCTAAAAGAGCAATTCTTAAAGGACAACACTTTCTTCAATCAATTAAGTTTAAATGCAGGTTGGGGCCGCAATATCCGTATTTTCTTGGATGACCGTTATGCTGCAGGTCCGCAATACCGCACAGAAAGTGGTTGGTATGAAGAGCCAACTATTCCAGGATATGGAGGTTTAGTAGGAATTAATAGACCTTATAACAGTGGATTTATTGGTTATGGAATTAAACTTCCATATGCAGATAGAACCAATATCAGCTTAGATGGAACGTTTTTTAACAACCGCATGAATGCCGCTATTTCTTTATACAACAGAAATGACAAAAATCAGTTGGTTGGAGTGCCAGTTCCATTGGAGTCAGGTTATAGCTTGAACTACAAAACAGGAATGGAAGTCAATAATAAAGGATTAGAATTCTTACTGAATGGACAAATTTTACAAAACCAAGATAAGTTAAGATGGAACTCTTCCATCAATTTAAACTACAACAAAAACGAAGTTACAGCATTACCTGATGGCTTAACTGAGCTTATCAATGGCGATAACAAGTTAGAAGTTGGTAAACCTATAACGAGTTACTGGATCTATAAGAACCAAGGTATTTACAATAGTGATTCAGAAGTTCCAAACGGACATACTTTCCACGGAATTCCTATGTTTGCCGGTGACCCAAGATGGCAAGACCTAAATAACGACAATCGTGTAGACAATAATGACAAAGTCTTAGAGGGAAATCGTATTCCTACTTTGATTGGAGGCTGGAGCAATACATTCTCTTACAAAAACTTTGATTTAAACTTCCATTTCTTCTTTGCGACTGGACATAAGATCTTAAATCAATACCAATCGACTAAGTATGACTTCATTAACCGTGAATCTGGAAATGATATCACAGCTGTAAAAGAAGTATCCTCATGGCAAACTTCAGATAAGGAATTAAGCTACCCGATTTATAATCCTTGGAGTGATGTTAGCCCGTACCGCTTAGATCAAGATTTATTCTTGGAAGATGCGTCGTACTTAAAGCTTCGTTCCATCACTTTAGGTTATGATTTCAAAAATATGCCATTCCTAAAGAATTCAGCAGGAAACTTCAGACGAGTTTATCTATATGCTACAGCCCAAAACGTATGGACCCTATCGAAGTTCTCAGGTGTAGATCCTGAATTAAGCAATTTCAACGGTGTATATGATGGCGCGAATTTGACTATTCCAAGAACATTTGTTTTGGGATTGAAACTGGATTTATAAGAATAAACAAGTACTATCATGAATTTATCGATTAAAAACAATTTATATATCCGTAGAGTATTTGCTGGTGTCGGCATGGGCCTATTGCTATTAAGCGCAGGGTCATGTAGTAAAATTGACGACGCGCCTTCTACCCGTCTAGCTACTGAAGAAACGAACTGGAAGACGTTGGAGGATGGCAAGGCAAACTTGATGTCCATCTACGGCCTATTGCGTTCAGCCACAGTTGCCGATAATGGCCACTGGCTAATGGGGGATTTACGTGAAGGTGATTTTACCATTACTACTCGTGCGGACCTTAAAGCCATTGTAAAGGGGCAATTAAACGCTTCATACCCGGTAATAGACCGCATCACAAATTGGCGTCGCTTTTATGCGGCTATCAATGCTGCAAGTCTATTCATCGAACGTTCAGGTGAAATTCTAGAACTTGACCGTCGATACACCAAATTAAACCACGATGTTGATGTGGCTCAAGCAAGAATGCTGCGTGCATTTGCTTACTTCTACATGGTAAGGATATGGGGCGATGTGCCATTGATTACATCATCACATGATGGCAATTTCATCAAGACCGAACGCACCTCGCAGGAGCGAGTATTAGGATTTGCGACTTCCGAGTTATTAGCAGCAGCAAAGGTTGTTCCTTTCCGTTACGGAGGTACAGACCCTATCTATCCTGGTCAGTATTATGGTGGTGGATGGGCTAGCTGGAATGGAAACGTGTATACCCGTCTTTCAGCGTATATTCTATTGGCTCATATTGCCGCTTGGCAAGGAAACTATATTGATGCAGCTACCTATTCAAAATTTGTATTGGACAATCAATCTACGCAATATTATGTAGATGGTGCCAATCCATTAGATTACATCAATATGGATGCCCTTACTGAAAACCAAAATAACATGAGTCCATTTGCTTATAAGCGTGCGACAGTTATGGTGGGTTTTCCATTTGAAGCAGGTAACGGACTTTCAACTGCCAATGGTCACATTGAGCAACTTATCCTAGCCTCTCCTTTTATTCCAAAATCAAAGCCGGAGATGTTTGTCAACAAAGACAGCATCATCAACATCTTCACCAATCCTAAGGATTTACGCTTTAGTAAAGATCCGGTATCTGGTTTTTATAGAACAAATTACTTCTATGGTTTTGAAACCGAGATGCCAATCTTCAATAAAATCAAGGTGTTATACCCATCAAATACATCAGGAAATGTAACCTTATTCTCTTCTTCCTTAGTATTCAGCCGCATGGAGGAAATCACCTTGTTAAGAGCTGAGGCCTTGGCAGCATTAGGAGATATCTCAGGGGCATACGATGCGTTGAACAAGGCATGTAACTTAAGAGGTATCGTCTATTCTACAGAAAATTCTCCAGATGTTTTAAAGGCAATTTTTGAAGAACGTAGGAAAGAATTAATGGGTGAAGGTTGGAGATGGTATGACATCATCCGTTACCAACGTTTGAAAAAATCCAATCAGGTATTTGCAACTAAAAATGGAAAAGACATGACCTTCCAAGAGTTTGAATCAGCCGGAGGTATCTACTGGCCAGTTTCAAAGGATGTGATCAATGCCAATTCCTTAATCACGCAGAACCCTTATTGGCAATAATAAAACCTAAAAATGATGAGTATGAAATACCTAAATATAAGAAATACGTTGGCCATTTTGCTGGGTATGGTTGCTTTATGGTTTTCCTCTTGTTCCAAGAGCGATTCTCCATATTATGATTATGAAAATCAGGTGCAATCTTTCGACGGAACTGCATTAGCATACCTCAAGGCTCAACCTGAAGGAACATTTGATTCTTTGCTTTTGGTCTTAAACCGTTTTCCAGATTTGGAAGACTCTTTAAACAACCAGAAGGTTACTTTATTCGCTCCGGTGAATGAAAACTTTGTAGCGGCTCTAAAGTATTTGAATTTATCACTTAAAGCTGAAGGTGAAGCACCTTTGACCCTGAGCACAGTAGATGCCGATCAGTTGGATACCCTAATCTGCCGTTATATCATCCGTGATGTAAAAACTACAAATGATTACATCCAAGAGTTAGACGGATTGCCTTTAATGTCCATCAAGTTTAATTATCCAATGCATGCCCGTTATGTCAAATTAAGCGCATCAGGCTTTGTGCAAGGAGGAGCAAGTTCATTGGACTTTAGTAATCCCTTTGGATCTGACTTGGTAAAAGATTGGATTACGAGCAGAGCGACAACAGTTAATATCAAAACCAACAATGCAACCATCAACATCCTATCGCCTACGCACAACTTTGGATTTGATGAATTTACGGATCGTATGAAATTAATTGAAGATGAAGATAACTTATAATAACCTTATGAAGATTGGTGCATGCTTAGGTATAGCCCTCTTGGCATTTTCATCTTGTAGAAAGAACTTGCCGGAAGAGCGATTATCAATCGCCAATGACTCAAAATATACGCAGACGATATTTAAACCTGTACTGGGGAGAAATACCTTATTTAACAATATTTTTCAATATGGTAACTCCAGTAAGCCATTGGACTTCAAGATCGTCAATATGCGAACTTTCGATGGAAGCCCAGCACCTGAGCTGACAGAGACTTATCCTGTTACGGTGTGGAAGGGAATCTATAATGGAACCGAAAAATCCATTGAGGAAATCGAGGCAAAACGTACCATAGAGAATCATCCATTATTTGAGATTAGACCTCATTCAGGTGATTTTATCATGTGGGCAGCAGCAAATTCCAATATGATCAAAGCACAACCTGATTCAGGTTATGTATTTGATGTGGAAATGTCGAATTCAGGAGGTCGTCGTTACTTCCAGAATCTACGTGTTATGCCATTGCGCGAACGCCCTTATGAACCTTCCAATTTAGACCCGATTACAGGGCAAGGAACATCCATCTCAGTAAACCCAACGAGTATTTTTATGATGGGCGAACGTGGTCAACCGCTTAATACAAGAGATGATGTACAAGTGCTTTTCAAGAAAACTGGTAAAGGAAATAGTTTGACATTCAAGTTTATTGACTCCTTGTCTAATCCTATTGACCCGAACTTATTTGATGAGACAGATTGGGCCAACTTAGTCCATGGCTTTAACATGAAGAAGGATGATAAAATGGTTCGTTATGACGTGGCTTATCCTATTCCATTGAGTAGTTACCCAACGCGCTACACGATTCCATCTGGAGATCAGGCTCAAGTAGTTTTCCGATTCAGTAGAATGGCTTTCGGAAATGTCTTCCAGAAGAACTACATGACCTTCAATTTCAAGATTTTCGAGAAAGCAGATTGGGAATTGACATTTTGGTTTAAAAGGGACAAACCGAAGTTTGACAACGATTAGTTTCCTATCCATTCACATTTAAGACTATTTCAATGAAATATATCAAATACATCATAGTTTTACTGCTTTTCCATATGCATGATGCGGCTCTTGCTCAACAACGCATAACGGTAAAAGGAACAGTATACGATAGTTCTACCTCCAGAAGGGAAGCAGTAGCTGGTGCTACTATCCTCAGCAATGGCTCTTCTGTGGGAAGTACAGATAAAGATGGTAAGTTCAGCATCAATGTACCTAATAATGCTACGCTGACCTTCCGTTTTGTAGGTTTTGAACCGAAATCTGTTAAAGTAGAAAATCGTACTAATATCATGGTCGGCTTAAGTCCTTCCAGCAATACAATTGAGGAAATCACGGTAACATCGGGTTACCAAACAAAGAGTAGAACCTTAAATACCGGTGCTGCAGTTACCATTTCTGGTAAAGACATTCAAGGTCAACCAGCAGGTGATGTAATCAGCTTACTACAAGGTAAAGTTGCAGGTTTGAATATCCAGAACAATACAGGTGCTCCGGGTTTCCGTGGTTCTGTAACTATCCGTGGTATCTCTAGCTTAAACGTTACTGGCGAAGGTAACTCGGCATTCTTGACACCTACTTCACCATTATATGTAATTGATGGGGTTCCAGTAGATGATAATGCTGACTTCTCTTATGGTTTCCAACAAGCAGGTCCAGGTGTATCACCAGCATCACAGATTCCACCTGAGGATATCGAAGATATTACCGTATTGAAAGATGCAGCAGCTACTTCCATGTATGGATCTAGAGGTGCCTACGGTGTAATTCTAATCACCACAAAACGTGGTAAATCCAGAGTACCAGTAGTTCGCTATAATGGTTCTGCATTTATGTCTTCAGTGCCTCAATTGCGTTCTGTAATTGGTGGTAAAGAAGAACGTATGCTACGTATTCGTCAGATCTTGATGAATGATACTTCGTATAACCATGGTTTGGATTTGGTGAACTCTACGCCTTTCCTATCCGATAGTTTGAATGCTTATTATAACAATTCTACGGATTGGCAGTCTTACTTTTATCGCCCAACATATAACCAGAACCACAACTTAAACGTATCTGGTGGTGATGTAAAGTTCAACTATAAAGTTGCCTTAGGTTTATATGATGAAAAAGGTATTCAAGAAAACACGGGTTATGCTCGCTATAACTTGAATATGAACATGATTTATAATCCTGTTACGAAGTTTAAATTAGAAGCTTTATTGAACAATTCCATACAGCGACAGCGAATGGGAAGTGGAAATGGATTATTGAACCAAGGGGTTGCATCAGGGGGAGCTTCTTCATCCTTATTACCTCCACCATCCTTATATTCTTCTGTAAACTCTGTTTTAGGAGCCCTTAAAACCGATGATGACAATAAGGTATTGGTAACTTCTGCTACTATGAATATTTCTTATGATTTCTTTAAGAACTTTAAGGCAGCATCTTATTTGAACTATAATGGCCAATCGGGAACTAAAGATAACTTCTCCCCTGCTGCATTAAATTCAAATCAAGCTCAGTATTATACTTATAATGATCGCGCAACAACACTTTATAACCGTAATCAATTATCGTATGTATTCGGGTTTAAGGATAATTCAAAAGATGAAGAAGATGCGCATAGCTTCTCTTTATTCGCATTCTCTGAATTAAGAGCATCTTTCTTTAAATCAGATGCCATGCTGAATGACCGTGTGGTAAATGATCAATTGCGTGGTCCATTCACCAACATGACGAATTACTTAAGTTCAAAAGGTGGTACAATTGGTTACACTGACTTGAGAACAGTTGCTTTTGCAGGTCAATTCTCTTACAACTACAAGCAACGTTATGTATTGGATTTGAATTACCGAATCGACGGTCTTTCAACCAACGGCCCTAATGCAGGTTATAAGAAAAACCCTTCCATTGCGCTTAAATGGAACTTTGATAAAGAGAAATTCATGGACAACCTGACTTGGTTAGACTATGGTGATTTACGCTTTAGTTATGGTTCCAACATTTCTCCAAATGGTAATATCTACCAAGCTTATGGTAAATATGTAGGTGGTAACAGATACAACAACAACAACACTGTTATTTCTGATTTAGGGACTTTACCTAACCTAAGTTTAGAGCCATCAAAAGCGACAACTTATAACTTCGGTATTGACTTTTCGATCTTTAATAACCGTTTCAACATCATGATGGACAGTTATTACAAGCAGAATGACCACATCTTTAAGAAGAAACAAATTTCTGAGGCGAATGCCTTCCGTGAGATTGCTTCTACCGAGATTAGTAACGTCAATTATGGTTGGGAATTCCAAGCTACTGCGAGACCTTTAAGTCCTACTAGTCCATTTAAATGGTCACTTTCAGGAAGTTTCGCTATTAACCGTGAAGTGTTGGCTAAATTACCAGATGGTTTAAGAGAACAAATCTATGTTGACCCAGGATTAGGACAAGATATCTATTACCGCTTAGGACTTAACTCCCTATCAAACTTCTTGTTCAATACAAAAGGAGTTTATGCAAATAATGCAGATGTTCCAGTTGACCCTGTAACAGGTCTTCCATATCGCGTAGGATCGAATGGTCTTTTGAATTACTTCAAAGCAGGTGATCCAATTTTCACTGACTTAGATGGTAACTACATCTTGGATAACAATGACCGTGTTATTGCAGGTAACTCACAACCAGCTATTACTGGTGGTTTGATGAACTTGGTTCAATTCAAAAACTGGAGTTTAGAGGTTAACACGTCTTTTACTTTGAAGCGTGACATTCTAAACAACAACTTGGCTTCTCAGTTTGCCATGTTTGGAAATCCTACAGGAATGGGTGGTTTAGTGCCAATTTCGGAATACAGCTACTGGCAAACAGATGGCGATGTGGCAACCTATCCTAACCCATTTGACTTTGTGCGTAATGCCTTATTAAATCCATTCCGTATTAACCAGACCTTATTCCAAGAGGACGGATCTTATTTTAAATTAAACTCGGTGAAAGTTTATTACAACTTTAACCAAGACATGACGAGAAGATACGGTATGAACAGAATCAGTGTCAACTTTACAGCAGCAAACTTAGGATACATCTCTCGTTATTCAGGTCCTAACCCGGAGAACGTATCAGCATTAGGTAGAGATTTCTCAGGTGGATATCCATTACCTAAGCAGTTTACATTAGGTTTAAATGTTGAATTCTAACAATTAGTATGATGAAGATGAAAAAATTAACAAAGCTCATTCTCTTAGGGTCCTTGATGTTTGGATTCACAGCATGTGATAACTTCCTAAATGTGACACCAATCGATGCCCTATCCGGAAATAATTTTTGGAAGACCAAAAAAGACGCAGAAAGCTATATGGGTGGAATCTATACCAGACTACGTTCAAAGGTTGGTAATAGCATACTAATCCCAGCATTGGACATGCGCGCTAACTTTGTAAAAGTAGTTGGAACCATTGATAACAGTGGAAATGGTCCTGTAAATAATGTAATCAACAATAACTTAAAACCAGTATTCAGTGGAGGTTCAACCTATGACAACCGCTTTAAGGATGTCATGAACTGGAAAGGATGGTATGATGTTATTGCCGCAAGTAATATCTTAATTTTTGAAATCGATAAAATTCCATCATCGGAGTTATCGGATAAAGACAGAAGACAATATAAAGCAGAGGCTACTTTCACTAGAAACCTAAGCTATATGTTCTTAATCAAGATATTCGGCGATGCTGTGTATTATACCGATGCTTATCACAGCGAGGCTTTACCAAGGATGAATCAAGTTGAGGTTGCTAAACTATGTATTGAAGATGTCAAATCGGTAATAAACGATTTACCAGTGAAATATTCTGACAATGCTTCTACAGGCTTTAGGCCAACTAAAGGTGCTGCCATAGCCTTATTAATGCACCTTAATATGTGGGCTGCTGCTTGGGATGAGACGGATAAGAATCAGTATTATCAAGCAGTCGTAGACTTAGGTCAAGAACTTGCTTCTTATACCGATTATCAGTTATTGCCTCTAACCATTGAGAATACCAAGAAAATCTTTAAAGGTAAAACATCAGAGAACTTGTTTGGTGTGTTGCAGGAGTATAACTATGGAGAGACCTTTGCAGCGTTTGCAAATCCTTCATTTTTCTTCTCCCACTACCCCTATCGTGGCCAAACTTCCAAGACTACGAGCTTTATGGCCTATGAAAAGGAGTACATTGAGAAGTTATTTCCTGTAGCAACTCCAGATGAACGTAGAGCTATATGGTTTGAAAACATGAGCTCAGACAACAACACCTTCCAATTGAAGAAATTCATTAATATTTATTCAACAGGTACAGGTGCTAACCTAACAGTTAATAATGATGATTCAGCTATCATCTTCCGCTTGCCGGATGCCTTATTACTCGTGGCAGAAGCACATGCAGAATTAGGAAATGAAGATGAAGCAAGAGGCTATGTTAACCAGGTTAGAAATGCCGCAGGAGCACCAGCATTTACGTCCAGTGGCCAAGGATTGAAGGATGATATCTACAAAGAGCGCTCGAGAGAGTTAATCGGTGAAGGCCATTTCTTCTTTGACTTAGTAAGAACCAAGCGTGCCGTTAGTACAGAGTTCTCCAATGCTATTATTCCTGTAGGAAACTTCAATAGTGGAGCTTGGACATGGCCATTGATTATTTCTTCTCAGGAGGCAAGTGCGAACCCAAGTTTAATCGGTAATACTTTTTGGAACTAAACTTATGAAAAAACAGCATTTTAATATAGGAATATTAGCGGTAGTCATGATAATCTGTTTTACAGGTTGTAAGAAGTACTACTTTGACTCAGGCATACATGATCCAAAATTTGAAGGTAATACCATTCAATATATGGAGCAGAAGAAGCCATTCTTCGATAGTACCTTAATGGTTCTTGAACTGGCTGGTATGAAACAGGTCGTTCAAAATGAGGAAGTAACCTTTTTTGCCCCTCCAAGTGGATGTATTACCCGTGCCGTATTGGGTTTGAACAAGTATTTACAATTCAATGGTAAGGACACAGTGAAGCAATTGGATCAAATTAAACCAGAAGTATGGAAGAATTTGATCTCCAATTATATCTTCAAGGGTAAAAACCTATTGAAGGACTATCCACAACGTGATACCATCTCTTATGTAGCTTATCCGGGGCAGAACTACACCAGTTATGGAGGTCGAATTATGAATATTGGTGTCATCTTCAATGATGCAGGAGGCGTTCAATATGCAGGTTACAGACAATTGTTTTTAGCCTATATACCGGACTTATCCAATCCACAGATTGCTTTACGCAATATCCCTGTGGCTACATCCGATATTCAGACGAATAATGGGGTTATGCATGTGCTAAACAGAAAGAAACATACCTTCGGATTCTTTGTAGATTCCTTTATCGATCAAGCGATCTCCGCAGGTATCACTCCCTTAACCCCTTAAGAAAACAGGTATTAACATAAATATTATGATTCCATGTTAACATTAAAGAACTATAAATTAAACCTCTTTTCCGCTGCTATCCTTCTGTTTAGCTGTACCTTCTTTGCATGTACAAGAAAAACAGAGCTTGCAGAAGACCCATATGCTGGTGGTAAGCAGGTACTCGACATCAACTTTGTGACGAAGTCCACAGAGCTTGGTACCATAAATGCCGGATCTCAAGTATCCTTAAAGGTCAAAGGCTTAATGAAATACAAGGACAACTTCAAATTATTTGTCAATGAAATTGAAGCCGAAGTATTGAATTTTACAGATAGCACCATTGCTTTCCAAGTTCCACTTACTGCAAGTACAGGAAGTGTATGGATCACTGCGATGGATCAAACCTTCTTTGGTCCTATTCTAACCGTAGGTGGAAAAGTATCGGTAGATCGTTCATTTAAAGTAGTGAATGGTGCTGGTCGCCTGAATGGTGGTGGAGCATCCACTGTATTTGACATCGAGCAATTACCTTCAGGACGCTTTTGGGTAACCGGTGCCTTCAATAACTTTGAATTAAAAGCCACAGAAGAAAAACCTAATGCTGGTATTGCTCAGACCGATGCCGATGGTGCTTATATTACCAACAATATTGACTTTGGTAAAGGTGTTGTAGGTGGTGCTGGTATCATTTACTCCATCAGCAGAATTACTACGGGACCTTATAACGGTAAATTTATTATTGGTGGTAGCTTCACAGCATTCAATAGTACAAAACCAAATAAGCAAATCATCAACAATGTTACCCGTTTAAATGTCGATGGTAAGTTAGATACCATGAAAACTTCCGATCGTGATATTGCTGGAAATTCATTGGTACCTATTGTGAACCCTAAACCAGAGGAAACATGGAAGAATAATGATACTGTTCCTGCCTTCAATGCAGGTGTAGATGGTATGGTCCGCAAGGTTTTTACTTTCGGTGAGAAGGTATATATCTTAGGAAACTTCCAAAACTTCAAACGTATCTATTATCCAAACTCTACTTATGACGATAAGGTATATGACTATACCCGTATGCGTCAAATGGTTCGTGTCAATGCCGATGGCTCTCTAGACTCTACATTTCATTACCTGAAAAACATCAACCAAAGTGGTATAGCTGGGGATGGAGCTATTATTGATGCAACCATGCAAGCAGATGGAAAATTAATATTGGTGGGTAACTTCCAAAACTACAACGGTGTATCTGCAAAACGTATAGTACGTCTAAACTTGGATGGATCAGTAGATCAATCTTTCCAGACAGGTACAGGTGCTGATGGAGACATCTCCTCTATCCGTTTTAATAGTACCACTAACAAATTTGTCGTTACTGGTAATTTCACAAAGTTCAATGGTAAAAGTGTATCTGGCGTATGTTTATTGAATGCCAATGGTTCTGTAGTTGACTCGTTCAACACACAAGCCATTACAGGTGGTGGAGTTACTTGGGCAGGACAATTAAATAATGGTAAAATCATTGTCTCTGGTACTTTCAATAAATATGGGGATTACCTACGTCAGGGATTTATGATCCTTGAAGATGATGGAACATTAAAACCAGAATATAACAATACTGGTGGTTTCCAAGGTAGAATTTACGATATGGTTGAGACCTCTGTGGCCAATGGAACTAAGGTTATCCTAGTTGGGGATATCGTTCGTTTCAACGGTACATTGCCTAAAAACCTGTTGCGTATAACCATTGCCAACTAATTACATCTTAATATACTAGATATGAAAAAAAGAAGAAATTTACTTCAAGGGATCAAGTTGTTTAGTGCATTAACGGTGGCTATTACAACTTGGAGCTTATCAAGCTGTAATAAAGAATTTGCTAATGTGCTCCCTGAGCCCTCTGAAAACGACACAACAAACGTCAATGACGGTTCTAAGCGTGTCTTATATATCATTATGGATGGTGTTAAAGGATCTGTTGTTGAAGAGATTGCTCCCAACAACTTATCCTTAATAACCGAAAATTCTATTTACAGTTATGATGGTCTTGCTGATAATCACCGAAATGCATTAACCTATGCGGGTGCATGGACTTCCATGATGACTGGATTAGATTATACTGTTTCAGGTGTTACGACAGAAGATTTTGCCGGCTTTAATAACAATACCAGCCCTTCGATCTTCACGCGATTAAAGAGTGAAAAAAGAAACTTGGAAACTGTTTCCATCAGTTCTTCAGCTAGCTTCAATGACCATTTAGCTATTGATGCCACCACTAAGAAAACACTTGCTAATGATGAGGAGGTAAAATCAGCAGCTATTGAACAAGTATCCAATGGCAATGCATCGGTAGTATTGGCTCAATTCCATTCTGCTGAACTTGCTGCAAATAATGATTATAGCCGTAACAACGACGCTTATGTAGATGCTATCAATAAATTAGACACCTACATTGGTGAAATTCTTACTGCATTAAATAACCGTAAAACCTTTCATAAAGAAAACTGGTTAGTGGTAGTAGCCTCAAGTAAAGCTGGTGGTCCA
Source organism: Sphingobacterium kyonggiense (assembly GCF_039536825.1). Lineage (NCBI taxonomy): Bacteria > Pseudomonadati > Bacteroidota > Sphingobacteriia > Sphingobacteriales > Sphingobacteriaceae > Sphingobacterium > Sphingobacterium kyonggiense. The sequence continues at coordinate 154,345 of NZ_BAAAZI010000007.1, forward strand.
TCAGGTGGTCCTAATGGTTCCAATATCTTTGCAGACGGCTCAAGAAATACCTATTTGGCATTTTATAACCCCAAATTTATTCCAGTGGCTTATGAGAAACCAAATGTAAATGCTTTACCATATTCCGGTACTACAGCAAAATATGTAGGCGCAGGATCAAATGCAACACAATCAGATCCTAATGTTGGAAACTTTGGTGCTGACAAGGATGCTACCATTCGTTTCAACATCCGTTGGGATTACGGTTCAACCTTCTACCCTAGCTTTTTAACTAAAAGAGCATCTTTTAGCCCAGGTGTGGTCGGATGGACATTCTTCATGGAATATGGAGGTACAGTTGGATTGAACTTTAGCCAGTCTGGACAAGGAAACACGCAACGCGTGCATACCAAATATATTGCAGATAATAATTGGCATACCATCGCTGCCCGTTTTTATAAAGAAGGAAGCACAAGATATGTTGCCATATATGTTGATGGTGTGCCTGCGCCAGGAGGTCCCTTAAATATTACAGGATTAGGAAATATCAATACCACTAGTCCATTGCGCCTAGGTTCTATTGGCGATGGAAATGTTAACTGTATGATTGCTGATTTAGCGATCTACGATATGGCCATTCCAGAAGCAGATTTATTATCTAAAATTAAAATCACACCTATCACCTCAGAGGTTGACCCATACTATAACAGACTTGTTGGCTATTGGCCAGGTATGGAAGGTTCTGGAAAAACCCTTTCAGATGTTACAGGAAAATCTGCTCCATTTAATTTAATGGGAGCTATCAACTGGGCATCTTTCAGTGACATTTCACCGAATATTTCTCCTGCTATCTCTCCATCAGCATTTCGTGCAGTACCAAACAATGTGGATATCCCAACCATGATTTACTCTTGGATGAATATTGCCATTCCACAAAATTGGGGATTAATGGGTAAGTTTTATATTCCATCGATCACATTACCTAAAGATTAACCGACCATGAAAAAGAAAAATTATCTCTATAGCTTACTACTAATTACCTCGCTACTGGGTGTTTCCTCATGCGAGAAATACGGTTATTTTGTTCCAGATGGTTACCCAGAATATGATGGTAATACGCCTGGCGGGGTCATTGACACCAATATGAAGCAGATTGACAAGTCTATGTATGCTAAAGCTCGTGTATTCCCTGGTTTAGTTGATCAATCTGAACCGCGCGTACAGAATGCTAAGTTTACCTTAGACTTGAATTTCACTAAGCAGACTACACAAAACCTAAAGATTAATGTGGCACCAGAGCCTCAATTTAGTACAGGTTATTATGCTGCACCTGGTGAATTAATTAAGATTGAAGTCCCTGAAGGTATTGAAGGATTGACCGTTCAAATCGGAGGACATACAGATAACCTAGGAGGTAAATACCCACTATTGCGCGATCCAGTAATCTACATGCGTCAGCGTCTTTATGCCGGTGCAAACTATGTGAGAAACCTATATGGTGGAACCATCTACATTCGTGCAGATAGAGCTTATGCAAACCCTGTTGAATTTACCATTACCAATGCCGTAGTATCTCCTGACTTTGTATTAGGGCAAAGTACAGATGCGGATTGGGTAACTAAAGTAAAAGCATCAAAAGTTCCTTGGTTAGAATTACGAACAAAACGTGTTGTATTCCTTATCCCGCGTGATCGTGTTATTAAAACGTTCAGCTCACAAGAACCATTTACTAATCCTACTGCTGTCTTGACAAAATGGAATGATGTTTTTGATCATGACTTCAACGGATGGATGGGCCTATCAGATGATGCTGCGGACGAGAAAGATCGCAGTCCTCAAGGTGCTTGGCGTGGCGTATTGGATATTCAATTATCTGCAGGATATGGCCACAATGGTTTCCCATTTGTTGGTTTAAATGATGCTGAATGGTTTGGAGCCATGACAAGTTTGAACTCCATTACTTCTAGCAGAGGTATGTGGGGATCCTACCACGAGTTTGGACACAACTGTCAACAACCAAGTGTGTGGTCTTGGAGTACATTAGGTGAAACAACCAATAACCTTTTCAACTTCAAAGTAGCTAATCGTATTGGTGCAGATTACAAAGTGATGCACCCTGCGGTAACCAGTGGATTTCCACAAGCAATAGCTTATGCAAGTACGGCTGGTGGATCTAAAAACTTTGATGCCGATGCTGCTATGAACGACCCATTCAAACGAATGACTCCATTTGTACAGATCTTTGAGAAATACGGATACGGTGCCATGACACACTTATATACCGAAGCAAGACATGCACCTCGTGGAAATCCGAATGATATTACGAAGCATAACTGGGTCTATGAAAAGCTTTCTGACTATGCAAAAGTAGATTTATCACCATTCTTTGATGCTTGGGGAATCAGCTATAGTGATATCGTGGCTCAACGTGTAGCATCAAAATATCCGCTATTGAAAAAAGCAATTTGGGAATATAACCCATTGACTAAAACCGGAGGAGATAATGATATCGTTTACAAAACCTCGGTAACCTATGTGAGCTGTCCAGCTCAGGAAGGTTCCGTAGCTAACTTAGTAGATGGAGATCCAAACACTTTCTACCACTCCAAGTATAGTAATATCGGCCCTACAGAGTCTTATCCATTCTCTTTTGTGTTGAATGCTGGTGCTAATATGCCAATCAAAGGGATATATTTTAATGCTCGCCCAGGAGGCAATAGACAAGGTGACGGTAAGGAGTTCGAGGTGTATTACAGTCGGAACAACATAGATTTCACCATGGTTGGAGCTGGTGTATTACCAAACAACAATAGTCGATTTGAATATATCTTCCCGAATGGTAATATCAATGCAAAATACTTCAAAATCATTGTGAAAAATGGATATACCGGCAACGCATATGTGGTATTTGGAGAAATGAATTTAATAAAACCATAAAAACTTGCATGAAGAGCTGTTGATTAATTTTATCGATCAGCAGCTCTATTTAAACAGCTATTCAAATGAAAATATATAATAAAATTCTAACCAGTATTTGTCTACTTTCCGCACTTGCCATTGCAAGTTGTACCAAGTATGACAATCCTCCTCCCGTGTTTGAGGAACTGAAAGACATGACGAAGGCTCAACGTAAGGTACTTTTGATAAGTATAGATGGGCTAAGCGGTCCAATGCTTGAAAAAATAGCTCCGCCTCAGATTTCTGCATTAAAGAAAAACTCGAAATATGCTTACAATACCATTAGGACAGAAACTCCAGCAGCGGGTTGGGCATCTATATTAACGGGAACTGCCTTGGCAAAGCATCAAATTGTCAATAATGACTTTGAAAGAGATCAAAACGACGATAACCATGAACATGGAGATGTCACCTCTTACCGTAATGTATTGGACTATGTCACACAATACAAAACGGTAAAAACAGCAATGGTCTCGCCTTGGGATGAATTACGCAACTATGTTAAAGTGGCTGATTATGCACCAATTGTCAATACGGATCAAGCAGTTAAAGACAGCACCATCGCATTAATTAAAAACAATAAAAGCTTAGGAACCATCTATGTGAACCTAAGAGATGTTGTAAAAGCAGGCGATCAAGGCGGTTATTCAGAAGAAAATAGCAGTTTTAAAGCTGCAGTATTAAAATCTGATGAATATGTTGGTGAAATCATCAATGCCATGAAAGCAAGAGAAAGCTATGCTAGTGAAGAGTGGCTAGTGATCTTGACTACCAATATGGGTAAGCAGAACACCGATATTGACGATGGATTTATTATGCTATATAATCCATTGTTCAAAGAATTCAAACTGGAAAAATCAGGCTTCAATCCAGTGCAATTCGACAACAAGACAGGTAGAGCTACCCTACATGATCCTGACAATCGTTATGATGCAGGAGAAACGAAAAGTTTCACTGTGCAAATGGATGTCAAATTCAATAACCCCGTACCGAATGGTTATTCCAGCTTCTTTAGCAAGAGTACAAACTTAGGTGGTCAGAACATCACCGGATGGCAATGGAACTTCTACCCTAGTAATGGTCAATGGGCTGTAACTGTCGGTGGATCGAATAACGGTGGAAGTGGAAAGCAGCAAATTAACTCACCTAACAATCCGGGAACCGGAGTGTGGAGAAATCTAATTATGACGGTGGAATATGTGAATGCTAGCACCAGAAATTTAAGTCTTTATATGGATGGAGTGCATCAGGCCACAGCTAACATCAGTTCCAGAAAAAGCCTAAGCAGTTTAGAAGATCTACGTGTGGGTCATCGCCCAGGAGATAATGACGTGCCAACGAACTTCTCAGCGGCTAACTTAACGTATTATAATACAGCTTTATCTGCAACAACCATTAAAGATAATTTCGGATTAAAGGATATCAGCAAACACCCGAATTTTGCCAATATCATCGGTTATTGGCCAATGGATGAAGGCACTGGTAGTCAGTTCTTCACAGGTATCCCTGGAGCACCAAACTTATCGTTGTCCGGCAAATACAGCTGGATAAATCTCGGAGAGAACTATCCTTCAGGAACCGTAAATCTTCCTGTAACATCCAATATTTCAATCCCTACTACTGTCAATGATATTGCTCCATTAACCCTTTACTGGATGCGAATTGATGTATTAAGTGATTTTGGTATGGACGGAAACTCCTACCTAAACAATTTTGAACTGGAATTCTTAAATGATTAAGGGCTGTTTTATTAGTGGTTTAATGATTGTCCCAATTTTCTAATTATTATTAGATTCCTTTTCAAGAGCCCCTCTGTTTTCAGTCAACCGAAACATTGGGGCTTATTTTATGCTGTCCTACCCTTACTTAGGAATGTCTATCAAATAATCTGGTTCCCTTTCTATCTAAATCAATCTCTATATTCTAAGAGATCTCCCGGTTGACATTCTAAAACTTTACATATTGCTTCTAGGGTCTCGAACCGAACCCCTTTAGACTTCCCTGTTTTCAAGATCGACAAATTAACTGTAGTTATTCCTAGTTTATCGGCTAAATCTTTACTCAACATCTTTCGCTTTGCAAGCATGACATCTAAATTGACAATTATTGGCATATATATATTTAAGATCTTGATTGATTTACAAATCTAAGCCTTGTAAACCCTAATCCAAAGGAAATAAATTAAATTTTATTAAAAATATTAACAAATCATAAAACAATATGAAGCGTATAGGTTTCAAAATAACAACCTAAAATTAAAACCAGCATTATATCAAACTTATAGTGCAAAGTCAATTTCCTAATTAACAGTATGCATCAAATTCACACAGGTAGCCAATTAATACAAGTTAGCAAAATAGTCAACGGAATAAAGGATGAAAAATACAATAAGACCAATTATCAAAAAATTAGCTCAAAATACAGTAGTATTATATCTACAATTTTTAAGGCTCTGCTAAACCGAATTGGCAGTTTCTGTTAACATTTATTTTCCAAATAAGAACACAATAAGTGTTTTAAAGTTAATTTAAACAAACTATAACGAAAGCATATATCATATTCTGATCCAAAAAATGTACCTCATTTTAGGTAACAAGGTATTTAATTTGATAGCATCAAAACCTTCTTTTATCTGAATTTTAAATCACAAGATTTATTTATTTTTAGTCAATAGAATCTTCTCATAATCAAACTAAAAACAACAGACTTTCATAATCAAAAACCCCTATTTTTCCCTATTTGACAAGTCTATTGTTATGTTGATTATAGTTGAAAGTTAAAAAACTCATTAAATGAAATTTTTAATAATACTTCCAAATATTTATACAAATATTAAGTAAACATCCTCTCCATTAAGAGACTATTAATATCAATTTTAAATGAAGTTAATATCACTGTAGATTAAAATATCCTAATAATTAATAATAAAAGTTTAAACTCACACTACAAATAGAAGACAAACAGCTACAAATAGTGACAGTCATCATTTTTAACCACTAAAAATTGCCGAAAATTGTATCCGTTAATCACACGTTAACAGCTATTATTTTAGAATACAATTTCATACTAACGATGAAAAAAATAAGTAATCAGGGGATTTATAAATCACCTACCATTCAGATGATCAAGATCTATACAGAAGAAGGATTTGCTGCTGGATCTGCAAAAGTACGCCCACACGACGATAAGAATAAAGTATATGAAGAGTGGCAGGATCTACCGGATGACAATCGTAATATAGATTGGTAAACCCATTCAAATTATTTTTTTACTCTAACTATTAATTCGATTACGCTCCATGAAAACGAACATAAAAAATTTTAATAAATACAGCCTATTATTGGTATTAGGCTTTATATTCTTAAGTTCCTGTAATAAAGAGGTCGAGACGGCAGTTTCAAAAGGTGATGGTCTTGTGAAGGTATCCATGGCTTCCTTTGAATTTGAAGAGAGTGATGAACCCAAGGAATCAGGCAATCAATCTAGAAGCAACGGTTTATCAGCTAAGGCTCAAACATTAAGTTTGGGCGATGACATGAAAATGGAAGTTTCGCTTGAAAGAGACAGCTCTTCCTTGACAAATACACCAAGACCTCGTGGGATGAAAGCTGCAGCTGTAACCAAACCCCTTGAAAAAGGTGTGCAATATAAACTTTTAGTTTATAATGAAAATGGGACATATAATACATCCAAAACTTATACTTATGGTAATGAGTCAACAGATGCTCCTATTCTTTTAGATGCAGGTAAAACCTATATTTTTGTCGCTTTTTCTATAAATGACAAGACTAAAGTTCCAGAAGTTACTGGTCATACAAATTTATCAACTGCTACCATCCCTGATGTCAAGACAGCATTAATGTATTTTTATAAAAAGCTGAAATTAGTTGATGGAGAAAATTTGTTAAATATTGTATTAAAACACCAGTTCAGTGCGGTTACTACCAGTTTAAATATGAACCCGAATATGACAGGTGCCATTACGACTATTACATCTCCATTTTTTAAACCTACGAATGCCTCAGCATCTTTAAAATTGGAAAATGGAGCATTGACTTATGGGGCACAAAATACCACGGCTGTAAAATTTGGTGATATACCTACCGGAGGACTCCGTTCCATTAAAAGTGAACAAACTTTCATTATTAGTCCAAATACTAGCACAGCTAGTTTGAATTTCAAAAATCTAGTTATTGATGATGAACCGAAGAGTAATTTCAGCATCCCTAACATTAAATTCGTACCTGGAGCCCGCTATAATCTAAATATCACTTTCCAAGCTTGTACACAGGATGTAACAGGGGGGCAGCTCTTAAACTGGGATTTTGATTATTATAAGGAAAAATATTATCCATACAGAACGTATATAATAAAAGACGGTAAACGTTATTACCGCGGTGATGTTATTGATATGACAATTACTGCTCCTGCTGCTGATTATGGTTTTGTTTTTGACATTACAGAATTGGATAACTCCATGAACATGGAATTGAATAATGTAACGATGGCTACACAAGAGATTCAATTTGAAAAAGGGGCATCCTCACCTCAAAATATCCGATTCAAAGATGGAAGTTATTTTCAGGGCGTGAATGTTGAAGGTGGAACCGTTCCTGCGATTTATAACCTAAGAGGAGCAAAAGCAACTCCTATGGTAAAAGTTGTAATCAGTAAACTCGGAGAAGTAAGATTGTTTGCATCCAAGGTAAACAATGGCCCACTTTACGAATTAGAATTATTCAATGGAAATACTTTTAACAAATTCGTATGGAATAAAACCGGTCAAAACGTTGTGAAAATCACACAAAAAGTCGATCAAAAAACAGTTCTAAAAGGATATGGCTCGGGTAAAACTAAAATTCCTTGTAGTAAATAAGCATCCACCTTTGCAAATAAGATAAAAGTTTACAAAGTATATATTAAAAAAATAGAAGAGCGAAACGATCGCTCTTCTATTTTTTTTTGCGGATTATTTCTTGCTACCAAACTCCATTTTCCTCCTATATTCCTTTGATATTGCTTTGATACACTTACGGAATTTATTAGGATTTCATAGGGATCTCCTTCGGATCTCGTTCGGTCGGAACCGAACGAGATCCGAAGGAGATCCGAACAAGTTCCGAAGGAGATCCGAATAAGTGTCGAAGAAAACTCCTGTAAGAGACGTTTAGACATCAGACTAAAGACACCTGAAATAGATGTGAGATATGAGACCACTTCGCTGTTAGATATGAGATAGAAGAAAGGATAAAGGGGAATGGAAAAAGGAAAAAACAGACTTGTCATTTCCGACTCAGAATAACAAGAAGAGTTTCTACATTCTTTTTTAAGCCTTTGGACTTTTTCCCTTTTTACTTATATACTTCCCATTCAGCAACGCTCAAGGTGTTGTCTCCACCTGCTATTTCTATGGCTTCAACCTTTAGATATCTTGCTTGGACTGACTTCCCAAATCGGAAGGTACGTGTGGATGGATCATTTATTAAGTTACCAAATTCAAATATGCCAATAGTCTCCCAGTTCTTTCCATCCAGGCTTGAAAGTAATTTCCCTTTCGCCAACATCCCTTTCGTGTTTTGCTTTTGTGGGGTATATGCAATAGCTGAAAACTGCTCCTGCTTTCCTAGGTCTAAAGTAAAGGAATGTGTGCCTGCAGAAGAAAGGGACTTCCAATAGGTTTTATCATTCTCATCGAAAAGGAATTCTCGCTTATATTTTGGATCTTCAGAACTGACTTCTATAAGCCTCCAAGCATGCTTAATCAACCCTAATTCCTTTTGGCTTATTACTCCCCTATCACCATCTTTTGTAATCGCAATTGCTTTTATTTCTCTTGCATCACTAATAAATGGTCCGGTATATAATGATGATTTTTCATCAGGTGTTGCCCCATCAGTGCTGTAATAAATTTGATAATTGGCTTTCAGGTTTTCCAGGCTATTTTGGCCATGAGGTTTCCATCCAAAATCATGTTGTTTTGGTGAAATGCTAATTAAGCCTGATGCATTACGATGAACACTTAATTCTGGTGGACGGCTGTGCGCATAATAAGCCCCTACTTCGGCTAAAACAGGGATAGCACGGCTTTCTAATATTCTTAAACGGAACTTTTTAGCTTGAATTTCTTGAAATCTTAAGATCCTTTTATAGCCGACGTTACTGGAAAGTGCAACTTCCTCCCATTGACCATCGACCCAAGCATCCAGCGCAAATCGTTCAATCCGTTCCCCATGTTTATCTATCGCTTCTTGAATGACAAATCGATTCGTCAGAATTGGCTTTGCAGCCTCTAAAATAATTTCACCCGTATTTTGTTTCAGGCTATAATGACTTGATAATTTGCCATCAACTAAAGAAAAAGGTAATTTTCCTTTTAACAGTAAATTCTTAGAATAAGTATTTCGGATACGGTCACCGACCTCTTTTAATACCCGGACATCCTCATCGGAGAATTTTCCTTCCCGATTTGGCGGTACATTTAACAGAAAAATAGAGTTTCCTCCTACCGAACGCTCATAAATATCAAACACATCATCCGTACTTCTGACCTTCTGAAATTTGTCATCACGATAAAACCATCCTTCACGAATGGAGGTGTTTGTTTCCGCCGGTTGATAATGAAGAAATTTGGCATTTGCCAATTGCTTTCTACTGCCTAGATCCTCTTCTCGCATATCTTTATGAGCTGCTAAGCCATGAGGGTCGGCTTGGAAAGGAATAACATTCCATTCGGTCTTTCGAGTTGCCCCAGCCTCATTGCCGCACCACCTTAAATCCTCCTTACCAAATATAATGGCCTTCGGCGCCAAGGTGTGAATCAATTCACGCCAAGCAGGATAATTATATTGCTGACCACCCTTTGTTTTAGGATGAGCACCATCAAACCATACTTCATGAATTGGACCGTATTCCGTCAGCAATTCAAATAATTGATTAAGAAAATATTCATTATAATCATCCAGTTCGAACTGGAAAGTCTTTTTATTAGCAAAAGGTCGACCTTCTATTTTGCGGGGTATTGTTCTTAATGTGGCTTTACTCAAGTTTCCGTATAAGCCTTCGGGATTTTCGATCTGGTAAAGATCTGCTGGAGATAGATACACACCTAATTTTAGACCATATTTCTGACAAGATTTAGAAAGATCTTTCATAATATCACCTTTCCCACCTTGAAATCCAGTAGACATAATTCCTTGTTTGGTGTATCGACTTTGCCAAAGCACAAAGCCATCATGATGTTTTGCTGTGAATATCACTTTTGTAATCCCAGCAGCCTTCATGCTCGCACACCATTGATCGGTATCTAAAGTCTTAAGATCAAATATTCGAGGATCTTCTTTTCCGTCTCCCCACTCCATTCTCGTAAAGGTGTTTGGTCCAAAATGAATAAAACTTATAAATTCATCTTGGAGAGCTTGATATTGAATAGCTGTAGGCACTACATGAGCAGCCTTTTCCAATAGTTTCTCTGGACTATCCTGCGGCTCAATAGCGTAGGTGTTTTTCAACGGTAATGTATTTCCAGGAAGGATGTTTTGGGCATGTACAATAGGTAAGCCTATTCCTAATAAGGCAATTAAGGTTAAGCGAGATTTCATCGTATGGTAATTAAACTAAGCATGAAAATAGGTAGATGGTTAGAAATCTACCTTATGAACCACAGCTCGACTCGACATTACACAGCAAATCCTAGAATTTGATTAGTCGAACAAGAGCACAACAAAAAGGAAAAAGGGTTTAGGTTGTTATGCTTTATTTTGAACTCATCATTGATAATGTGGTTCATAAGATAATTTCTAAGTGTAAAGCTAGAAAATAGCATATTTAAAAAAGTACATTATTTTACCTATTTAATAAACTTTATTACCATGTCATACATAACAATAATTTAAACAATCCAGAAACAATCGATTAAATCGGTTAAAAGGAGCAGAAATACCTTGTAAAAGATCGTTTAGAACGTTTTATTTCCTAATTTTAGAGAATATGTCTACAGAAATTGTACGCTTAGAAGCTGTAGAGAAGATCTACCAAACTGGGGAGAATTACATTACTGCTCTGGATACAACCGATTTGGTATTCGAATCGAATAAGCTCACACTGATTATGGGTCCTTCAGGATCAGGTAAAACAACGTTATTATCAATTGTTGGCTGTATCATCTATCCGACCAAGGGTAAAGTCTTTTATAAAGATAAGGAAGTGACTAAATTGTCTGAAGATGAATTGGCGGATTTACGTCTGCATGAAGTTGGATTTGTGTTTCAGCAATTCAACTTGATAGAACCTTTGAATGCTTTAGAGAATGTAGCACAACCATTGATACTTCGTAATATTCCAAAAAAAGAAGCAAAAGAAAGAGCAGAAGGTGCTTTAAAAGCTGTCGGTTTGGAGGATCGTATGGGCAATCTACCTAAGAAATTAAGTGGTGGACAGAAGCAACGAGTAGCAATTGCTAGAGCCTTAGTGGGTAATCCATCGATGATTCTCTGTGATGAGCCTACCGCATCATTGGATGCGAAGAGTGCAGGCATTATCATGCAAGAATTAAAAGAGTTAGCAGAAGAAGGCAAGGCCGTAATCATCGTCACGCATGATCTTCGTTTAAGAAAATATGCTGATCGTGTAATTTATGTGGAAGAAGGTAAAGTTTCAAATACCATTAAAAATGAAGAAGATTATAAATAAGCAATTCATCTATATACTTATACTATTTTTTACGTTATCAGCCTGCAAAAACAAGGAGAAGGATAAGGTTCAAAAAAGTAATGAACAGATCCTAAAGGAAGTAAATGAGGTATTAGGAATTGGAAAAGTTGTTCCAGAGGCAGGCTGGCAACAGGTTTCCAGTACAGAATCTGGAACAATACAAGAGATATTAGTGGAAGAAGGCGATTCAATTTCAAAGAATCAAGTATTGATACGCCTGAAACCTAATTTAGAGAAGCTCGATATCGAAGAGGCAAAGGCAGCATTGAATCGAATAGTAGCCAGCAATCAAATAGATGTAAAAGATTTAGAGCGTGAGGAGATCAAATCAAAACAACTGAAAGAGCGCTACGATATCTCCAAAAGACTGGTAGAAAAAGGTGCCGAAACACAGGAAGTATTAAATGATGACCTTCGGAATTGGCAGATACAGGACAAACTTGTTTCTGGATTACGAGCTAAATTAAAGGCTAACCAGGCTAGTGAGCAAGAGCAGATCATCAACATTAAAAAAAGTAAAACCAATTTAGATAACAGGCAGATCCTAGCCAGTGCATCTGGAATAATAACAGAGTGGCATGCCGTACTTGGTGAATCCATTCAAGCAAATAGTATATTAGGAAAAATAGCTGACCCTAGCCAATTAATTATAGAAGCAGAAGTAGATGAGTTGTTCGCTGATCGACTGGCATTAGGTCAGCAGGTTCGATTGACTGTAGTAGGTGGTGGAAAGCAATTAGCTGTGGGTAAAATAAGTTATCTAAGTCCTACACTTTCTAATAAGTCTATTCTCTTTGAGTCAGCAAATGAAGGTGAAGACCGTCGAGTAAGAAAAATAAAAATCAGTCCAGATCAGCTCAATAATTTGATTATTAATGCTAAAGTGGAGTGTCACATTAAACTATAAGAAGCATGTTATTATTGGCATGGAAATTCATTCGTTTTGATCGAGCAAAGAGCATCGGTATTATTACAGCAATTGTAATAAGTATCTTTTTGATTGGTCAGCAATTGAGTTTACTTTTCTTTTTAATGGGGTTAATGGGTAATCTGGTTAGGAATGCTCCAACAGCAGATGATCAGGTTTGGGTCATTGAAGGTCAAAGTAGAAATATCAATTCTATAAATGCCATAGACGCTCGACTTGTACAAGAAATAGCCTCTTTGCCTGGAATAGCAAAGACAGAGCCTATTATCCTTGCTCCTGGACAAGCTACCTTCTTAGATGGTAAGACAGCAGGAATAACTTTAGTTGGTGCTTCAGCTCCTGGATTCTTAATGGGTCCTAAAGAAAGCCGGATAGAAAAAGGAAACATAGAAGATCTCATGCAGCCCTATAGTGTTTCGGCAGAATATTTTAATGCACAGACTTGGGAAACGGATTTGTTCATTGGAAAGCCAATTGAAATCAATGGAAAAAGTGCCAAAGTAAGTGTCATTACCATGAACGCTCAAGCATTTGGAGCTTCATTTATGTATACAGACATCAAAAATGCCCGTTATTTTGGAAATGTCCCCAATTCGCAGGTAAGTATGATCATGGTCAAATTGAAAGATAAAAAGCAAAAAGAAAAGGTCATCCAAACCATTAATCAGGTGTACCCTCAATTAAGGGCTTGGGATGTTGAAAAACTCAAGAACTCTACAGTAAAGGAAATATTAGTTTCATCTAACATGGGGATGAGTTTTGGCACTTTAGTCGTTTTTGCGATGATATCTGGCTTCTTCATTATTGGTTTGACCTTATATTCTTCTGCATTGGATCGTATTAAGGATTATGGGACACTAAAAGCTATCGGAGCTAAGAAAGGCTATGTCAATAAACTTATTGTAGCACAAGCCTTCCTATATGCCTTCATCGGATATATCATTGCTATGATGCTTATTTATGGATTTAAGTTTGGCGTCGCACAAAGTGGATTACAAATCAATGTATCGTTTTTATTTGCCTTATTTTTACTCATCCTAACGATGATTATATCTATCGGTGGTTCTCTATTTGCTGTCCGGAAAATTGCTAAGCTCGAACCGGCCTCTGTATTTTAAACATGAAAAGAGTTATTATTTACATATTCGCAATTCTACTTCTCCCAGGTTATAGTCTGGGCCAATCTTTAAGTATTGAGGAATTATGGCAACAAGCTAAAACAAGCATAGGCTCTCAGCAAAAGGATGTAGAACTTGCATCAAAAAGACAAGAAGAACTTGTATTGCGTAATAATCGTCTACCCTTAGTTTATGGAGATGTTAATTTACAGCGCAATATCATTATCCCCACTACTCCAGTACCTGCCATAGCATTTGATCCAAATGCGCAAGAGGGTGCAATACTCCCCTTAAAATTCGCTACAAAATGGAATTCCCGGGCGGGAGTACAATTGGAGTGGGATATTTTTAACCCGAGTAAAAATGCTGATTTGAATAAGGCTAGAATTGAAACGAAGCGAGCAATTTTGAATCAAGAACTAGCCCTAATTCAATGGAAGAAGGATGCTACATTAGCTTATTGCGCCAGTGTACTAGCCAGCGAGCAATATAAATTGGCCTTAGAAGATTCCATTACCCAAGCATCATTAGTAAAAATCATGAATACACGTTTTGAAGAAGGTCGCGAAAAACAAACAGATTTATTTGCCGCCTTTCAAGAAATGGAACGTAAGATTATTCAACGACATGAAGCATGGTCAGTTTTAATGGAAACAGATCTCGATTTAAGAAAGATGTTAGCCAATCAAAACTTGACACATTTAAGTTCTGATTTATCCAGTATTCAAAACCTCTTGGAAAAGGAAAGATTCCCAGATCAGCAATTAGAATTATTGCAGTTAGATCAACAATTAGCAACTTACGAAATCAGGGAGACCAAACTTGCTAAACTTCCAACAATTACACTCAACGGATTTTTTGGAGCTCAATTCTTCAGCAATGAATTTGATCTTTTTGAACGAAATCATTGGTATGGAAACAGCTTTGCCAACATAGGTGTAAAAATCCCTATATCAGCATATTTCACCAATTCTGCTTCGGTTAAGAAGTCACAATTACAAGAACAATTAACGGTATTGAAAATAAGGGAACAGGAAATTGAAGAAGCGACAAAAGATAAAAAAACAGCAGCTAAAATATGGTCAGCAAAACAAAAGATTGCAGGATTAGAAAGAATAGTTGATTTAGCTGAGAAGGAAAAAAACCTACAACTAGAAGGCGTTCAGATTGGAAGAACAATACCTACTGAATATTACCGAGCAAATCATTCATGGATTGCAGCAAAGAAAGAATTGTGGCAGGCAGAATTTGATTTAGTTCAGGTATTATTGAAGCAATAATGTACATCAATAGAAATGGAAAAAGCTCAATATGTTGAGCTTTTTGTGTTTTGTGGAACAACTATTCTTCATAAAGTCGTTCAGCGCTAATCCCCATGTCTATCAATTGCTGGATTAGTGAAGCACCCAAAACATTAATTCCTCGAATGGATAATAAATAACCATCAATGTAAGGTGCAATCTGCCATTCATTAACATTATGGTATCCTTCCATAACATTTTTTACTTGCGCCAGCTGAGATTGGGTAGCGGTCATGATCTCGATTTTTAAGCTTTCCATGATAATATTCTCCTATGTAATAAATAATAGTGGTCTTGTCTAATTGAGTAAACCGGAACCAAAACCAATCATACTCAACAGTTTAGCGTACATTAATTTATTAAAAAACCCTCAAGCTCACAAGAAAGTGTGAAAAAAATTACAATTATATGCAGATTCAATTTTTTAAAATAATTTGAACTAAAAGCGTTCAAAGTGCATTCAACTATTAAAAACGAAAGGAGAATTATTATGGAATCATTAGATTTTAAAGGCAGATGGGACATCATCAAAGGCCGGATTAAAGAGGAACATCCTGATCTAACCGATGAAGATTTATCATACGAAGAAGGTAAAGAGGAAGACGTATATGGACGTTTTCAACAACGTTTTGGTAAATCAAGAGAAGAAATTCAAGATTGGTTTAATAAGTTAGATAAACGTTAAGATTTAGGAGTAAGCTTGATGTGAAAGTTGCAAGGCTAGAAGATTCTTCTAGCCTTGTAATGTTATGCTAATAAAGCACATCCTTAACTTAGGACTGAGCTGCCATTTTTACGGCTAAAATATGTTTACACAGTCCTCTCTTACCTTGATGATTAGTAAACCAATTGCAGGTACAGCGACTTTGATCTCCTTGAATAATAACTGTATGTTTTACGCCTGTACCTTCTACCCTAGCCTCTATATAATCCGGTGATTTTTTAATAAATTCTATAGCTTCTGTACTGAGTAATCTCTTGGCATTCTTTAATCTCGGATTTAAGGATAATATTCTTTCCATTTTGAAAGGCAATCGGCGATAATAATGCTGCTGTTGTGCTAAGTCATAACCTAATAAACCAATTGAAGAAAGTGAACCGGTAAGTGTATCCATGCTGGCAAAATCAACATCATGCTCAATAGACAACATGGTTGGATCAAACAACTCATTAGATTTCAATAGGGAATTAACTGCCATGACCCATTCATCAGGAACTGCCTGAATCATATTTTCCAAGACATTTCCTTCACCAGAGAATCCTCGATAACTGTCAGGGGAAAGCGATAAAGTCAAGCGCATATTTCCAAAGTCAGCCACAAAGGAACAGCTTTCTCCATTCGTTTCCTGATAGACTATTAACTGTTGAATGTAAGGCAATATCCCTTCTAATAAGCGTAGTCGTTGAATGCCACCAATACGTACTGCATCTTTGCTAGCAATAGGTGATAGTACAAATCGATTAGCCCGTTGAATTAGATAAAATTCTCCTTTTACATTTCCCTTGGGTATAGCTTGAAATAGTTGAATTACTTGTATCTTATTCAATCGAAATTTTTCTTCCATCCCTGCAAGGTATAATTGTACGGATGTTAAGCCTTTTATCCAACGAGGTGGCAAGGTTACTTTTTTCTCCTTTACCGTGCCTTTATCGGTACTGATGGAAACATCTTTACTGCCAACACCTAAGACCATTTTCTCCGTTTTCTTTACAGCATTTAAGGCATTTAGCATAGGTTCATTGAAATCAACATTGGTAGTTCCGCTAGCTAGAAACTCGCCATCAATAGCATCCTCCAGCAAATCTAATCGAGCATATACGCCATTACAGGAGGAAAATCCCTCAAAGCGTATCTGATCAGTTCCCGCAGATACAATTGGATCACGCAGGCTTGGAGGTATGGGACCAAAACTTGACCGTACAACCTTGGATAGTGTCAGTAGACATTTAGAACTGGTTAAAGGATCAGTCAGGTTACCCCAAAAGAAACAAGGCACATTATTTATCTCGGTAATTTCTGCTTGATGCGCTAGAACCAATTGTTGAATACCAGATGATTGTTGTAAGCTAGAATGCTGTTTATAGGTAATATCAAGATCAACTGTTGCCATAGTAATTAGTTTAATATTTTCTTAAGTAGACTGTTTAATGATTTGTAAGCCTCAAATTTCTGAATACCGGCTCTTAGCTCATTGGATAATACATAATTTTCCTTCTGTTGCAGATCGTAGAAAATTTCAATCAATTTCTTTAGGTTGGTAGGCATAGTTTCTTTGATTTGTACACCTTCAAAAACTTGACCTAAGATCAATAGAAGTGCATGATTGTGTTTGCTGGAGATATCCTTTACTTGCGAAAGTATATCAGCAAAACGTCCTAAAGGTCCATAATCATTATTTAGTAAGGTAATTAGATGATCGGCAAAATCTTCATTTGGTAATCGATTAGACTCAATTATTTGAATCAAAGTTTCAACAGCGTGAGCCCGTACCTCCTTTTCAAGGGCAAAACAACTACAAGCCAAAAAGAGACAGCTTTGTTTATCAAAATTATAAAAAGGATAAAGCATCTCTTGAAGCATATACTTGGCATCTTTAAATCCCCAAGTCGACAACGTATTATAGCAGGTATTATAAAACAAAGCCATAGCTTCTGCATTTAAGGGCATGACGCTATGAACAAATTGTGTATCCAACCCATGAATATAATAACCTATGACACCTTTCTCACCTCTGAAGTAAATATCCTTGCTATACAGAAAGGTATTAGGGTATTTTTCATGCTTTGGGAACTCCAATGTTAATTTATAACCATCAATTGTCATTTCATTCTTTTTGGTGGAGTAGTTATACACTTGATGGTAATCTGGTTGGAACTCTATCTTTGGGCGGAATGGTTTTATTGCGAAGGGAGCTTTTGCCAAGCGGTGACCTTGAAATTCTTCAAAAATACCTTCAGGATATTGACTTCTAGCTACCGTAGCCCACACCCCTGACATAAACACATCGGCTTCGTCTCCTACAATATTCTTCAACCAGGATGATTTGTGAAGTTCCAAATCATCTGACAAGCCGAAGCTATATTGTAATACTGCTTTTATTTGATCATTTTTTATTTGCTCTAATTTATCGTTTAGCCCTTCTACTTGCTCTTTTGGACATCTGCTTAAGGCAATAGATAAATCCAATAAATCTATTTGGATAGCAGCCTCTTGATAAGCTAAAATACGATCTAAAAGTACCTCGGCAGCCACCCAAAATGGGGCATGAGTGGGCAAGCTCAATAAGGGTAAATTAATCCCCTTAGCAATTCTATTTTGAATGAGAAAACCAAGATCATTAAAAGAGCCAACTACTTTAGAATAATTGTAATATTGTTCTTGAAAATATTTAGGTGCATTTGGTTTATAATAGATTTGAACAAAATTAGATACGAATGCCTGAAAAATTGTAGATGATTTGTTGTTGTTATTCAACTGCTTAATAAATGGCTCTAGTTGTTTTTTAAAGTCTTCTGGAAAGTCTGCATAATTCATCATCCATGCATTCATCAAGATTTCTATTTGAACAAAATCCACTGAATGAATGACTTCCCCTACCTTAAACAATATCTCATTCCAATCGCTAGGATAGCTTAACTCATCTTGTAGCCGAACAACCGGTTCAGGCGCAAAGGTATAAGTATCCTTTTCACCAGGATTTAAGACTGCTAATAACTCCTCTTCGGTATAAGAGGTATCATTAGACTGCATCAACCCTTTTAAATCGGTGCTTATGGAACCCAGCATCTGCGAAGAATATAGCATTAATTTATCCGACAGTTCTGAAGATGCTTTTTTCTGATGTTTTAAGATAAATTTAGCAGCACGATCTTGTAAACCTAAATCAGGTATCATAAAGGTATCGGCTACTAAATCATTAATAGCTTCTGTATATTCTGGTCTCGTCTTTAATAGCTTATCGAATTGAATCATTAAGGTTTTCACTCCTGTTTTAATATCTGTCCGCATGAAGACTGGTTTTACCCAATTTATGAATTCTTTCAAATCAAATTTTGGATGTGATATAACAGGCTTTAGAAGATTAATCGCAAAGTTTATAGGTGCATTATGATCCGAATGGAATAGTGGAAAAACCTGATGTTGATGATTAATTACATTATCATCATTTTCTATCAAACGTTTAATCAAATCTCTATAGTATGATTTTAAATTATTATTCCAATCCTTCGTTTGGATCTCTAGTGAAGATGAAATAATAAATGCTCGATCAATTTTATTTTCAGCAAGTAATCTATCAAAGATCAGATCCCAAAATAAGATTTGTTTTTCTTTCTCATATTCATAGAGGTAATAACTATTTTGAATGGCACTTTCATAGTTAAATATCAATGGAACATCACGTGTATAAAAAGTCTCATCGGCTATTAATCGATCAAGGATGCTATCTAATACCTTTGGGTTATTTGATATACGGAAATTCTGCAAACTACGGACATAAATTTCTGGGTCATGGTTTAAATGACCAGCATCTTCCAACTCACGAAATCCATAATATTCAAAACTTAACCATTCATTCTTTCGCATTTGGTCCTTCATGTATGTTGTAATCCATTCAGGTTTTGCCCAAGTTAGAATGTCCTGTATATCTTTATCCTTATATGTTTTTAAAATATCAAATATTTCTGTCCATGACCCTGTATCTGTTTGACTAAAAGCGGCAAGAGCAATGGATGCTATCCATCGTTGTTGTTCATCTGTACCACGCTGTCCCCAGGTGTAGCGTTTATCTGTTAAATATTGAGGTTCTGCCTTTAAATCAATATAACTTAAGTAAAAGCGTTTTGCGGCTTTAATCTCTTTCTTGATGAATTCCATATTCCCCTTCCCATACTCCTCCAAGAATGGGATGATATCTGCAATATTGGGACGTTTAATTAATTCATTAAAACTATTACGAACGTCTTCCTTACTATATTTTGAAGAACTGCTCTTACTATTGGGTTTGCTGTTCGTACTTTTCTTCTCTGACAAATCAACAGTACCATCCTCCGAATAACCTTTTTTGGTTTTTTCAGCTATCAGTTTCTCCGCATCTTTAATACACGCTTCTTCAGAATCAAAGCTTTTGGTTTTACTTTGACCATCAGTACCATTTCTTCCATAAGTAACGGTGTGCTGTACACCATCAGTTTGAATCTCCCAGAATTTATCGGAATTTCCATCAACGTATTTTAGATGCTTGAACATGTAATTGATTATTTGGTTTCTATACTACTAAAGATAACGAATTCACCTTTCCTGTAAGTATATAATCACAACTTTTTTTCCTTCAAATTAAGCTTAGTTTAAAACAAAACTTTATAGAACATACTGAGCATAAAGTTGTTCTAACATTAATCACTTTAATACTTAAAACACATACGCATGAATAACAAAATCAACATGAAATATAGACCGAGTAGTAAAATAGGATTAGGAGGAGTGGCTATTGGAAATGGTTTTGCAGAACATAATGATCAAGATTGCTTAGCGGTTATGGAAGCAGCATGGGCTGCTGGAGTACGATATTTTGACACCTCTCCGTGGTATGGTTTAGGCATCAGCGAACATCGAATGGGCATTTTTCTTAAAGACAAAGCAAGGGATCAATATGATCTTTCCACTAAAGTAGGCCGTATACTAGAACCGCATGAAGACTTTAAGAAAGATGGATTGATGTGGAAAGGCAAAATGAACTTTACCTACCGCTACGATTATACAGCAGAAGGTACTCGAAGAAGTGTCGAGGATAGTCTTCAAAGGATGGGTTTATCATCCATTGATATGGTATTCATTCATGACCTTTCTGAGGACAATCCTGATTTAGGAAAAAACTGGGAGCACTATTTTGAAATTGCACGAACGGGTGCCATGCCTGAATTAATCAAAATGCGAGAAGAGGGAATAATTAAAGGTTGGGGATTAGGTGTGAATACCATAGAGCCTATGATAAAAACAATGGAAGTCTCTGACCCTGATATTTTCCTTTCTGCCTGTCAATATTCATTAATCAAGCATGAGGATGATTTACATCAGGTATTTCCTGAGGCAGCGAAAAATGGGATTTCAATTGTTGTTGGAGCGCCATTATGTGCAGGCTTTTTAGCCGGCCAAGACCGCTATCTATACAATGGAGATTTCCCTGCAGGTGTAAAAGAAAAATTAGCCGCATTAACTACAATAGCAGCAGAATATGATGTTGACTTAAGAACTGCGGCTTTACAATTTGCTGCAGCACCCGATGTTGTTTCAGCAGTAATACCTGGAGCGAGTTCTGCAAATCAAGTTGAAGCAAATACGTCATCCTTTCATATTAACATCCCTGGTGAATTTTGGGACAAACTAAAAAGAGAAAAGTTAATTGATGAAAATGCCCCTACTCCTAAAAAGAAGTAAGGGCATACAATTATTTAATTCCTTCAGATATACTTACTTATTTGCCTTTATCCTTTTTCCTTTCTTTAGGGAATACATTGGGATCAGGCATTTCATTTAATTGATCTACCTGTGGATCTACACCAGCTTCAGCATCTAAATCTTGCTTCTTACGCACTTTTTCAATCACCGACGTTAAAGCTTTTTGTTTTTTTTCACGGTTTTCTTTTTGTATTCCTACATCCTTATTTTCATTTTTGGTCGCCATAATTTTCTTCTCATTGATGTTCAACTAAATGAACAAAATTAAATTAGAATCGTTGAATCAAATTTATTTTTTATTACGCACCTGATCTTGTAATAAACTGGAAAGTAATTCATCCAAACAAATGGTAGCATAAGTTGACTCATGATCCGAATAGGCATAGGGCAATATCAAATGATTATTGTGGATTATCTGACCGCATGAATAAAGTACGTTAGGGACATAACCATTACGCTCTTCCTCTGTGGCATAAAGCAGAGGCTGTTTTAATTTCCCGATTACTTTACTTGGGTCTTTTAAGTCCAACAACATCGCACCAAGCGTATATTCCCTCATGGGTCCAACCGAATGTGTTATAACTAACCAACCCTCATCTGTTTCAAGGGGTGAACCACAATTTCCTACTTGAATAAATTCCCATGGATATTCAGGTTCAGAAATCAGAATGACGTCCTCCTCCCAGTTGGTTAAGGATTCCGAATAGGTGATGTAATTATTCTCTCCGTCAATTCTACATAACATTGCATATTTGCCATTTATTTTCCTAGGGAACAGTGCCGACCCTTTATTCTTTATGTTGCCATTGAGGGGTTGAACCTTAAAGTTCACAAAGTCTTTTGTGGATAGTAATTTCGGCAATATTGAAATACCATCGTAAGCTGTATAGGTCGCATAATAGGTTGCTTTTCCTTTATCATTAAGATATCGGACAAATCGAGCATCCTCAATACCGTTCTTCTCCGTATCACTTATGGGAAAGATAACTCGTTCAGAAATAGAGGTATCTAAAGAATAAGATATATCATAATGAGAAGATGCTAACCAGAGCATCTGCTGCATGAGAATTTGCCCATTTGGGGTTAGTTCATTCTCCAGCTTTATTTCCTTTACATAACGAACTAGCTCATCATATATGAATGTATCCGCTAGTTTACTTTCGACCACTTGATAAATATCCTCCTCGGGTTTATGCAATTGTACCAATTTCTCCAAAAAGTCCTTCTTTTTGTATCTGTAATTCTTGATATGCTTTGGCTTTTCCAACAAAATTCCAACTTCATCTAACTCAATATTGAGATGTTTATCAATAATTCCTGATCGAAATACAATAGATGACAAATGCCCCTCTCCTACAGCTCTGAAACTCAAAACAATTCGACTCTCTCCCTCTTGTGTTTGTGATTGATCTGGAGATAATACGATTGAAGGATTAAAGTATGCTGCAGCCTCTATAGAATATTCCATGGTAAAGTAGGAGCCAATCAGCATTTTATCGACATTACTGAGTTTAGTTTTATCAATCTTTAATTCCTTTAAAGTAGGTTCCATCAGGTTGTAATTACGCTCTAATACATGGAGCACACTACGATGTCTTCGTGCATAATTTCGTAAAATCTGTGTTAATAGAAGAGTTTTATCCTCTTCGGACATTGCCATAACCCGCTTAACTATTTTTACAGAGCGTTCAGGGGATAGATTAAATCGTCTTGCTAATACACGATCTA
The DNA here is from genome assembly GCF_039536825.1 of Sphingobacterium kyonggiense. Taxonomy (NCBI): domain Bacteria; kingdom Pseudomonadati; phylum Bacteroidota; class Sphingobacteriia; order Sphingobacteriales; family Sphingobacteriaceae; genus Sphingobacterium; species Sphingobacterium kyonggiense. The sequence continues at coordinate 177,523 of NZ_BAAAZI010000007.1, forward strand.
ATTTTGGTCTAAAAAATATATTTTTCCTATTAATTGTTATACCCATATTTTAAGTGTTTGAACAAGCACGCTTTATATTAATAACGGTAAATTCTTCAGGATGTTTAGCAATTGTCATAAAATTTAATATTTCTCTTATTCATTGAACAAAAACTACCACCAACTGTTCATCAAGCAAGAACCAAGAAACCCTTGGTTATTTGAGAAGGAGAAAAAAATGAGAATACTAATTATCGGAACGTATTTACCTAGGCAATGCGGTATTGCCACTTTTACACATGATTTATATCAATCTTTAATTAAAAACAATCAACAAGTACACATTCTGGCTATTCAGAATGGAACAGAAGGACATTTCCCGAAAGAGGTTGTACATACCATCGAACAGCAAAACAAGCAAGCCTATTCAAATGCTGCAAAATGGATCAATAAACAAGAATATGATGCTTGTATCTTGCAACATGAATTTGGAATTTTTGCAGGTGATGCAGGAAACTACATAATTGAATTAGCCAAAGAAATACAAATTCCATTAATTACCAATCTACATACGGTATTAGAAAAACCTAATGCTCATGAATATACCGTTGTTCGGGAATTAGCTCAATATAGTCGTAAGATAACTGTCATGACCCAAAGAGCGATAGATATGCTTTCTGAAGTCTATGAAATACCCGCTGAACTATTGTATTTAATTCCGCATGGTATTCCCGAATTTAAAATTTCTTCGCAAGAGGCAAAGGAATATTTAGGATTGGAAGATAAAACAGTCATGTTATCTTTTGGTCTTTTAGGTCGTGGAAAAGGATTTGAAGTGGCAATAGATGCCGTTTCCAAAATCAACTCAGATAATTTTGTTTATATCATTTTAGGAGCAACACATCCTAATGTTCTATTACAAGAAGGTGAAAGCTATAAAAACGGTCTTATGCAACAAGCTGCAGATTTAGGATTGAATGGAAAAGTAATATTCGTCAATAAATATGCTAGTGATAGTTTGCTTCATACGTATTTAAAAGCATGTGACTTGTATGTCACACCATACCCTAATGCCAATCAAATGAGCAGTGGAACTTTAACCTTTGCTTTAGGAGCAGGTGCTGCCGTATTATCAACACCTTATTGGTATGCTAAGGATCTCTTAGCAGATGGTCGTGGATGTTTATTCGATTTTAATAATCCCGATAGTTTAGCCGACTGCATCAATAACTTATTGGAAAACCCTAAATCCATGATGGAATATCGTAGGAAGGCTTTAAAGTTTGGGAAATCCATGTCTTGGACTAATGTAGGCAAGAAACAGATTAAACTTATTCAATCAATTACAACTGCGAAAAGTGTAAAAAAGTCTGTGGTTAAGGAATTAAATGCCTTAAAAAATATAATTCAACCTATTAACATTAAGTTATTGGGACAAAAGAGTGCCATCAACCACTAAAAGGAGAAAAATACTTTGGATTTACAGCTTATAGACAGCCTGTTAGATGATTTCACTAATCAAGTTCCAAAACTTGACCTAAGTTATATCAAACGATTAACGACATCAACTGGAATTATTCAACACGCCTCATTTAATATTCCAAATTACCATCATGGTTATTGTTTGGATGATAATGCTCGTGCATTGTTGTTACTCTGCCTGGCAAACAATGCTAAAGAAATAGAAATAGATACAGCACTAATTTCCTGTTATTTATCCTATATACATTATGCTCAAAATTCAGACGGTTCCTTTAGGAATTTCATGTCTTATGATCTTAATTTTTTGGATAAGCAAGGTTCTGATGACAGTCTTGGAAGAACCATCTGGGCATTAGGGACTGTCCTTGCTTCAGATACACTTTTTGCATTTCATCAAATAACCCAAGAAATATTTAACAAAGCTTTACCTCATCTAATAGAGTTAAAATCGCCAAGAGCAGTAGCTTATACGATCTTAGGACTTGCAAATTATTTGGAAACTCATCCTGATGATGAACATGTACTTGGGGAAATATCCACATTATGCCATTTTTTAGCATTAGAATTCAATGTTTGTGCAGACGAAGAATGGTCATGGTTTGAGGAAATCATCTCTTATGACAATGCTATTTTGCCTTTAGCCATGCTGAAAACAGCAAGAATATTAAACAATGAAGAGTGGCTGAATATAGGTTTGAAGAGTTTTACCTTTTTGGATCAAATTCTTTATCGCAAGGAATATATATCTACAATAGGGAACCAATCTTGGCATGCTAAATCTAAAGATATTAGCGAATTCGGACAACAACCAGTAGAAATCCCAAGTATCCTATTATTATACCAAGAAATAGAAAAAACAAGTCCTTCTAAAACCTGGCAAAGCAAAATAAAATTAGCTTTTCTATGGTACTTGGGATGGAATGATAAGCAACTAAGTCTATATAATCCAATTGATAAATCCTGCTATGACGGATTGGAAGATTATGGTGTTAACCAAAATCAAGGTGCAGAAAGTAATATTGCTTTTTGGATGTCGTATATATTAATAAAAAGTAATATCAGCTCTTAATTTCTTGTCATCAGTTCATAAATGGCATAAATAATTGCCATAATGATGATAGCAATAATAATCGTTGTACGAATATTTAAAGCCGCTGGCTTATCATCCTTTTCTTCTTTTACCACCTCAGGCACCTCATTGGGATCTACAGATTCAGCAGCATTGATGCGTTCTTCTTCTTCATGTTCCTTTTTCATATCTTCTTAGTTTAATCTGTAAATAGAACAAATAGAAAATCATATTGTTCGGTGTATACCTCAATTAGGGTACTAAACAAGAATTTATTTATGTGTTTTAAAAAAACAAAAAGCATGTCTTATGGACATGCCTTCTGATCTTTTCTTTAAGATATTTAATGCGCTTTTGGCTTAGACCCTATCATTTTCTGAAACAAGGTAACTATTGCTACTACAACTAAACCTGCAACTAATCCAACTCCAAATTCTTTCACTATACTTGGAATATTTGGTAAAAAATGATGGAAATAATCAATATTATGTACAAATATACCTCCAGACACCAACAATAGTGCAATAGTTCCAATTACAGCCAAAGCTTTAATAATGATAGGTAAAAGCTTTACTAAAGCATTTCCTACAGCATTTCCAAAACCTTTATTGTTTGATTTTTTGATGAGACTATAGCCAAGGTCATCCATACGAACAATTAAAGCAACTATTCCATATACCCCAACAGTGGCAATAATGGCTACTACAGAAACTGTAACAATTTGAATGGCCATTGACTGATGCAATTCTTGAACAGCCCCTAGCGCTATAATCACAATTTCTACGGATAATATAAAATCAGTAGTAATAGCAGACTTAATCTTTTTATTTTCGGCTTCCTCTCCCTCTTCTTCTTGCTCCTTTACCACTTCAATAGCTTTTTTCTGTCTATGAAAAATATAATGTATGATCTTTTCTGCTCCTTCAAAGGCCAAATAAAAACCTCCTAATATCAAAATATACTTAATTGCTACTGGGAAAAAGGCGTTGAGCAGTAATGCAATCGGAACAATAATCAGTTTATTAATAAACGACCCTTTGGTAATTGCCCACAGAACTGGAATTTCTCTTGATGCTAAGAATCCAGTAGCCTTTTCAGCATTTACCGCCAAATCATCTCCTAAAATTCCAGCTGTCTTTCGTGTAGCGATTTTCGCTGCTACCGAAACATCATCCATTAACGCTGCTATATCATCTAGTACTGCAAATATCCCTGAAGCCATATCTTTTATTTTTTTCCTAAAATAAAACATCTAACAGAAATAACAGCCTTGAATTACTTTTTTTTATGAAATAAATTAGGATTTATCTTACTAAATGTGACCTGTTATGTACATTATTTAACTCCTTATTCCAGCTTATTATATCAATTCGAAATTATTATTCAATAAATACTAATCTAGAAACATATATTTCTAGGTTTATGAGTATTTCTGTATTTTAGATAAAAAACGCATATGTGTTATCATACCGGTTCTCCCTCTAAATCTGATCTTAAGAATAAGTACCCCAAGAAAAAGGTGGTATATGAACTTGATAAGGAAATCTTTCATGTGTCTGGATTTACCAGACCCTTCCTTCCAGTAACATTAAATAAAAATGCAGATACCATAGAATCAGCTCGCTGGAAGTTAATTCCTTTCTGGGTGAAGTCCGAAGAAGATGCTGCTAAATATGCAAACACCTTGAATGCAGAAGGTGAAAGTATCTTTGAAAAAGCATCGTATAAAAATTACATCAATTCGAATAGAGGTTTACTTTATGTTACTGGGTTCTATGAACCGCATCAGGTAAAGGGTTCCAAGCAAACTGACAATTATTTCATTTATGCCCCCGAAAAAAAGATTTTAACTTTAGGTATTGTTTATGCTGATTTTTTAGATCAACAAACTGGTGAAACCTATCCTACCTTTTCCATCATTACCACACCTGCAAATCCTTTATTGGAAGAAATCCATAATGTCAAGAAAAGAATGCCTCTTATTATTCCTGAGGAAAAACAAGATGAATGGTTATTTGCAGATTCTAAAGAACGAATTCAAAATTTAATAAAACCTTACGAGGGTGAACTCGGAAGTCATCAAGTCTATCGTGTTACTGCGGCTAGAAATGAAGATACTAATATACCCGAAATACAAAATCCTATTTAACAATTAGATAATTAAGTATTTATCGATTTATTTTTTAACATATGTAAAAGATTATAAGCAGTGAATAGCGGATTTTTGTGTCGCATTCAAAGTAATAACATGCTGCTGCCCTAAAATGTCCAATCTATTTTTAGGGCAGCGCCTTTTTAAACAAGAAACATGAAAAAGTACATTTCTAGAATTTCGACATTAAAATTAATCGCTGTATGGATCATGGTCATGATCTTTATGTTCTTCTCTAAGCAGATAACAGGTCTTTACAGCCAACCTATCATTGCTATTACCCTATTCCTTATTGTATTAGGAACCATCATTACTGCTGCCTTTGCTGTTGTAAAAGAGGCGGATGTATTGGCGCATAAGCTTGGTGAACCTTATGGTACATTGATCCTAACTTTATCCATTGTTTCCATTGAGGTTATTTTGATCGCAGCTATGATGTTCGGCCCTACAGAGGCTCCAACTATTGGAAAGGATTCCATCTTTTCTGTCATGATGATCATCATGAACCTGGTAACTGGACTCTGTTTACTTTTGGGTGGACTAAAATATGGTGAACAAGAATACAATGCACCAGGCTCACTAACCTATCATGGTATGATTATCATGTTGGCAGGTATTGCTATGATGCTTCCCAATTACATTGTTGGACAAGGGAATGGTGAATTTAGTCAAGTACAGGCAATCAGTATTTCATTAGCTGTTGTTGTCGTTTATACTGTCTTTTTAGTTTTTCAAATGAAAGGCTACAGACATCTTTATATGCAACCTGCTGTTGGTAGCATGGAAATCACATTTAAGGAAGCTAAAGCAGCTCAAGCTCTAGAAGCAAATGCTGAAGATAAAATTTCAAAGGCTGAGTTATTAAGCAGAACAGTAATCTTGTTATTTTGGATATTACCAATCGTTTTATTATCACATAATTTAGCTAGTTTGGTCGATTTTGGTATTACAAGCATGAACTTACCAACCCAATTAGGTGGAGTATTAATTGCCATAATTGTATTTACACCAGAATCAATTACTGCTGTAAAAGCAGCTTTGAACAATGAATTCCAACGTGCTATTAATCTATGTCATGGTGCTTTTGTATCTACTGTGGGATTAACAGTTCCTTGTGTGCTTACCATCGGATTGTTAGCTAATAAAACCGTACAATTTGGTATGACCGGTCAGGAAACAATCCTCTTTATCATCACTTTGGTGCTTAGCTTATTTACTTTTCAAGGTAAAAGAACCAGCCCTATCTTTGGTGTCATGCAATTGATGTTGTTTGTGATTTTCGTACTGTTAATTTTCCAACCATAAGCATATAAAATTTTTATAAGGTTTTATTGTTGACAATAGGTTGTCATTGCAGACTATACCTTTGAATCATAAAATATAGAATTATGAACAACACTAGATTACCTGAATTTTATTTGATCGGGATTAAGATCCAGACTTCAAATCAAAACGGTCAAGCCATGAAAGATATCCCAGCTTTATGGGAACAATTTATGCAAGCCGATATGCCAAATATTATCCCTAACAAGGTAGATCAAAACATATACTGTGCATATACTGATTATGAATCCGATTGGCAAGCGCCATACACCTGTTTTTTAGGATGTAAGGTAAATAGTTTAGATGAAATACCTGAAGGTATGCACAGCTTACTAGTTCCCGCTTCAGATTATTTTGTCAAAAAAGTGGAGCAAGGACTATCGGGTGAAATAATAGGTAATGCATGGAATGAAATCTGGCAGAGCGACTTAAAAAGAAGATATACCGTTGACTTCGAAGTCTATTATGAAGAGTCCAATCAACCCGATCAGGCTAAATTGGAAATCTACATTGCCATTTAAATAATAAAGCTCCATGATTAAAACCTTGGAGCTTTTTATTTTGAATAAGTTTCTATTAATCTCTTCGAAGCGCCTCTAATGGTGATTTATTTAATACCGAAAGGCTATTAATTAATCCTACTGCCACGGTTAAAATGCTAACTAAGAAAATAAGTAAGGTAAGAAACATAAAGTCTGGGATGAAACTCGTCTTAAAGACAAATATGGCTAATAGATTACTTGCCATTAAGGCAATGACAATCCCTGTACATGCTGCTAAAAGGCCTAAGAATAAATACTCGGCAATGGTAATCCAATAAATCTGCTTCCTGCTTGCACCTAACGTACGCAATAATACATTCTCTTTAATTCGTTGAAATTTACTAATTCGAACGGAGGCTATTAATACAATTATACCAGTCAAGATGCTAAAACCACCAATAAACTGAATGATAAAGCCTATCTTATTCAATATATCATTTAGAATAGTCAAAACAGCATTCATGTCTAAGACAGACACATTGGGAAAATCAGTCACTATCCTTTGTTGGAATGCAACAGATTTTGCTTCACCTTCAACCTTAGTCATCATCAAATAAAACTGAGGAGCCTGATCGATACTTCCCTTAGCAAATACCACCCTAAAATTCGACTGAAACCTATTCCAATCCACTTGACGAATACTACTTACCTTTGCAGGAATCAATACCCCTTGAACATTAAAAAGTATTTTATCGCCAACTTTTGCTTTAATGTTTTCTGCGTAATTCTCATCCAGGGAAACAGAAGCTGTATCATTCGCAGCAACCTTTCCAATCCATTTTCCAGAAACTACTTGCTCTGATTTACTCAAACTATCCCTATAAGTAGCACGTATTTCACCACGAAAAGCTCGACCTGATTGCTCAATCGTTGAATCAGCAACTACATCTTTTAAGGTAACACCATTTATATTCTCCAATTGCATGGTTACAATCGGTACATCTTCCACAATTTCATATCCTTCTTGATGAGCCAATAGCTTTAAAGAGTCTCTTTGGGAAGGTTGAATATCAAACATCAACATGTTTGCATTATTTTCTTCAGCAGAAAGAGCAACTCGCTTCATCAGCATGTCTTGTACTAAAAACAAGGTAGCTATTAAAGCTGTACCCAATCCGATGGAAACCAATAGAATAACAGTTTGGTTGTTTGGTCTATACAAATTCGATAAACCTTGCCTCCAGACATATGACCAATTCTTCGGGAAATAACGGCGTATTAAAAATGTAAAAGCTTTAGCTACGCCAAATAGTAAAAAGAAAACCAGAAGTAAACCAAATGTAAAAGCCAAAGTTTGCATCCAATTATCCATTTGCATTCTAGCAAAAAGAAGGATAAAGCCTAATATGGAAGCATAAATTAAAATGACCCAACGATCTAGTTTTTTCTTAGCATCTTGATCATTCATCCGTAAGGAGTTCAAAGGCGTTACATCACGTACAGATAACAAAGGGGCTAAAGCAAATAAAACTGCTATAACTAATCCTAGGCTTACCCCTTGTAAGATTGAGGTCCAAGATATGGAGGTGGAAAGTTCAACAGGCAACACATCCTGCAATACCAATGGAATAAGATATTGCACCAATGCTCCTAAAATTGATCCTATCAGCCCACCTAATAAACCAATACCTGCAAATTGAATTAAGAAAATAAAAAATGCCTGTTTAGCCTTCGCTCCCAAACAGCGCAAGATGGCTACAGAAAGTAATTTCTCGCGCACATAAATCTGAACAGAACTAGAAACCCCGATACAACATAACAATAAGGCTACGAAACCTACCAATTCCATAAAACTTGACATGTCGGCAAAAGATCTACCTGTATTCTCCTTCGTACTTTGTATGGTCGACCCTCTTAACTGTAAAAGTGTTAATCGATCCTTCCATTGCTCCATTTTTTTATCAATGCCAAAGTTTGTCGGCAATTTGAAATAATAATGATATTCTATTCGACTACCAACCTGTCTTAAACCCGATTCTGATAATTGATCCAGAGGTACAAAAACGCTTGGCGCCATACTACTTGCCAAGGCAGTCTGTCCAGGTTGTGCATGTATGCTACCCAATATTGGAAAGCTACTTTTCCCTAAACGAGCTAGATTACCGACCTGTTCTTGAAATTGGAGCAATACCGCATTTTCAATATATAATCCTTGTTTCTTTCCAAAGGCAGCATAAGAACCCTTAGGTCTAGTTTGAACTTCACCGTAAAAAGGGAATTGCCCATCTACAGCTCTTACCTGAACAAAGCGAGAGCCTCCAGACTTCTCAAATTGAATCATGGACATAAAGCGCTCTTCTCTGGCAAAGTCTTCACTTAACGATTTAAGCGAATCAATAAACTTCATTGCCTCTTCAGTCGGTTGTTTTCGGCTCTCCAGTTCTAAATCAGCACCTATTAACTGAGCAGCTTGTTGGTCAATATCCTTTTTAAGATTTTCATTAAAAGAATTCATAGCCACCAAGGAGGCTATACCGAGAATAATAGAAGAAATAAATAAAAATAATCGACCCCTATTTTTGCGGCTATCACGCCAGGCCATTAAGAAAATCCATCGCCAGTTCATGCAATTCTTCCTCCTTTTATTGGAATAATCTGTTGCGTCTTGGCTGCCAAATCCAAATCATGCGTTACTATCACTAAGGTAGTTCCGGACTCCCTATTCAATTCAAAAATCATATCCTCAATGCTTTGACTTGTTTCAGCATCCAAATTACCGGTAGGCTCATCCGCAAACAATATTTTAGGTTTATTGGCAAATGCCCTTGCTATTGAGACACGCTGTTGCTCCCCTCCAGATAGTTGAGAAGGATAATGACCTGATCGATGGCCTAAACCAACGCGTTCTAATAAAGCCTTTGCAGTCTGTTCTTGTACTTTTATACCACGTAATTCTAAAGGCACTAATACATTCTCCAAAGCTGTTAATGTGGGTAGTAGTTGAAAATTTTGAAACACAAATCCTACATGTTCATTACGGATAGTAGCTAATTTGTCCTCATTCAAACCTGTTAATTGAATACCATTTAAATGAATTGTTCCGGAGGATGGTTGATCCAAGCCCGCACAAAGACCGAGCAAAGTTGTCTTCCCACTTCCTGAAGGTCCCACGATGGATACAGTAGCTCCCTCCTCTATTTCAAAATTAATATCCTGTAAAACCGGAATTGATGTCCCACCTAACATAAATTGCTTCGAAACATGGGATACTTGCAGAATCTTTGTTGCCATAAACAATAAATGTAATGCAATTTTTCAATAAATTAGAAGAATGAAAAAGATTGCAGTACCCTTCTTGATTTGTTTTACATTCATATTATTTACCTATTGCGGGAACCCCACAAACAATAGCAACGATGTAGCACAGGATTCAGTTCCTGAAAGTACTTCCAATGCCAAGGATAGCACAAAGAACATATTATTCTTCGGAAATAGTCTCACAGCAGGCCTTGGACTTAAAAATCAAGAAGAAGCCTTCCCTAACCTTATTCAACAACGGATCGATTCCTTGTCATTAGGTTATACTTGTATAAATGCTGGATTGAGCGGTGAAACAAGTGCTGGTGGTAAAGATAGAATTGATTGGTTACTCAAACAGCCAATCGATATTTTTATTCTCGAATTAGGCGCAAATGATGGATTAAGAGGCATAGCTCCTACAAGCACCTACAACAACCTCGCGACTATTGTCGATAAGGTTAAAGCCGCTTACCCTGATTGTAAACTTGTTTTAGCTGGTATGAAGGTTCCGCCTAGTATGGGCGACACTTACTTTAAGCAATTTGAGGATATCTTCCCAAGACTTGCAAAGGAAAAGAATATGACTCTTGTTCCATTTTTATTAGACGGTGTGGCTGGCATTAGCAAACTTAATCAACAAGATGCGGTACATCCTACAGCTGAGGGCCAACATATACTTGCGGATAATGTTTGGCAACATCTAAAAGGATTATTGTAGTAAAATAAAAAAAACAGGCGTAAGGATAAACCGAACGCCTGCATGTATATTACATTTTGAGACAACTATTTCAACATAACTCTTGAGGTAGCACTGCCAATGTCTACTGTTGGAAATGCTTGATCGTAATCTATCACTACATCTGTAGAATCCACAGTACCATTACCATCAGAATCCCAATCTAAAGAAACATAATAATGAACCCTATCCGTATCCTTTACCTCTGGTTTAATTAATGATTTATGATTCGCAGGCAAATCAAAATTCACGGTAAATGGTAGACTCCTGGTTTCAAAGTTCACACTCGCCACCTCGGTAGCAGGAACATCTGCAACTTGATCAGGAACAGCAAATAGAATAGCCTTTCCTGCCTTATTCTTGATCTCACCATTTGAATTACCCACGAACTCAACGGTTACTTTGGTCGATTCAGCATCGGCTGAATTTGTTTTCTGCTGGTTCATACAGCTCATAAAAGCTAGGGAAGAAACCATTAATACTGCGATCGTTTTTTTCATATCTGTGATTATTTAAGACTAAAATAAGTAATATTTTTATTATACATTAATATTATTAATTATTTAACACTCTGATTTTCAAAAACACCGCTCATTTCACACTTTCGATTCAATTTCTGTTTATTCTTGTGAAACTTCTTCTTCTAGGTATATTTGCAACAAATTAGAGCACATGGCAATTTTTCAATTAGACATACCTAAAAATATCAATTATAAAACGGAAATCCTTGCCGGACTTACGGTTGCCATGACCATGATTCCCGAATCACTTTCCTTCGCTATACTTGCAGGCTTATCACCCATCACTGGCTTATACGCTGCATTTTTAATGGGCTTGATTACTTCTATCCTTGGAGGACGACCAGGAATGGTTTCTGGAGGGGCTGGTGCTACGGTCATTGTATTAATCGCCTTAGCTGCCCAACATGGGGTAGAATATCTTTTTGCAGCGGTCGCTCTTGCAGGCATATTTCAAATATTAGTAGGTGCCTTCCGACTTGGAAAATTTGTTCGACTTATCCCACAACCCGTCATGTTTGGATTCTTAAATGGATTGGCAATAGTCATCTTTATGGCTCAAATGGAACAGTTTAAAGTTCCTGTTCATGGGGTTATGCAATGGATGGCTGGAGTTCCGTTATTCATTATGCTAGGCCTAACAGCCTTAACCATTGCTTTAGTACTTATCGTCCCTAAAATCAGCAAGGCTATCCCTTCTTCTTTGATCGCTATCTTAGTTGTTTTTGCGCTCGTTCAATTTACAGGAATTGAAACAAAGAAAGTAATGGATATTGCCTCCGTTTCTGGGTCTTTCCCCAGCTTTCATATACCCCATGTGCCATTCACCTGGGAAACATTAAGTATTATATTTCCCTATGCTTTAGTTATGGCAGCAGTAGGTTTGATTGAATCACTCCTGACCTTAAGTATGGTCGATGAGCTGACTAACAGCAAAGGGAGTTCCAATAAAGAATCCATTGCCCAAGGAACCGCCAATATCATCAATGGCTTTTTCGCCGGAATGGGTGGTTGCGCCATGGTAGCACAGACGCTTGTCAACATCTCCGCAGGTGCTAGAACACGATTATCATCCTTCATCGGAGCCATAACCATATTATTCGTCATTTTAATTGCTGCACCATTCATTGAACTCATACCCATGGCTGCTTTAGTCGGGGTTATGATGATTGTTGCCATAACTACCTTCAAATGGGGATTTCTACGGATGTTCAATAAAATGCCAAAATCCGATATGTTTGTAGGGGTCTTAGTGGCAGGGATTACTGTGGTACTTCATAATCTAGCACTTGCAGTCTTTGCCGGAGTAATAGTCTCCGCACTTGTTTTCGCTTGGGACAGTGCTGTCCGCATCCGAGCAAGAAAATCAGAAGATGAATTTGGAAATAAAATCTATGAAATCTATGGCCCACTATTCTTTGGCTCCAGCAGTCATTTCTTGGACAAATTCACACCGAAAGAAGATCCAGAGCGTATTATCATCGACCTTAAGGAATCACGAGTGGTCGACATGTCTGCCATCGATGCCTTACATAAAATCAGCAATAAATATGCGCAAATAGGGAAAACCGTTGTGCTCCGACACCTAAGCGAAGACTCCATCAAACTCCTCCAAAATGCCAAAGGCCTTATTGAAGTCAATATCCAAGAAGACCCAACCTATAAGGTAATGCCTGGGAAGGTGGTGGAATAGATTGGGGACCGCTGCGCTATTAGATTTGAGATGTGAGAAGTGAGATATAAATGAGGGAAAGATTTACAGCGGTCGAAGCATGCTTCGACCGTTTATAAAGATCTATAAAAACTAATTCGCCAATAGGTCTAATTACTCTGTACTAAATACTAAATACCGCCCGCAGGGCCCAGGTCTCCCCTTACCCAAACTGACCATTAATATAATTAGCAGTCATTTCATTTACCGGATTAGTAAACAATTGCTTGGTTGGTCCTTCTTCTTTCACTTCCCCTAAATACATGAATACTGTCTTATCGGCAATACGTTGTGCTTGTTGCATATTATGCGTCACAATAACGATGGTATATTTCTCTTTCAGATGCATGATTAAATCCTCAATTTTCAAGGTACTTACCGGATCTAATGCTGAACACGGCTCATCCATTAAAATCACCTCTGGACGTAATGCTACGGCACGAGCGATACATAGACGTTGCTGCTGTCCACCTGAAAGACGTGTTGCAGGCATCTTAAGATCATTTTTAACCTCTTCCCATAAGAATGCTTCACGTAATGCCTTCTCAATGATGGTTTTATCGTGAGGTAAATTATTGATCTTTAAACCGTAAGCAATATTATCATAAATACTTTTCGGGAAAGGATTAGCTTTCTGAAAAACCATTCCAATACGTTTTCTAATCTCTGTAACAGGAACCGTTCTAGAATACAGATCCAGATCCTCTAACTGTAATTTCCCATCAATTTTCGCATCCGGAGATAAATCATGCATGCGGTTAAAAGAACGCAAAAGCGTACTTTTTCCACAACCTGAAGGACCAATTAATGCGGTGATTTCATTTTCAGCAAACTGAACATTGATGTTATTTAGGACATGTTTCGGTCCAAAACTAATATTTAAATTCTCGGCAGATAGCTTAGTTTTCATTTTTTCTGTACTTGTAACGAATGTAAAATGCGGTGAGATTCAATAGGAATACGACAATGATTAATACTAATGCAGTTCCGTAAGCAATTGGTCGAACTTCTTCGATCGATTGGTGCTGTGTAGAAAGCATATATAAGTGATATGGCAAGGCCATAAATTCCTGATTTATAAATCCACTAGTGCCATTGATGTAAAATGCCGCACCCGTAAAGAGTATCGGTGCTGTTTCACCGGCAGCTCTCGAAAGCGTTAATACAACCCCTGTCAGGATACCAGACATCGCAGAAGGAATAATCACATCTTTAATGGTCTCAAACTTTGTTGCGCCTACGGCTAATGCAGCCTCACGCGTACTGTTTGGAATACGCATCAATGCTTCCTCTGTTGTTGTAATAATATAAGGCAAAGACAATAGACCCAAAGTCAGACCTGCCGCAACTAAGGAGGTTCCAAATTGTAGGGCTTGAACGAACAAAGCCAAACCAAATAAACCATAGATAATGGAAGGTACTCCGGAAAGGTTACGAATGGATGCTCTAATCGTCCGTGTCAACCAGCTGTCCTCCGCATATTCCTGTAAATAAATTGCACAACAAACGCCAAATGGAATGGCAAAAATAGAAGTAATTAAGGTCAGCAATACTGTACCAATAATTGGCGTAATGATACCTCCTCTGGTCATTCCATCCGATGGAACCTTGGTTACAAAATCCCAAGAGATGACTGCTGAACCTTTGGAAATAATTTCCCAAAGTACAACAACTAAAAAGAAACAGACTAATAGAGTACTTAACAGTAAGGTTCCCCATTCGATAATACTCGAGAACCTAAAAGTTTTATTGCGCATGGTATTTTCTAAAGCGGTTAATAAAATATTCACCCAACATATTTGCACCCAGTGTCATTAGGAATAACACCGTTGCAATAGCATAAAGAGCAAAGTAATGAGTTGTTTGATATGGAACTTCACCCATCTCGATGGCGATTGTAGCCGTCATGGTTTTAACCGAGTCAAACATACTCGTAGGTAAGATAGAGGCGTTTCCAGTTGCCATTAATACGGTCATGGTTTCACCAATGGCACGTCCAACACCAAGCATGACCGCAGCAATAATACCGGGCGCAGCTGCAGGAATAACCACCTTAATCAAGGTTTCCCATTTGGTTGCTCCAACAGCGAAACTCGCCTCCTTATACGTCTTAGGAACAGCATGAATAGCATCCTCTGCCACCGTGATAATGGTCGGCAAGGCCATTACTGCCAATAGGATAGCTCCATTCAAGGCGTTTAATCCATTCGAAAGATCCGCCATATTTGCAATCCCAGGGCTCACAACAACAATTCCTAAGAAACCGATTACAACCGAAGGAATAGCTGCAAGCATTTCAATTGTAGGCTTCAGAATGTTTTTCAGACGCGGACTAGCATAATCAGCGATAAAAGCTGCAGTACCAATACCTAGAGGTATAGCAATTACCATTGCTCCCAGGGTTACTATCGTGGTACTTAGAATCAATGGCACCATTCCATATTTTGGAATCTTGCCCGTAGGATTCCATTCCATACCGGTTATAAAATCCAATGGCTTAACATCTAAAAAGAAAGAAATAGAGTTGTAAAGTAACATCGCTAAAATCCCGCCTAAAAGTGCCAATACCAATAATCCTGTTGCTTTAAAAATATACTTAAAAACAACATCCAAGGTTAATCTTGACTTATATTTCATTTTTTTGGTTTTCTAAGATGTAATAGCCATGGTCAGAAATCAATTTGCGACCAAGGTCACTGCGTTCGAAATTGATAAAAGGACGTACTTTCTCCCAAGATTTAGCAAGAATGAATTGATAGAGCGGGCGTTGGAAAAAGTAAATCCCTTTATTTATTGCAGTTTGATCAAGTGGAGAGACAGGGCCAATGGCATCATTCTCCTTAATCTTTAATATTTTTACACCTTGACTAGCAGAAGGGTCATGCGCTACATAACCAGCTCCAACATAGCCTAATCCAGTTTTATCAGCCTTCACACCCTCCAAGATCTGTGCATTTCCAGTCATCTCTTTGGCTGTATTTGAAAACTCAATCTTTAATTTCTTCTTTACAAATGAATGGGTACCAGAACTGCTCTGACGACCATAAATATTAATAGGTAACTCAAAATTGGCTACTTCTGACCAATTCTTAATCTCCCCAGACAGAATCTTTCCCAAGGTCTCTACATCAATCTCCTCCAAAGGCAAATCTTTATGAACAACAAAAGCCGTGGCATCTTCTGCAAATACAACCGTCTTCACATCAATATTCAACGCTTTAAATTGTTCCTTTTCCTCATCGGAAAGCGGTCTCGAGGAATTGGCAATATCTGCTTGTCCATTCATTAATGAGGTAATCCCTAAACCTGAACCACCACCAGAAATGGCAATGTTAAAGTTAGGATCCAATTTCGTGAAACGCTCCGCCAGATTGACCGCCAAGTTAACCTCCGTATCGGAGCCCTTCATCTTGATGGAATTCGTATTATTGCTGCAACTAGAAAACAGCAAAATCGTAGTCAGACATAAAAATGCCCCAAAGTGAAAACTGTATTTTCTCATCTCCACAAAAATGAAAAACCAAGATTAACGTAATGTTAAGGGATTATTAACGTATTGCCTACTTTAGCTGATTATGTTAGAAAAATGTAAAAATTTTATTAAAGTAAGATTAATTCATTCAATTTTCGGTCAGATGTACCCTACAGCACCCGTGAAAACAAGCGTGGTGATAAAAATGGATTTATCAAAATCAATTTGCTCCATCCTTTAAACAAATTAATCTCCCCGCAAATACCTCCTAGAAAACAACAATATTTTTTGGCGATCTCCATATCGATCTTAGCTGGTAAACCTTTCTACTTTTCCCTTTTTCCCTTTACAAGTTCTACTTTTTCCTTTCCACTTTATGCTCGCTTTTGTCTGTTGTCTTTATACTCATTACTCCATACTAAATACTATTCCAATGGGGTTTTCTTTGGTACTCTTTCGGATCTCCTTCGGAACTTGTTCGGAACTTGTTCGGATCTCGTTCGGTTAGAAGCGAACGAGATCCGAAGAAGATCCCTATCAGATCCTAGGAAATTCCTTAGGGTTCTCGAACTCAACCCTAACCAAAATCATCCCAATCCCCTACTAAATGCGAATCAAATAAAAGTGGAGTGCATTAGATTTCTCAACTTGGAACTTGGTTCTCTCAGGAAAGATAAATGGCAAATAAAAATTAGGATGGGGAAGCAGGAATGCTGTTGTGCTATTGTTATTCCAGCGTTTCTAGTAAAATAAAAAGCTGCTTTTATGAACAACAATAATTGTTTTTCGTAAAAGCAGCTTAAAATCTTTAGTTAATATAAACGAAAGTAATTTGGAGAATTTACATTGGTATTAGGGTTTAACGATTGACCATCCTTGCTTGTTAAGGATAATCAATTCACCATTACCACTTGGGGTATAACCAATAAAATCCCACAATTGATCATTAGTATATTTTCGTTCTTCCAAAGAATTTAGGCATTGAACGACACGTACACCTTTTGCAATTAAATCTTTCAACTGTTCTTCGTAAGGATTTTTTTTCAGCATAACTTCTGTACCCCCCGAGAAAGTAACCAGTTCAACTTCTAATTTATCCTTTAATCGAGTGTCTTTCAACAGATTATTGATATTACGAAAGGTTTTTTTTACGATATCTGGATTATCCGTATCCAATTGATAAACTGCCTTATAATGATCCTCCGATGCCGTAGCACCCGTATAGTTTTTGTTTTCTGCTAGAAGTTGCTCTTTATCTTGAGCATGCCCCTCATTAGCATATAATCCTCCCATCAATACCATAATTACGAGTAATTTTTTCATGCTTTTATTTATTGTTCTCCTTAGTCAGGTCGATAAGTCCTTGTTTTAGTTTTTCAGAACCGAAATCCATCATACCAACTTGTTTCCCTACGATATCGCCATTTTTAGCTAAAATTACGGTCACAGGGATGGAGTTACTCGCCAATTCTTCAGGAAGTTGGGAGTCTAGGGTAAACAAAGGTAAAGTGTATTTGTTTTTCGCCATGAATTGAGCCGCTTTCTCAATATCTTGATCCACTTCAATTGCCATAAACACGATATCCTTTTCATTGGCTAATTCATTTGAGAGCTTTTGCAAGGATGGTAATTCTTTAATACATGGCGGACACCATGTCGCCCAAAAGTTCATAACGACAACCTTTCCTTTTAGATTTGCCAAGGAAACCGTTTTTCCATTGATATCTTTAAAACTAGCATTCAAACCTTTATCAACAGCTTCCTGTGGGTTTGCCTGCGTAGTTTCTTGTTGCTCTTTCGGTTTTTCACCTTCGTTTTTAGGTTGGTTATTACCACATGACCAGGTCAGGATAGCTGCAGCGATTAGACCTAAGGTTAAACTCATCTTTTTCATATGCTAAATTTCTATAGATTATTTTACAATTTGAACTATTTGACCATTATTTATTTCTTCAGATGCCTTTTTCACAATCTGATCTTGGGGTTGAAGCGATCCAAAAACCTCAGTTAACTCTGCGGTTTGTTGTCCTAATTTCACAGGAACACGTTCAATTTCCTTGCCATCGATTACCCTTAAGACAAAAATACCCGATTGGCTCTGTATTACGGATGAGGTTGGGACAAACAAAGTGGGATGATCACGTTTTAATTTTAACTGTACATCGGTATAATCACCACCATTTAATTCTTCTTTTGCATTAGGAACATCAAATTCCAAGGCTAGTGCACGCGTTACGGGATCAATTACTTTGGCATTACGTTTTAATTTAGCTTCATAATTTGTACCGGGCTTGCTTAAGACTGTAAATGCAGCTATGGTATTATCCGAAACAGACTGTGCATGTACTTCCGGGACAGTCACTTTTAATTTAAGGCGCTTATTCTCGACTAATCTAAAGAATGGTAATCCTGTATCTCCGATTAAAGCACCAACAGCAAAATTTCTAGCCGTGATGATACCTGAAAATGGTGCACGAATTAAAAGATACTCCTTCAATTGGTTGGTCTTTTTATGTGAGTATCGGCTTTCTTGTAATGCTGCACTGTCACGCAACATGGCTCCATAAGCTTGTTCCAATTCCAACTCAGACACTGCACCTACATTTTTATCCTGTACCTGTTGTAATCGATTATATCGTCTTTTACTCACCACATAATTGGCATCCAGTTGCTGTGATTTGGCTTGATCTGCCGTTGATTGAATATCCATCTCTGGCGCTTCTAACACCGCCAATACCTGACCCGTTCTTACTTCATCGCCAACATCGACATGGATCCTTTTTACAAAACCCTTAACCTTGGCATAGACATCCAGACTTTCATAAGGATGAAGTTCACCTGGAAGTTTCAAGTCATAAGTAGGTTGTTGTTCTAGAGGTTGAACCACCTGAACCTGAATTGAAGAAGTACCTTTTTCCCCACTTTCCTTTTTATCGCTTTCCTTGCTGTTCGCTTGACATCCTGCCAAGAAGACTACAGCCGCAAATAATGTTAATATTTTCATTGTTGATTTTATTGTTGATAGAATTTACTTGCCACATCATCAGGATCCAATGAAGGTTCCGTTTGAGCAGCTTTTTTCATAATAAGTCCGAAAATTAATGGTACGATTAGTAGAATAGTAGCCGTAGAGCTTATTAACCCTCCCATAACGGCTTGGCCTAAAGGAGCCACTTGTTCTCCTCCTTCACCCATACCTAAAGCAATTGGAAGCATACCAGCCAACATGGCCATGGCTGTCATTAAAATAGGTCTGAACCTGGATTTGGCAGCAACCAATGCTGAACGAGAAGCTGTTAAACCTATCTTCTTTCGATACCATTCAGCCTGATTAATCAAGAGAACTGCATTGGAAATCGATACCCCTATGGACATAATCATACCCATGTAGGATTGCAAATTCAATGTACTACCACCAATCCACAGCATGATTCCACTACCTGCAATCACTGCTGGAACCACCGATAAAATCACAATGGAAATACGGAGCGACTGGTAATATGCAGACATCATAAAGAAGATAACAACGATAGCAATGGACAATCCAGAAAGAAGACCAATCAATGTTTCCTCCAAAAGAACCAAGGATCCTTCCTTCCAAACACGGATACCTTTAGGAGCCTCGCCTACTTTCTCTAACACTTGATCCAACATCTTATTGGCAGCACCTAAATCTTTCTCGTGTACATCTGCGATAATACTAACATATCGATTTGGTCCACGGCGATTAACCTGAGCTGGTGCATCTTTATAACTGATGCTTGCGATATCTTCCAATAAGGGAAAACTACTTCCCTTTTTCACAGGAATAGCCTTTATATCCTCAATAGATTGTGTCAGATTTTCTGGAACTTGTACCTGAACCTGAAAGACAAGACCTGATTTAGGATCTACCCACAGGTTTTTGTCCGTAAAACGAGTTGAAGAAGTGGTTGCGGATATATTCTTGGAGACCTCTTGTACCGTCAAGCCAAATTCAGCTAAACGGCGACGATCAATTTGAATATCTATAGTAGGATATTTCAATGGTTCTGCGATCTGAAGATCTCGAACAAATGGATAGCTCGCCATCTCCGCCTTTATTTTCTCGGCATGTTTTACTGCATCCTTCAATTGTGGGGCACTCACTTTTACCTCTACTGGTGTCATTGAACCTTGGCTGATGATTTTCTCCATCAACTCGATGGGTTCGAAATTATAAAGCAATTCCGGATATTTTTTGGTGATATGGTCTCGGACAAACTCTTTGAACCCATCGGTATTCATTCCTAACTTCTTCTTATCTAATGATAATTGAAGGACTGCCTCTCCAGTACTGGAGGTAAACAAGAAAATAGGATTAATCGGATTCGCAGAAGGATGCATTCCAACAAATGCCGAACTGATTTTCACACTTTCATTTGGTAATTCTGCCTGTAAGGATTTTGTTAATGCCTTAACCGTCTCTTCTGTCCTCTCCAGGCGGGTTCCATCCGGCATTCGCAAGCGAAGCTGAAAGTCCCCTCCTTCTGATTTCGGCATGATTTCAGTTCCTATAAAACCAATAGTCAGGAAAACCAGAATGCTGGCCACGATCAAATAACTAAAAGTGAATGTTTTTGATTTGGAAAAACGATTACGCAAATTGAAGACATACTTTGTTGAAATACGATCTTTAAATGATTTCTTCGGCTTTCCTTTAGGTCTATGTTTATGCTTCATTATCCAATTCGCCATAATGGGCACAAAGGTTTGAGAAGCAATAAAAGAGGCTATCATGGCAAAAGCTACTGCCATGGAAAGCGGCATAAACATATCACGTGGTATCCCTTCCATCATAAAAGCCGGCGTCAATACCGCTAGAATACTCAATAGAATAAGCAATTTGGCCGCAGATATTTCCAGTAAAGCATCTAGGATAGCTCTGGCTTTTGCTTTTCCCAGCTCCATATGCTGGTGAATATTCTCAATGGTAACCGTCGCTTCATCAACCAGAATACCAATAGACAAAGCTAACCCGGAAAGCGTCATAATATTGATAGTTTGCCCAAAAAAGTGCAAGGTTATGACACTGGATAAAATAGCAATAGGGATGGTGAGTATTACAATGAGAGCCCCCCGAGGATCTCGTAAAAACAGGAACACCATTAATCCGGTCAGTAAAGCCCCCAAGACTCCTTCAAAGATCAAATTACTTAAGGAGCGTTGGATATAAACCGATTGGTCAAAGGCGTAATTTATTTTCACTCCTTCTGGCAGTAAGTTTTCTAACATTGGCAAAGCCTTTTTCAGGTTATCCACGGCATCCAGAGTTGAAGCATCGGGCTTCTTAATAATCGGAAGATAAACTGAGCGTTTGCCATTAATGATAGAATAACCTACTGTTTGGTCAGCTGCGTCCATCACGGATGCGACATCCCCCACTAATACCGTACGTCCATCTACTGACTTGACGGGTGTCTGTAAGAACTCTTCTACGCCTGAGGAAATGGAATTGACAGGAGCCATCATATTCTTATCACCTATCCGCACGTTTCCTGCTGGCGAAGGGATGGAGTTCTTGGTAATTGCCAAAGTAATTTCTTCCGGACTTAAGCCGTTCGCTTTCATTCGTTGGGGATCGATATTGACCACCAAACTCCGCATATTACCACCAAAAGGCGCCGGAGCAGTAATACCTGGGATGTTCACAAACATGGGCCTAACCTTCGTAATTGCCATCGTCTGTAACTCCGTAACGCTATGTACATCCGAATCAAAGACTAATTGACCTACAGGTAAGGAACTGGCATCAAAACGTACCACCATAGGCGGCACTGCTCCTGCAGGCAAGAAGCCCATGGCTCGAGATACCTGCATGGAAATCTCAGCCGATGCTTGAGACATATCTGTCCCGGGGTAAAAGCTTAACTTCATGAGGGTTAAACCTTGTACACTCTTAAAATCCAATTCTTTAACCCCGTTAACAAAGAGTAGAACTTTTTGAAACTCATTGGCCATAAAACCATCCATATAAGCAGGTGAGAGTCCACCATATGGCATGGCAATGTACATGGCCGGAGATTCGATCTCCGGGAAAATATCAACTTTGACCTTTTTAATGACAGGCCAAGAAAAATAGGCTATTGCTAAAACAAACATCATGATAGCAATAGGCTTGCGTAGTGCAAATCTGATTAAATTCATAGTCTATTGCTTAAAAATGATGAAATAAGGTATTAAAATCTGCCTGATGATAGCTTAACACTACATACAGCTTCCAATAATCCATGTAGGCATTTAAATTTTGTTTTTCAGTCTGAAGCAGTACATCCTGCACTTGCAACAGTTCAGAAAGATTGATCAAACCGCCTTCATATCGCGCTTTATAAAGCTGGTATGCTTCTTCTGCTTCTATACGGCTTTTATTAGATGCATCGATACCGCGTACTGCAGCATGTAATTGTGCTTGAACATTCTGCAATTGACTGGAAAGTTCATTATTGATCATCTCTTTCTCTAGATTAACATTTCTTTGCTGCAATTGGCTACTGCGTTGTTTCGAATTGGATTGCCACAAATCCTGCAGGCTCCAAGTCATTCCTAATCCTACATAATAGTTGTTGGCAAAATTGTCATATAATTGACCATAATCTGTTAAGGCTACACCCGAAGAATTAACTGAACTACTTCGACTAGCTAAACCACCTAAAAGCATGATTCTCGGTAATTTACCCTTTGCTAACTTCTTTTCTTGCAGGGCCAACATATTGGCTTCTTCATCCTTGATGAGCAATTTCGGGTGCAAATTCACACCTAAATCTTGATGATCGATCAAGCTTAAGAAAGGACTATTAGTTTTATAAGGGGACTCTTGAAAAGTTTCTCCTGTAAATTCGTGAAGGAGAAATTTCGCTCCTTCAGCCTGACCTTCCAAAAGAGTCAAATTACTATGAACCTGATTTAATGCAGATTGAGCTAATAAGGAGTCAGCTCCAGGTTTTACACCTGCCTTTGCCAAGCCTATTGTCAACTGCAAAATGGATTGGTATCTAGCATTGTGTTTATTAAACCAATCTTCAAGAACCTGTAAATATTGATAGTTCAAATATCGTTCAGCAAGTTTCTGCTGAATTTGTATTTCGAATAAGCGTTGATCGGTTTGGCTTTGTTGGATTTGCGATCTCCCGATTTCTTTATCCAATTGCTTCTTCCCGAAATTAACGATATCCCAATTCATCGTACTTGACAGAAAATGGTTGAAAATAGGATCGCTATTACTAGCATTACCATTACTGTTTACTATACCTGGAAGAGGTAAGAATGTACCTGAGGTTCCTGATAGGGAGCTTAAGCCTTGTTGAGCTTGTACTTGAACCTGCGGTCGGTATTTTATTAATCGGTCCAAACTATCTTGTTTGGCCATAAGAATCTGTTGCTTTTTAAGGTCAAATCCTTTGTAGTGAGAGGCTGTCTTTTCCCATAAATCTTGTAAAGATTGCCCAAAAGCAACTTGATTTATAAAGATCAATAATAGCCCTATGAAATGTTTCTTTGATAAAAACATAAAGGTCTTTTAACTTGTAGATTAAATAAATAGACTAATTTTTTATCCCGGCTTTTGAGGATGAAGGCAGTAAATAACACTTGGGTTTATTAGATTCCATGGCAATAGGAATCCTCCATACACAGGTATACGAACTGCAGGGTCACTTGAGCGAAAATGTTCAAGTAAAGCCAAATAAATAAATTAGGGGAAGTCTACAGGTTAAGTCTTCTTATCTGAATTAGGGAAGGATTGCTTTTGAGCTTGGCCGTATTCCAATTTACAAAAATGCTTTCCTTTTGAGGAATGAAAAGCGCTAATAGGAACACGAAACCAAAGGACAGCAAGAGCGGTTGGAATTGGAATTCCGCGCTGACGGCCTGAGTACCGTTGTTAAGTTCAATAGCTGAGCTACAAAAATCCACCATCTGATCAACAGATGCATCTATACGATGAATCTTATTGTTCTTTAATTCGATGTGGGAATCAGGATTGAGACTCTGCTTAATAGAAGCTTTCAACGGACAGGAAGTCAACACAAACAATAGTACAATGCCTAGCACCTTGGCTAGCATACTAAATTGTTGGATGGACTTAAAATTGGTTTCCAGCATGCTACAAAACTAAGGCTAATTAGCTAATAATAAAAATTGTAAGGGTATTTTATTGGATTGTATTCACTTTTTGACGATTAGATTATGTATTGGATAAAAAAAAATCGGTAAAGTTTTTTTTCTTACCGATTTGTAAAAGATCTTTTAGACCAATACTCGTATTTCATTTCGCAAGAGGACTATCTTGTCTTCATTCTCGAGTTTCTTGAGTATCCTGGAAACCACCACACGTGAGGTATTTAAATCCATGGCGATATCTTGGTGGGTGACGGTCAATATTCGGTCGTTTGTCAGACGCACCTTTTCTTTTAGAAAATTCATGATCCGTTCTTCCATATTAGAAAATGCCAAATTATCAATCGCACCTAACATTTCATTCATTCTTGAGGAATAGCTATTCAATATAAAATTTCGCCAAGAATTATATTTAACGAGCCATTCATTTAGGAAGTTATTGGGAATCATAGCTACCGTTGTTGGCATTTCAGCTTGCGCACGGATTTCGCTTTTCTTATTTCCCATGCAACATGCAATAGACATGGTACAGGTCTCGCCTTGCGCGAGGTAGTATAATAGCACCTCTCCTCTATCTTCATCCTCTCGAACGATCTTTATAGCTCCGGTGAGTAACAAGGGCATAGAACGGATATATTGCCCGATATCGACAATTATATCACCTACTTCGAAAGACTTTATAGTAGCAACCGCCTCAATCTCTTCGATTAAGGCGGGCTCTAATATCCCGGTATATGCTGTTTCTATCAAACTCATATACTAATTTACTATTTTACAGTTGCTTTTCCGTTTTTCTTCCAATCCAAAAAGCTACCTGAATAATTGTAAAGATTATCAAAACCATTCTTCTCCAGGAAGGAGTATGCGATGGTTGCACGGTCACCAGATTGGCATTGGATAATAATGTTTTTATCTTTGATATCCGTAGGTAGATTTTTAATGAGTTTTCCAATGAAACGATGTTCCGCACCCGGAATACGCTCAGCCTTAAACTCGGAGTTTCCACGAACATCCAATAATACCGTATCCTCCTTATCTTTCCATTCTTCAACGGTATCTGCATCAACGATCTTTGTTTTCACCAAATTAGCACCATCTAAGTTTGTCACAAAGGCTTGAATATTATCCAAACCAATTCGCATAAGTTTACGGGTAATTTCTTCTTGCGCACCTTCATCGGCGATAACAAGTAACTGATCATCATAATTCAACACCCAACCCGCCCAATTTGCCAAGGCCTTATTGTTTTGAATATTGATGGAACCTTCCACATGTCCTTGGGCAAACTCATCTTTATGACGGGTATCCACTAAAATTACATCGTTTAATTTTTCTGCTTCCGTCCAAGAAATAGTTGGATGTTTCGGTACTTCAACTAAAAGAGGACGATCGACCTTATTTAACTTCTTCATCATCGCGAAGTAATAAGGAGCTTCCGGTTGATCACTTAATAAGTAATTTTTGAAACCTTCATAATCATCGCCAAATTGGAATGCCCAATTTCTAATTTTCTCATATCCTACAGTACTGCTAGGTACAGAGCCCAAAGCTTTACCACAAGCGGAGCCCGCACCATGGCCAGGCCATACTTGAATAAAATCAGGTAATGCTGTAAATTTCTTTAAGGATTGGAACATCTGCTGCGCACCTAATTCTTTCGTGCCCACCATTCCAGCTGCTTCCTCCAGCAAATCAGGACGACCAATATCACCTACAAAAACAAAGTCGCCAGTAAATATCATCACCGGCTCATCAGATGCAGGATGATCACGTAGTAAGAAGCTGATGCTTTCAGGAGTATGTCCTGGTGTATGCATTACCTCTAATGACAAATTACCTATGTTGATTTTATCGCCTTCCTTAAGACCGATATGAGGGAACTCATATTGCCAATTATCACCACCTTCATCGGATAGGTATAATTGTGCGCCGGTAGCTGCCGCAAGTTCTCGCGAACCAGCTAAAAAGTCAGCATGAATGTGGGTCTCTGTAATATGCGTGATAGTCATGTTATTCTGTTTGGCGATTTCCAAATAAACATCGATATCGCGTTGAGCATCAATAACTATCGCTTCATTTTTAGCTTGACAACCTATAAAGTAACTCGCTTGTGCAAGGGTTTTGTCGTATACTTGTTGAAAAAACATTTCTCTCCTTATTTTAGATTTAATAATACAAATTTAATTTTAATTGAGACGAGTTATTGGTGGTTTTTCCAATTTATATAACCACCTTCTAAGTCATAAATTTCTGTTGCTCCCAAAGAATTTAAGATTCCTGCAGCCATATTGCTTCGCATTCCTGATCTACAAAAAACATAAATAGGTTTATCCAAATTTATTAAATCCTTCACTCTTTCAATAAATGCAGGTGAGTTTACATCCAGGCAGATTGCGCCATTAATAGTGCCGCCTTGAAACTCTCCAGCAGATCGTACATCAATTAATTGCACAGGCTCATAATTAACTTTTGCCTGAAATTCTTTGTATGCTAATACTTGTATCATATTCGTTTTTTTAAAGTACAAATTTACCCAGAACAATATCTGATATCGGTTACTTTTGTTACGTTCGCAAGATTAATGGGGCAGCTTATCCTTTATTAAACCATACAAATATGTACCTAGAATGGCAAATCCTGCCACAATTAGCATGGGATACATACCTGCACCAATAAGCACGAATATAGGTCCGGGACAAGCGCCTGCTAAAGCCCATCCTAAGCCAAATAGGATTCCTCCAATGAGATAACGAGGAACTGATTTTGCTTTCTCGGCCATACTAATGGGTTGACCTTTGGCATCCTTGGCATTGCTGCGTTTGATAAAATAAAATGCTGTAACACCGATGGCTAGTGCAGTTGCCATAAATCCAAACATATGAAAAGATTGGAAATTGAACATTTCATAAATTCTGAACCAAGATGCTGCTTCAGCTTTGTACATAACGATACCAAAAAGTACCCCTAATAGGATATAAATAGATTGTCTCATTGTCTAGAATATTAAAGGGAAAAGAACGTGGACCATGGTAAGACCACCGATAAAAAAGCCAATAACCGCAACCAGGGATGGCCATTGCAAATTACTAAGTCCTGAAATGGCATGTCCCGAGGTACAGCCACCAGCATACCGAGTACCAAAACCAATTAATAGGCCCGCTACTGCTAATATTAGCACATTTTTAATAGAAAGCTTTCCGAATAACTCGGTTGGTGCAAATGCAGCTCCTGCAGATTCAAAACCCATCGATTTTAACTGCGCTACAGTCTCTTCAGAAATTGCCGGAACTTGATTGGTTGACAAGAAATTTGCCGCTAACAAACCGCCAATAACAGCTCCTACAAGAAAAAGTAAGTTCCACCTTTGACTTTTCCAGTTAAAATCAAAAAAGCTACAAGACTTTCCAGCACCCATCATGGAACAGATATTTCTAAAGTTTGACGAAAACCCGAAACTCTTTCCTAAAAAAACCAGTGCAATCATGATCAAGGCGACCAATGCCCCTCCCACATACCAAGGCCACGGCCCCAAGATAATTTCCATAGTGTGATAAATTTTATGCAAAGTTAAGGATTAGGACAGGGCACTTAGGTAACCTATGTTACCAAAATATGATTCAAATCATAATTTTTACCTACTGTAACCTATGTAACCAAAACTAAAAAGCATTTCTTACAATTTTGTGCCTAAATTTAGAAGACATGATGGAATTAATAGGATATATCGCTTCAATAGGAATAGGGATCTCTTTAGGTCTAATTGGAGGTGGAGGGAGCATATTGACAGTCCCTGTGTTGGTATATCTTTTCCATGTTGAGCCATTTCTGGCCACGAGTTACTCCTTATTTGTTGTCGGCAGCACAAGTATGGTGGGTGCCATCCCCTATTTTAAGAATAAACTTATAGATTTTCGCACAGCCTTATATTTCGGTATTCCTTCTATTATTACAGTTTTCCTTACCCGACATTATTTGATTAATGCTATTCCAGATGAATTATTTGAAGGTGGGGGAATGGTTGTTACCAAGAATATGGCCATTATGTTATTTTTTGCCTGATTGATGTTGTTTGCATCTTACAATATGATCAAATCCAAGGAGATTCCGCAGGAAGAAAAACCTATTCGTATTCTTCCCTTATTAATACAGGGAACAGCAGTAGGTCTAATTTCTGGGTTGGTAGGTGCAGGTGGTGGTTTTCTCATCATTCCAGCATTGATAATTTTCGGCCAAATGAGCATGAAAAAGGCTGTAGGAACATCCTTGTTAATTATATCTGCAAATTCATTGATTGGATTTTTAGGCAAGATGGATGTAGAGGGAATGAATTGTGGATTTATGCTGGGGATATCAGCCATTGCCATTATCGGAATACTAATCGGGGCTAAAATGAGCCAAAGAATAGATGGTAAGAAGTTAAAACCAGCTTTCGGATGGTTTGTCTTGGCTATGGCGACACTAATTTTGTTACAAGAATTATTCAAATAAAAAATCTTTAAGGTATTTTCACCGAAAATAATCGGTCAATCACCGAAAAATAAATTGACTTAACCTATTTATCGCACCAAGTTATGTGCTGTTCGCTTACCTTTGATATACAATTAAACGCGAAAGCATATAGAAATTAAACAAATAAAAACAAAAGAGTTATGTCAATTAAAGAAACATTTACCGTAACTGGAGAGAACTTATTAAAGAGAATTAAGGAATTAATTGCTGAAGGCAATGTGACAAAAATTACCATTACTGATAAAGGCGGAAAAGAAATCATGAATTTTCCAGTGACTTTAGGAGTAATCGGCGTTGTATTAGCACCAATATTTGCTGCAGTAGGTGCGATTGCAGCTTTATTAACTGAGTGCAAAATTACTGTGGAACGTACAGACAAATCTGAAGAAGCTGAACATACTGAAGCTGCAGAGCCAACGGCAACAGAAGAAAAATCAGAAGGTACGAACATTGAAGTTCACTAAGCTTAAGAATTAATAGATTTTTAGATTTTACAATGAAAGAGGTCGACACGCATGTGTCGACCTCTTTTAGCATGGGTTAACTAAGTATTAGACTATAAATCAAGATTCAAATCAGTTTCTATCTGACCAACAAATTAAATAGTTTTATACAATTTCCATCAAATTCAAAATGTTCTTTATTATCATTACACTCCCTTCCCAATGTATAGCCACGGAGCTATAGCATGTCTATTAAAAACCCTTATTATTCTCGAGTTAATTTCTCTATTAAATCCAATAAACTGGTAATTAAAAAATACGAATTGACAATTCAAAAGACCTTTGATTTTACATTACATATTAACTTTTCAAATTCATTCAGGGCACAAAGTATTAAAAACAAATCGAATAGCTAGTTATGTTTTACATTAATTCAATTAATCGAAATTAAGCAGAAGGTAACAAAACTATGTATAATTCCCTTTCAAAGGCTATATTTGTAAGATGAACAAAGAACTTATTTTGAATGATTATTAAACAAAATAGGTTACAATTTGTTAAGAAAAGGTATATATTACTAACAAAAACAAGAACATTCGCTCGCTTTGAATAGATTTGGCCGTATTGCATTAAAAACTATCCTATGGATAATTGGTTCCGTTATTGCCCTCTTACTATTGGCGATTTTTCTCATTCGATTACCAGCAGTCCAGAACTATGTGGTAGGGAAAGTCACCACATATCTTGAAAACAAACTTGGCACACAGGTAGATATCGGCCATATCAATATAACATTCCCGAAAAAACTAGTCTTAGAAAACGTTTATTTTGCTGACCAATCTAAGGATACCCTATTGGCAGGAGAGGAATTGCGCGTTGATATCAATATGTTCAAATTATTGAAGAACACCGTTGAGATTAAAGAATTTGAACTAAAAGGTATTACGGCAAAAATTAACCGAACCTTACCAGACAGCACGTTCAACTTCAGTTATATTGTTAATGCTTTTGCTTCTGAGAAGGAAAGTGCCCCTACAGCAGACAGCTCTTCTGCATTAATTTTTGACATAGATAAAGTTAATTTCGAGCGAATAAAATTTAAGTATAAGGATGATGTAATTGGCACTTCTGCGGATTTAAACTTAAATAAATTTGACACGCGTATAAAGCGTTTTGACCTCAAAAACAATATGGCGTTTGATATGCCTGTTGTAAATATTGATGGGTTGACAGCTGTTATCAAGCAATGGTCTGTAGCCACGGAGGCCGAAGCACCAGATGCTTCCGATTTTGGAATTAATGATCCATCCGTTGAGGCAAATTCACTTCTTCCTGACTTAGGCATTAATACTATAAACCTCAAAAACATCTTCGTACGATACGATGATGAGGCGGGTAATATGAAAACCAAATTTGATATCAAAAATTTGGTTGCCAATGTTGAACAATTAGATTTGAACAAGGAAATTGTCAAATTAAAAGAAATCAAATTAGACGATTCCGAATCGGAAGTTATATTAGGCAAAGTCAATAAGAAGGCAGAGATAAACAATAGCGATTCAAGCTCCGTTAATTGGGTTGTATCGGCTGAAAAACTTGTAATTGACAAGACAAAATTTTGGTTCCGAGATGATAATCAAGCACGCACAAAAGGATTGGATTATTTCAATCTAAAAATGACAGACCTTGCTGGGGTGATGGACGATCTTTATTATTCATCAGACTCGATTTCCGGAAAGCTAACCAATCTAACGGTTAAAGATCATTCTGGCTTTAATTTAAAACAGTTAAAAGGTGATTTTATCTATGGAAACCAAGGTGCAACGGTTAAAGATTTATTGATCGAAACTCCAAATACCTTAATTCGGGATGAAATTGTTGTTTCCTATCCTTCCCTTGATGCGGTTTCGAAGAATCCTGCAAGCATGCTTATTTCTGCGAATATTAAGAAAAGTCATATTGACATGCGCGATATTCGTTTTCTAGCACCAGATTTGGAAAAACAAGAGGTTATGCGACCTCTTATGAATAAGAAGTTCTACATTGATGGAAAAGTAACTGGAAAGCTTAATGATTTAAATATCCCAAGGTTTGAATTTAAAACCTTAAAAAACACACATGTCATTGCTACTGCCCATATCAAGGGTTTGCCTGATATGGATAAGATGTATTTAGACATAAATATCAAAAAATTAGTTACCGGAAGAAGCGATATTAATCAATTGGTTGCCCCATCTCTTCTACCAGATAGTATACAATTACCAAGAAACATTAGCCTTGCTGGTACTTTTAAAGGAGGAATGACCGGCTTTGATGCAGATTTAAAATTAGTTACTGAACAAGGTAATGCCACAGTGAATGGTAATCTAAAAATGGGTCGTGACACCACATATAATGCCTTTGTGACGGTAGATAATTTCAATTTAGGAGAATTTCTTAAACAGGATTCTGTATTAGGATATGTTGCGGCATCGGCTCAAGTAAATGGTACTGGACTTAATCCGAAGACCATGGTAGCTGACATCACTGGTACATTGGATCGTTTTGATGCACTAGGCTATGGTTATCATGATATTAATTTTGATTTGACAGCTAATCGTGGAGACATTTCAGGAACGATTAATAGCCCAGACCCTAACCTTGATTTAGACGCCAGCATTACTGCCGATATGAGTGGCCGCTATCCTAAGATTTTTGCAGAAATGATGATTGACTCCGTTAATTTCAAGAATTTGAAGTTAATGGACCAAAACCTCAGATACCATGGAAAGATTACAGCTGACTTTGAAACCTTTGATTTAGATCATCTGAATGGATCACTAAAGGTGGTAAATTCTTCGATTGCGTATAACGATGACCGTTATGTATTGGATACAGTAGCATTAACTGCTATTGCCGATACCAGCAAAAACACCTTGCTTCTGAGTTCTGAGTTCTTAAATGGTCACCTAACTGGTAAGTATAAATTAACGGAATTAGGTTCATCTATTACAGATATTATTCGAACCTATTATAATCCATCAAATGATCGTACGGTATTAACTTACAGTCCTCAACAGTTTGAATTCTCTGCTCGCCTAAATAATGCCCGGATCATTCGTGATTTCTTACCTGATTTGGAGCGGATGGACGATATTACTTTAGATGGTACATTCAATAGTCAGGACAGAATGGTTATGGCCAAATTATTGGCACCTAAAATTACTTATGCTGGAACAGAAGTAGAAAATATCGGTTTAGATATTATTACCGCGGACAGTACCTTATATTACAACACCTTGATCGGCCATGTTAAAGTCAATAATATTGAGCTAAATAATACCGTTTTAAGTGGTAATGTAGCGAATAACATTTTAGACTTTGGTCTTTGGATAAAGGATAAAGAAGAAAAGGAGCAATACCATCTAGGTGCTGCTATGAATGTGACAGCTAATAATTATAACTTCTCTTTAAAAGAAGATGGTTTAATGCTGAATTATGACAATTGGGCCATTGACCCAAATAACAAGATAAGTTTTGGGAAAGATGGTATTCGTGCTACAGCATTTCGTTTAACGAATGATGGACAGGAGTTGACAATTCAATCCAAGGATTCCACCTTGAACTCCCCTATTGATCTTAACTTTAATAATTTCCGAATAGAAACCTTTTCTCGAATGTTGGATTCCGAAAATCTAAATTTAGGAGGTGGAATTAATGGTACTGCAACAGTCTCCAAATTGGAAGCAAATCCAGTATTTGTTTCTGACCTGACCATTGATAAGTTCTTCTTTGGTAAGGATACGATCGGAAATGTGTTAGTAAAAGTGAACAACATTAAAGAAAACACCTATTCGGCAGACGTACGCATTACGGAGAATGGAAATGATGTTCAGTTAACTGGGGATGTTATTATTCCTGCTGAAGGCGATATGCAGATTGATGCCACTTTGGATTTAAAACCTATTACGGTTAAAACCATTGAAGCATTCAGCTTGGGCAACTTAAAAGGTAGTCAAGGTGATTTGACAGGATCTTTAAAAATAACAGGTACAACATCAGCGCCACGTATTAATGGAGATTTGACATTTAATGATGCGATCATCAATGCATCGATGTTAAATTCAAACATGAAAATCGATGGACAAAAAATATATTTCAATAACCAAGGGATTACGTTCCGTCAGTTCAACATTGTAGATTCAAGGAATAATGTTGCGAGGATAAATGGTAGTATTCGAACAACTACTTATACCGACTTTGACTTCAATTTGAACTTAACAACAGATGATTTTGAAGTTATGAATTCTACACGTGCCGATAATGACATGTTCTTCGGTAAAATGTATTTAACATCGAATTTACGTGTGACGGGTAATCTTGACAAGCCAAGGATTGATGGAAATGTCAAAGCCAATGAGCGTACAGATTTCAATTTCATTGTTCCTAATGATGATCCTGGTGTTGCTCAACGCGATGGTGTAGTCAAATTCGTGGATAAAAGTGATACAACTAGAGCAAATGTTTTTGCGCAATTGGATTCCATGACGAAGGTATCAAGTACCCTATCTGGTTATGATATTGCCTTGAATTTAAGTACAGATCGAGAAGCGAAATTTAAGATTATTCTAGATGAAGGAACAAAAGACGCTTTAAATATCCAAGGGGTTGCCGAAATCAATACCAGTATAGACGCCAATGACAAAATATTTATGTCAGGAACATTTACTGTAGAAGATGGAGATTATACCTTCTCCCTTGGACCAATATCCAAAGACTTTAGATTCCAAAAAGGTAGTACTATTACCTGGAATGGAGATCCTTTAGATGCTCGATTGAATATTACAGCAGTTTATACGGGTAAGTTTGCCTCTCTAGAGTTGGTTCAAAACCAAATCGGATCTGAAAGTCAAAACTTATATAAACAACGTATCCCATTCAATGTATTGTTAAAACTTACAGGTGAGTTGTTCAAACCAGAGATTAATTTTGATATTGACTTAGATGAGAGCAATGCCATTGTTTCTCAGGATGTGGTAAGTAAGGTAAATATTGCCTTATCGAATATTCGAGAAGATCCGGCAGAACTAAACAAACAGGTGTTTTCACTGATTGCCTTGGGTAGATTTATGTCGGCAAATCCATTCGAAAGTTTATCTGGAGGAGGTGCTGAATCCATGGCTAGAAGTACGGTAAGTTCATTCTTAACTTCTCAATTGAATAATTTGGCTTCCGACCTTATTAAGGGAGTAGAGCTTGATTTCAATTTGAATTCGGAAGAGGATTACTTAACTGGAAATGCGCAAACTCGGACAGACCTAAATGTGGGTATTTCGAAGATGTTGTTTGATGACCGTCTAAAAATTACCATAGGATCTAATTTTGAGGTTGAAGGTAATACACGACCAGGTGAGAAGGCATCAAACATAGCGGGTGATATATCCTTAGATTATCAATTGTCCAAGGATGGTCGATACTTTGCACGTGTCTATCGGAAAAATCAGTACCAAGCAACACTTCAAGGTCAGTTTGTGGAAACGGGTATTGGTTTCATCATCAATATGAGTTATGACAAATTCAAAGAGTTGTTCATGAATTCTAAAGCACTTCAAGAGTATTACAATACAGATACAAGAGGATTCCGCAGAAGGTTTGATGTTGAGCGTATGGAGACTGACACCTTATACCGCGATAGTGTTCGATTGGTAATTCGTGATAGTTTAATGCGTGTTGACCCGGAATTCCGTAAGCGAATGGAAGAGCGCCAAAAACAAGAAGAGTTGAAAAAACAACAACAAGATAGTACACAAAACAAACCTGATACGACTAATCGCATTAAAGAGTCGAATCAATCAGCTATAAAGAATGAAGAAGAGGAAGGAGGAAACAATGAAGATTAAGTATCTATTAGGGACAATCTTTGCAGCCGTATTGGTTACAAGTTGTAATCCGACTAAATATCTTGCTGAGGGGGAAAAGTTTTATACTGGTGGTGATGTCGTGATTCACCACGATAGCATGTCTCAAGAAAATAAGGAGGCTTTTGAAACTTCCTTAGAGGAATCCCTCCTACCTAAACCCAACAGTAAGTTGCTTGGGGTATATTACAAAGTAGGTTTATGGAACATGGGTGGTGGACCAGACAGTACGAATAACTTTATCCGTAAATGGTTAAAGAGAAACGGACAAGAACCTGTGAAATTAGGGGATGTTAATCGGGAGTATAATGAGAACTTATTACGGGGGAAAATGGAGAACTTGGGTTTCTTTAATGCACAAGTATCTTCCGACACCTTGATCAAAGAGAAATATGCTTCTGTTCGTTACGACGCTTATCCTGGAAAAATTTACCGTATCAATAAGGTAGTTTTTGATGTGGATACCATGACCAATTTAGGTTGGCGAATCAATTATCCTAGTAATCGCTCCTTGCTTAAACCTGGTAATAATTATAACTTGGATGTGATATTGAACGAACGTGATCGGATTGATGACGATTTAAAACATAATGGTTTTTATTACTTCAGCCCAGATAACATTCTTGTTGAGGTGGATAGTACCATTGGAGATCACAAAGTAGACATGTATGTTACGGTGAAACCTGAAACTCCTGCAAAAGCAAGAGAGCCCCAATACATAGGTAATGTTTATATATTCGCTGATTACAAGGAGACATCATCCACCAATAGAAGAAGAATACCGAGAAATACCGAGAAGTTTGATGACAAGTATTACATTGTTGACCCTTTGAAGAAACATCGTAAGAAAGTTCTTGCCAATCATATTTTTATGAATCCTGGAGATAAGTACAGTCGCTGGAACCACAATCAGACGATTAACCACTTGGTGAACTTGAATGCCTATAAATTCGTAAAAAATGATTTTGTAGATAATCCAGATTCTACAAATCATTTGGATGTATATTACTATTTAACACCATTACCGAGTCGTTCTATTCGCTTAGAATTAATAGGGAAGACAGCTGCAGTATATAATGGTACAGAGGTAACAGCAAACTGGACGCTTCGCAATGCATTCAAGGGATTTGAAACCTTAAACTTATCGGTTTTTGGAGGATATGAGACACAAACTGGTGGAAATGTCAATCTAAATTCCAGTTATATACGTTATGGTGCGGAGGTTGGAATTACTTGGCCAAGGTTATTATCTCCTTGGAAATGGGCTCCAGTAAGACGATATATTCCTAAAACCTTCCTAAAAGCAGGTTACGAATTTTTGAATAGAAGGACTGCCTATACCCTAAACAGCATGACCTTAAACTATGGTTATGCCTGGAAAGAGAATGAGCAACGAGATCATAATTTGACCTTAGCGGAAATTATTTATGTGCAACCAAGAGGTATATCCGATGAATATCGGGCTCAAATGGATACCGTTCCTACCTTACGCCATATTGTAGACCCGCAGTTTTCTTTTGGTCCGAACTATGTCTTTACCTTTACCAATACCATGGATAACCATAAGAAACACACTTTTTATGCAAAGGCTGGTTTAAATACTTCTGGTAATATTCTGGGATTAATTCAAGGGGCAGACTATAACAGTGGGAAAATAAAACATATTTTTGGCACACCTTATTCGCAGTTCATCAAAGCTGAAGCAGATATGCGCCATTATTTGAAGTTGTCTGCAAACTCGACTTTAGCATCTCGCTTGATGATTGGTACTTCTTACTCTTATGGTAACTCCCGTTCCTTACCTTATTTAAAACAATATTATACAGGAGGTCCAAATGGGCTCAGAGCATTCCGAGCACGATCAGTAGGCCCGGGATCTTCCCTACCTGAGAACATCGGAGAAGAGAACTTCTTTGCTGATCAAACAGGTGATTTTAAATTGGAAATGAATACAGAATATCGTGCTAAGATTGCTGGTATGCTACATTGGGCAGCCTTCATTGACGCAGGGAATGTTTGGCTACAGAACAAAGACGACAATAAACCAGGAGGTAAATTATCCAGTAAATTCCTTAGCGAATTAGCTGTAGGTGGAGGTGTTGGTCTTCGCTTAGACTTGGACTTCTTGATCGTACGTACCGATTTTGCCATTCCGTTTCGTGTGCCCTATCGTCCTACAAATGACCGTTGGGTATTTAAATACATTGATATTAGGGATAGAGATTGGCGAAGAGATAATTTGGTATTCAACTTAGCAATCGGTTATCCATTCTAATCTTTGGGAATTAGATATTATTAAAAAGAGCGACAAATATGTCGCTCTTTTTATGTGATTCATATTATAAACGAGGCATTTCTAAGGTTCGAAACAATAGGTAAGCTGAATAATTTTTAGTAGATTTAAAGAGTAAACATAAATACCTTAAAAGTATGAAAATAACGGTCGTAGGTGCTGGTGCCGTTGGAGCAACCACCGCAGATAATCTAGTAAGACGTAATATTGCTGAGGAAATCATCCTATTGGATATTAAGGAAGGATTCGCAGAGGGCAAAGCCCAGGATATGATGCAGACTTCTGCCCTATTAGGATTTGACTCTAAAATCAAAGGCGTTACGAATGATTACCTATCGACGGCGGGCTCTGAAGTAGCCGTAATTACTTCAGGTATTCCACGTAAACCAGGAATGACCCGTGAGGAATTGATTGGCACCAATGCTAACATTGTAAAAACGGTTGTTGATAACTTGATCAAACATTCTCCAGATATCATTATTCTTATCGTTTCTAACCCAATGGATACGATGACTTACTTGGCATTAAAATCATCAGGTTTGCCAAAAAATAGAATTATAGGAATGGGTGGTGCTTTAGATTCAGCAAGATTTAAATACCAATTAAGTGATAAATTAAATGCTTCAGCAAATGATCTAAATGCTATTGTTATTGGAGGACATGGCGATACAACCATGATTCCATTGATAAAACATGCTACTTGGAATTCAGTTGCAGTTACTGATTTCTTAAATGAAGATGAGCAAGCAGATATCGTTAAAAAGACGATGGTTGGAGGTGCTACATTAACCGCACTAATTGGAACTTCAGCTTGGTATGCGCCAGGAGCTGCTGCTGCTGCCATGGTAGAAAGCATCGTTAAAGATCAAAATCGTTTATTTACCGCTTCAGTATATTTAGAAGGCGAATACGGACAAGAAGATATAAATATTGGTGTGCCTGTCATCATCAACAAAAAAGGATGGGACAAAATCGTGCCGATGAAACTTTCAGCAGAAGAGGAAGAATTATTCAAAGCAAGTGCTGATGCAGTTAGAAAAATGAATCAGGTCTTATTTGATGAGGGTGTTCTTAAGAAATAGGAATTCCTTTAAAAATTTGAATAAAATATATAAAGCTCCAATTCTGGAGCTTTTTTCAGTATATATTTTTTAGCGTTTTGCCTTTTAAACCTTCTGGTTAGTTAATACCAAGGTAAATTCTTAAAACATGTTAATTTTAATTTTTCACATAACGAAACTTATATTAAATAATTAACTTTGAGGCATGATTAAATACATCTTTTCAATACTTAGCTTTTTTATTTTTATAAGTTTTCTACAAGGCCAAGAAAAACAACTATTAGGGGACCGAGAGATTTCGATCTACAAAGTTGAGATTAAATCCAAAGAATGGAAATTCAAAGGAAATCTACTACAAGTAACACCTGAATACCTTTTAATTGAACAAAAGGAAGGTTCTAAAAAGATAGCAGCCAAACAAATAAAAACCATTAAGGTAAAATTCAGTCAAAAGAAAAATGTACCGGTATTCAAAAATATAGCTCAAACCGGATTAGATATAATAAGTGATCCAGAATTTGGACAAACTAGATCTTTACGAGTGGCAGACAAGCCAAATGGGGAACCTAACTACATTCAAGAAAATGAGAGCCCATTGGGAGAAAGATTATTAGTTGGTACTGCTGTAGTAACTGGAGCAATTATAGGAAATGAATTAGCCAAATTAGCACCTCAAGCTAGCATAGAAAAGTTTAGGATCAATTTCTCGTCGGATAAATACTTGGAAAAAATGGATGATTTAGCGATGTATAGTTCCTATTTGCAATCTTCTCCTGAATATGAAACAGTATTAAGAAATAGGCTAAAGGCTGCAATGGAAAAGAGGAAATTAAAGATTTAGGATCGTGAATTGATTCCTCGAAGGACATTTTACGGTATTAACTTTGTAAAATATAAACCTGGAAAGCCTTCCATTTCAATTAAAATAATATTAGACTTGTGAATAATTCGAAATTATAAGTTATTCATTTAAGATATTATGCATAAAATACCCTTTGAAAGGATCAATTTACAAGCAGACGGATACCACATCATAACAGAAGTAAGGCTATTTGATAAAACATTTAAATTAGTCATTGATACAGGAGCTTCGAAGACCGTTTTAGATAAAACAACCTTATTAGAATCGGGAATTGCAGAGGATAATTTTGAAAATACGGATATTTTATCAACCGGATTAGGCACGAACTCCATGGAAAGCTTCATGCTAACCATTCCAGAAATCAAATTACAAGACTGGAATATTAAGAATTTTACTGTAGCTGTTTTGGATTTAAGTTCAATTAATTTTGCTTACAATCAAATCGGATTAGAACCTGTCATCGGTGTACTCGGAGGAGATATTTTGCAACAATATGGTGCTATCATTGACTATAAAAAGCAAACACTAACGCTAAATCAGCGTAAATTAAGCTTAAATAATCGTCGTTGAATATGTAATCGCAAATAGATATAAAAGCCTATTGCGATTAAAATACCGCAACCACCCATAATATATAGTGTGGTTTTTAAACCTATAATTTCTGCAATTGCCCCAGTTAACAAGCTTCCTATTGGAAATATTCCTTGGAATGCCATCACATAATAGGACATGGCTCTCGCTCGATAAGCAGGCACTGCATGCGTCTGTATGTAGGTATTAATGGATGAATTTTGCATCATCATCGAGAAAGATACAGCTCCTGTAAAAAACAATGCCGAGGGAAGATAATGTGCATAAGCCAATAAAACCAAGGCTACTCCCATTAAAAAAGCAGCAAACATGATGCGATATCGAAGATTTTCACCTGCTTTTAGTCTTGCCATATTAATAGCACCAACCATTGCTCCTAATCCGGCAGCACTCTCAAACCATGAAAATGTACGTTCATTTCCTTGAAATAACTCACGAGCTACTGCAGGTAATAAGGAAGTATATGGAATAACAAGCAGACTGGAGAAGGTTAAAATGATGATGAGTGAAGCAATATGTGGTGATCTTTTGAGGTAATTAAATCCTTGTACAAATCCCTGATAAGCACTTTCATTGGGAACAATAATGACTCGTTCTTTTACATTCATCAGCATTAAACAGATAATGACAGGGATAAAACTGAGGAAATTCAAGGTAAAACAAGCCAATTCACCGTATACAGATAATAAAAATCCACCAATTGCTGGTCCTACCATCCGAGCAGCATTAAAAATTGAGGAGTTTAATGCAATTGCATTCGGTAAATCACGTCTATCATCTACCAATGACACCAATAAAGCTTGCCTACCAAGTACATCAAATGCATTGATAACACCTTGAATGAAGCCCAAAATAGATAGGTATAATACCGATTCCATTTTGAGAAATACCACTAATGCTAATAAACCTGCTTGAATCATTAAGCCTATTTGGGTGGTAAAAACAAGTTTATATTTTTTATGCCGGTCTACAAAGGCACCAATAAATGGTGAAAGAACCAAGGATGGTAGAAGGGAAATAAAGGATACAAAGCCTAACCAAAATACAGAATCTGTCAATCTATAGACTAACCAACTAATGGCTATACGTTGCATCCATGTTCCTAAAAGGGAAATGGCCTGTCCAATGACGTGCAATCTGTAATTCGGATAAGCAAAAGATCTGAATATCTGCATTTAACTGAAGGATTCTAAATATATGCGTAAATCGAACTCTAGGAACCGAATAGTTAAAAGTACGGTTTTTTAAGAAGTAATCAGTCCCTCCATTCTTAATACAAATTAAACCATACAATTGTTGCAGAAATATGAATTAAGCTCAGATTTTCATCGCTGAAACACTGTATTTATTTCATTCTTAAAACAATATACCTACCTTTGCATGGTCAAAGCCAATTGGGGTTGACAAAAATTGACAAACATTTTAATCAACATTTTATATCATGAAATTTTTTATTGATACTGCAAATCTTGAACAAATCAAAGAAGCACAAGATTTAGGCGTTTTAGATGGTGTAACGACCAACCCAAGCTTAATGGCTAAAGAAGGTAT
Organism: Sphingobacterium kyonggiense; assembly: GCF_039536825.1. Taxonomy (NCBI): domain Bacteria; kingdom Pseudomonadati; phylum Bacteroidota; class Sphingobacteriia; order Sphingobacteriales; family Sphingobacteriaceae; genus Sphingobacterium; species Sphingobacterium kyonggiense. Next base: position 219,087 of record NZ_BAAAZI010000007.1, read on the forward strand.
TTCTGGTGAAGAAAACGTAATTAACCATTATAAAGCCATCTGTGCTATTGTAGATGGTGATGTAAGTGCAGAGGTTATTTCCACAGAATTCGATGGAATGATCAAAGAAGGTGAAGCATTAGCAGCTTTAGACAGCAAGATTGTAGTAAAGGTCCCAATGGCCAAAGATGGTGTAAAAGCGATTAAATACTTCAGCAAAAAAGGTATTAAAACCAATTGTACATTGGTATTCTCTGCGGGTCAAGCATTATTAGCAGCTAAAGCTGGTGCTACTTATGTATCTCCTTTTATCGGTCGCTTAGATGATATCTCGGTAGATGGTTTAGGCCTAATCGAAGAGATCCGTGAGATCTATGACAACTATGGTTTTGAGACACAAATCTTGGCAGCATCAGTGCGCCACAGTGCACATATCTTAGGTTGTGCTAAGATCGGAGCAGACGTAATGACTGGTCCATTATCAGCAATTTTAGCTTTGTTAAAACACCCATTAACAGATAGTGGTTTGGCACAATTCTTAGCTGATCACGCGAAAGCAGCAGGCAAATAATTGCAGCTTAAAAAAGGATAAATGAAGGCCTCCTATCCATCAAGGATAGGAGGTTTTTTATACGCAGTATTTTTCGTAATTTTAACTTTATGAAACGTGAGCAAGACAACGAAATTAGCAAAGAAAAATTAGAAGAATATAGCCAACTTTTAAAGGCAAACCAACTTAAAATTACCCAACCAAGACTTCGGGTTTTAGATAGTATTTCAGATAAATCAACAGCTGTATCTCAACCTGAACTGGAGAAGATATTAGGCACCGAAATTGACCGTGTAACACTTTATAGAATTCTCGCAAGCTTCGAAGAAAAAGGTATTCTTCACAAGGTATTTGACCTTAATGGAACAGCAACATATGCGCTCTGTTCAACCAAATGTTCGGCACACCATCACCACGATCAACACGTACATTTCATCTGTTCGGTATGTAATTCAGTCTTCTGTCTAGATGAAATTTCGGTACCAAAAATTAATCTCCCAACGAACTTTAGCCTGCACTCTATTGCTATAAATGCAGTCGGTTTATGTGACTCCTGTCAAGAAAAAGATGCATAAACTATAACCATATCCCTTCTTTTTTGATCTACTGACTATATGGATAGTTTACTATTCCTATTCCTAGAAACAGCCAAATACACCAGCTAAAACTACTAAATATTTATATGCTAAAAATTAGCAAAGAAGTATTTAAATATCTATAAAATAGATTATTAGTAATATATAATAGAATTATACATTTATCATATAATCTTTAGCAAATCAACATACACAAACAGATAAAACAATTAGTTACCTGATAATCAAATGCTTAATAAAAATATACACATTAAAATATTTAGCATTATTAAATATAATTAAATAATAATCAGATTATTACATTAGCTAAAATATAGTATTAATACAATTTTCATATACACAATTCATTTTCGTACTAACTCTTGTTAGCAATATCATTTTTTGTGTATATTAGTTTCATCAACAATGACGGAGCAGCAGACGAATCTCAAGATGCAGTTTCGAATGATTGGCTCCCACTCCTACCCTATCAAAAAACAAAAAGAGGTAGCAGATAAAACGCAACTATGAAGTCAAAAAAAGAGAACCCCTACAAAGAAGTCCTTACCCAACTTATCGTCGACATATTTGAAAAATCCGGAAACCATGCTTTGAACTATAAGCAGGTAGCAGCGAAGTTAAACATATCGGATACGGATGCTAAAGTTGCCATTGCGGACATCTTAAACGACGCCTCCAAATCGGGACTATTCGAACAACCTGAACGTGGAAAATTTAAACTTCGACAGCTTGCAGTTTATGTCACAGGAAAGGTAGACATGACAGCAGATGGTTCTGCTTATATTGTTCCTGAAGACGAGTTCGAAAATGACATATATGTCGCCCCTAGAAAGCTTCGTCAAGCCCTTCATGGAGACATCGTGAAAGTCCATATTTACGACCGTAAAAAAGGTCGTAAAAGAGAAGGTGAAGTAGTGGAGATTGTTCAACGATCAAAGACTGATTTCACCGGTACAATTGACATTTCAAACAGCTATGCCTTCTTCCTTCCAGACGACAGAAAGATGCTTCATGATATCTTCATTCCATTGGATAATTTGAATGGAGCTAAGGATGGTGAAAAAGTCGTAGTCTCCATTATCGAGTGGCCGAAGAATGCAAAGAATCCTATAGGTCGGGTAAAAACCGTTCTTGGTAAAAAAGGAGAAAACAATACGGAGATGAATGCTATCCTTGCTGACTTTGGATTTCCATTGGAGTTTCCAAAAGCAGTGGAGGAAGAAGCGAATTCCATATCCGATATCATCAGTGAAGAAGAAATCAAGAAACGTCATGATTTTCGAGAAACAACCACTTTCACAATTGACCCTGCGGATGCGAAAGATTTCGATGATGCTATTTCCTTCAAGAAATTAGAGAATGGAAATTACGAGATCGGAGTCCATATTGCAGACGTTTCTCACTATGTTATTCCAGATAGTAACCTAGACAAGGAAGCTTTTGAAAGAGGAACCTCAGTATATTTGGTCGACAGGGTCATTCCCATGCTCCCTGAGCGACTTTCTAACAACTTGTGCTCACTTAGACCTAACGAAGATAAACTTTGTTTCTCGGCCGTATTTGAGCTTGATGAGAAGGCAAATGTGATTGACCAATGGTTTGGAAGAACTGTTATCCACTCTGACCGTAGATTCAGTTATGAAGAAGCGCAAGAAATCATCGAAGGAAAAGAAGATCCTTTATCAGAGGCTATTTTAAAACTTAATGAATTGGCTTTTATTCTTCGTGAACGGAAATTCAAAAGCGGAGCCATCAGTTTCGAGACAGAAGAAGTGAAGTTCTTATTGGATGACAACGGCAAACCATTAGGCGTTTATACAAAAATCCGCAAAGAAGCCCACAAGCTTATTGAGGACTTTATGCTATTGGCTAACCGAAAAGTTGCTGAATACATAGGAAAACAAGGTAAGGGAAAAAATAAACTGACTTTTGTTTACCGATTCCACGATGTGCCAAATACGGAGACTTTAACTAGCTTCTCTCAATTTGCTTCTCGTTTCGGACATCGCCTAAGTTTCAGATCGGATAAGGAGACTGCAAAATCATTAAATCAAATGATGGAGAAGATTGAAGGGTCTAAAGAACAGAACCTTTTAACCTCCCTTGCTATTCGTTCCATGGCAAAAGCCATTTATACCACAAAGAAAGCATCACACTATGGTTTAGCATTTGATTATTATACCCACTTTACCTCTCCTATTCGTCGATACCCCGATGTTATGGTTCACCGATTATTGCAATATTACCTGGATGGTGGTAAAAAGGTGAATTCAGAACATTATGAAAAAATGTCTGAACACTCCTCACAGATGGAAAAGAAAGCTGCAGAGGCTGAACGTGCATCGGTAAAATACAAACAAGCGGAATATTTACAGAATCAAATTGGAACAGAGTATATCGGAATCATTTCTGGAGTTACCGAATGGGGTATGTATGTAGAAATCGAAGAGAACAAATGTGAAGGGATGGTTAGATTACGTGACATCACGGATGATTTCTACACTTTAGATGAAAAGAATTACGCCATCATTGGTCAAAGAAAGAAAAAGGTTTACCAGTTAGGTGATGAAGTTCAAATTAAAGTAAAGAAGGTTGATTTGGATAAAAGACAAATTGACTTTACTTTGATCTGCTAATGCTAAACATTAGGATAAAAGGAAAGCAGCTACAATTATTTGCAGCTGCTTTCTTTTTTTAAGGGAATTTTGTTCAGAATCACTAAACAAAAAAACCTAGTGAATTACTTCAAGATGTCTTGTTGAATACGAGCTAGATTCATTTTACTGGATTTAGCAGGTTTATATAAGTCTGCTTTTTTAAACCAATCCCCTTCCATCTGATAGAATCCTGCAGGTGGAACAGTCTGTCCATTTGAGTAGGCTATATCAGCCTTATCAGACATTACTTGCCTAAAGAAATAAACTTTATCGGATTCAAATGTTTCAGAACCTGTTCAGCAGGCTAATGATTTTTTTCATTTATGCTTATTATTAATATAAATTCAATTCAGCGATTGTTGCGTGAGTTTTGCCTTCGTAATCGCTAGATGTGGTCAATTTAATGTATTGGAAAGTTTTTGATCCATTGAAACTATAATACTGACGACCATTTAGATGACCAACATAGTCATCGACTTTTGTCCAGGAATTGCCATCGTTACTGATTTCAATTTTAAAATTCTTAATCTTTCCACCATTTCCAGAATTATCATGTCTATTAAGATAGGATAAACCTTGCGCTGTAACAGCTGCTGCACCAGTACGAATAGTTACATAGTGCGGATGTGGGGTCGGTGTAGTCCATGAAGTATGCCAGTAGGTATTATCATTTCCATCTAACATTTTCGAAGCTTCTAAACCACCTTGTTGAGAAGAATAGGCTATAACTTCCCATCCAGTTCTTGATAACATTGTTCGATCTCCAAAATCAACAACAGGCTGATCATTTACAAATTTGAATGGATAAAACACACTGGTTTTATTTCCATTCTCATGATGGAAGAATATCTCCAAGGAATACTCCATATTGGCTTTCGTTCTGAACTCTGAAACAGGCATTTTTACGCTGAAGGTATTTCCTGCACCAGGGACAGTAGTAAAGGTAATGGATTGGTAACCCTGTGGATCTGTTGCCAAAATATTTTTAAAGGTTATATGCTTTACGGTATTTGAAGCAGCATAAGTGCCATTAATGACAATCTCATTGTTCTCAACCTTTGCTTGAATGGTATTCACTTTAGCAGTAACAGGTTCGTAGAATGTTTTTGTTTCCTTGCTGAATACTTGACAGTTGTTCAAGGTTGCAGCATCAAAAAAACTCAAATACGTCGGTGATTTACCATACGTATAATTTCCGCTTCCCATTAGGGTCATTCCAAATTGCGGATCATTAATTTTTGACGCGGAAGGGCCATTATGCGGCAAGTTAATACCATGTCCCATCTCGTGTAATAGTCCACCAATATAAACTGTAGCTTTTTCACTTATTGTCCCACCTTTTCCAAGATTCTCTTGTTTCATACCAGGATAATCTAAAGCATAACAAGTTCTACCAACCCCATAAAAAGGCACTTCATGACCAATCTCTTCGCCTTGATCTAACTTTTTATTTGTTGCAGTTAAAATCAAGTAGTGATCACTACTTTTGGCAGTAGGATTGTCCTGAAAATACTTATAAAACAATTCTTCAATTGGTTTATTTGTAGCATAGGCAATTGCATCCTCTGGACCACGAATAAGGTGAATCTTTACTCTTGTATTTTCTTTGTTTTTTAGGAGTCCATAAGTTTTGTCTCCAAAACCCCAGTGCTTCATCCATTTAGAAAAAAAGTTCTGTCCTTCGATTAAGATTTTAGAAATTCGTTCTTCGTAATCTGGATTCGGTGTAACATCTTTTGGGACAAAATAAATCACGTTCAGATTATATTTATAATCTGAAGAATAAGTGATCTCCTCTTCCGGTTTTACCGGTGGCTTTGGATCTGGTTTAGCTGGATTATCTGTGGATTTTGAACAAGCGCCCAAAAAGCCAATCAATATCAGTAGTAGGTAGGTTGATTTGATTAATTTTACAGATTTGTTTAACATCATGGAATATAATTAAATGTGAAATTTATTAAAATCCCTGTTTGTTTGTTTTTTTATTTGTTTGGTGATAGTTTGTGTGTGTTTTAAGCGAGCGCTTCCTTGTTCTTATAGAACAAATATAAAAATATCCTATAATGAAAAAGATAGCCGCCTAAAGACGGCTATCGGAAAGAATCAAAGATAACCCTAATTACCAGTCAGGATTTTGCACTAGATTTATATTATTATTAACGTAGGTCTGATTGATAGGAAGAAGATAATGCTTTTTATCAAATATTAATTCTTTCTTTTCTAACACCGTAGGTTTATAGAATTCCTGAGCTGTTTTACCTCTTGAATATAATCCTTTCAGCCCATTTCTGTCGGTAGCATAATAACTTTCTGCTAATTTCCAACGTTTCAAATCACGGCTCCAATGACCTTCAAACATCAACTCAATCATTCTTTCACGTTGAATGGCTTTTATTAGATCAGCACCTGCAAGATTACCATTTGCTTCAAAAATACCAGGAATTCCCGCACGCGTTCTAACAGCATTGACATATTTCAAACCATTCGCATCTAAGCTGTTTGAATAATTCGCTGATGCCTCAGCATAGTTTAAATACAATTCAGCAAGTCGAACAATTGGAAAAGGATAGTTTGTTTGTGTGAATGCTGTTGCATCAACACGAGTGTCAGGGTGTACACCTTTTTTTATAGCATACCCAGAAAAAAAGTGGTCAGAAGTAAAACTCTTCATTCCGTTTGTTTCACCAGCTCTCAACAGCAATGTGCGTGTAGAGCTAGATATTTCATATTTACCACGGTCATAACCAATATAAGCATAGAATCTAGGCTCTCTTTCGGTATGTAATTTTATCGTCTCTTGTCCAGCAGGAAGACCAGAAGCCATTTGATAACGGTTATTCCAATCATAATTCGGATCCTTATCGGCTGGAATACCATTTTTAGAATAAAACAACTCAACAGCTGTCAAGGTAGCGGCTAAAGCTCCATACGGAGGACCTGTTCTCCATCCGATTGGAATAGCAATATATTGGAATGAAGAATTTGCATCATCCGATTCTCTTTTTCCAGAGTATCCCCATAAAAGTTCGGAATTCCAAGGGTCTACCATTTGCCAACGAGTATTCATCACTGCTTTATCAAATGGATTAGTAATATTTGTTTTTGTATACTCATAAAGTTTACTTCCAACTTCTTCAGCCATTAAAATAGCTTTTTGAGTTTCATCCATCGCTTTTTTCCATTTTTCCTTATCGAAAGTCAAATTAACTAACTGTTCTCCATCCTTGTTTTTGAAGTTGCTATAAAATTCAGAATTCCCATTCCAAAGTGGGCTTGCAGCAGTTAAATACATTTTTGACTTTATTGATTGAGCAGCAACTTTCGTTGCACGGCCAAGATTTGATACATCAACAGTTCTAGGTAAATCCACCATGGCTTCATCAATTAATTTTGCGATAAAAGCTACACATTCATCATAAGGGCGTCTAGAAAGTGACATTTCCTCTAATGATGCTGTAGTGGGTATTTCTTTGTCAATCAATACTACTGGACCATAGTGCTCCAATAAGTAAAAGTGAAAATATGCAATAAGGAACTTAGCCTCTGCAATCCAAACTTTCTTCTTAGCATCGTATTCTTCTTGAGAAATAGTCAATGGCTTTACTGACTCGATATTATTTAGAAAAATATAAGCCTGACGGATACCTCGGTAGTTATTAGCCCAAATATCGTTAACAACGGAGCTCGGATTATGATCACCTTGTTGAAAACGGATAAAGTTAAAATAATCCTTCGTCCAGTGATTTGAACCAACCATTTCATTGGTTGTTGCACGATCAACATCATTACGAACATGATTAACTTGCGGGATAAAACTATAAATTGAATAAACGAAATTCTCTGCTGTATTTTCGTTTCTAAATTCGTCTGCTAATGTCGGGGAGTCATCTGGTACTACATCTAAGTAATTACAAGAAGACAAGAAAAGACTAGCAAATAGATATATAAATATTTTTTTCATTTGTCGATAGATTATAAGCTTAATTGAACACCAACTGCATACACACGTAGGTTTGGATATTTCAATCCATTACCACTTCCTAGTTCAGGGTCCCAATTTTTAAATTTTGAGAAGGTTAGTAAGTTTTGACCACTTAAATAGAAGCGTGCTTTTTTGTAATTATATCCTAACTCAGCATTTTTCAATCGTAGGAAACTACCATCATACGTCCAAAAATCAGAGGTCTTAAAGTTATTGTGATCACTAACTCCATCGACTAAACGAGGGTACATGGCATTCGGATTATCTTCTCTCCAGTAATCATCTGCAATAAACTGCAATAGGTTAGTTGCCTTTCCAGTAAATGGATGAATATTTGACATTTGTATACTAGTTTTTGCAACTCCTTGGAAGAAAAATGAAAAGTCAAAATTCTTATAACGGTTAGAAGAACCAAATCCATAAACAATTTGCGGAATTGTAGGATTGCCAAATTGCATTCTATCATTAGCATCTAACCTACCATCGTTATTTAAGTCTTTATACTTAATATCACCTGGCATAACATTACTTCCAACAGCCGGTGTTACAGTTGGGCTGTTATCGATATCTGCTTGATCTTTATATAGGCCATCTGATATATATCCGAAATATCTGTTTAATGGTTTTCCAATTTCCGTCAAATATGCGTAAGGCAAAATTGGTTCATCACGCTCAAGTAATTCATTTTTAGTATAAGTAAATGTACCTCTCAGATTCATGAAGAAGTTCTCATTCACTTGACGGTTATAACTTAAATTTGCATCAAAACCGGAATTTTTAACTTTACCAATATTTGCAAATGGCGAATTGCCAATAATACCGGTTTCTGCAGGAACTACACGACGTTGCATAAAGATATCACTACGTGTCTCCGTGAAGTAATCGGCATTAATGGTAAGGTTATTTGCAATGGTGACATCCAAACCTACGTTGTATTTGCTTCCTAATTCCCATTGTGCTCCTTTTGCTCCATAGGTATTAATCTGTGCTCCTCCGAAATCTGTTTGCCAAGTTTGACCAAACTTATAACGTAATGCATTTTGGGTGACCTTGTCTAAGTACGGGAATCTACTTCCTTCAATTTGATCATTACCTACTAATCCCCAAGATCCTCTGAATTTCAGGCTACTAATAACAGGTTTAATCGGAGTCCAAAACGCTTCATTTGAAATCAAATATCCTGCAGCAAATGAAGGGAAAAATCCATATCGATCTCCATCCTCAAAGTTTTCAGATCCATTGTACCCAAAGTTTGCCTCAAATAAATACCTTAAATCATAAGCATAAGTTACACGACCAGCAACACCATGATTACGGTAATTTAAAGTATTCCAATATTCACTATTAGTAGGTCCTTTCAAAGGATTGTTTACTCCATAATCGCGTTGCAAATAGGCAGCCATTGCAGAAACATCATGCTTACCAAATGATTTTGCCCAGTCAACAACTAAGTTAATATTCATTAAACGGTCACCAATAGAATTCGTTCCTGTAGATAATGAAGTATTACCGTTTGAAAGTGGTTGATAAGTAATATCATAACCACCAGTTTGAGAGTTCTGGGTTGCATTTGCGGCATAAAAGAATGGAACTGAAGATCTTGTTACGGCTGTATATGAATAGTTTTTAAAAGAAATTAATCCTTTTGCACTTAAACCTTCTAAAAGAAATCCTAATTTTTGATTAACCTCGAAACTCGCAATATTGGATGTAGAGAAACTGTTTGTATTTCCTTTAACCATATCAGCGTATGGGTTGTAGAATAAAGATTGACCAGCATTAATAATTGGACCACCTAAGCTATTTCCAAATCTAATATGCTCATCTCCAGGTTGTGCTTCATAATAAGGTAAAAAGCGAGCAACAGGCGATTCAAATAAACGAGTATAAATATCTGTTGATGAAATTGAAGACCCTCCGTAATCACGTAACTGAGAATTCAATCGAATAATAGCATTGGTATTATCTGTAATATTCACACCAATATTGGCGATCATATTATATTCCTTTTGACGGATGTTGTTATTAAATTTCTTTAATGGATCCGATTTAAGGTTACCATTGTCATTATTGAATGTTGCACTTAAGAAATAATCTGCTTTCTTCCCACCGCCAGCAATATTTAAATTCGCGTATTGATTTACAGAGAAATCCTTGAACATAAATTCTCTCCAATTAACATTCGGGAAAGCTACAGGATCTAAATTCTGTGCAGTTCCATCAATTTTTTCTTGAGAGAAAATAGGTGTAGCATTTGGTCGTCTATTTAAAACCGCAAAATTGTAGATGTTCATATAATCTACTGCATTAGCTAATTCAAATTGTTGAGTAGGTGCTGAGAAAGTATTATCTACACGAAAATTCAATCTCGCCTTATCAAAATCACCACCTCTTTTAGTAGTAACCAATAAAACTCCATTTGCCCCACGTGCACCGTATAGCGCTGTTGCAGAGGCATCCTTCAATACAGAAAAGTTATCAATTACCTCTGAAGCCAAGTTGTTCAAGTCAGCTTCACTAGATTCGATACCATCAATAAAAATTAGCGGACTTGTATTTCCTGCAAAGGTTGAAATACCACGAATCCAGAAATTGGAACCATCAGCTCCAGGTTCACCTCCTCTTTGCACAGCAACTACACCAGCAATTCTTCCAGCAAATGCATTACTTAATGTGGATGTAGGAACTTTTAAATCCTTTGAAGATACAGTTGAAATGGCACCAACAACAGAAACTTTCTTTTGTTGTCCAAAACCAACAACAACTACTTCATCCATTTCTTCTGATTGAGAAACCAAGGTTACATTTACTGAGCCACTAGAATAAGACACTCGTTTTGTTGTATAGCCTAATAATTTAAAATCAATTTGCGCTGTGCTTTTTGCAACTATCAACGTAAAATTACCACTAACATCAGTTTGTGTAGAATTAGAGGTTCCCACCTCATTTACCGTTACACTAGTTAATGGCTGTCCGTCGCCATCAACAACTTTTCCTGAAAACTGTAATTGTTGTTTCTCAGCTGTAAATTTATTGGCATCATTTCGTCTAATGACAACTGAATTGTTCAATACAGAATATGTAAAACCACCGCCTTGAAACACTTTATCAAGTGTCGTTTTTAGACTTTGATCCTTAAGATTCACTGTTGTATTAACATTGGCCAAAATCCCTTTTTCATACACAAAGCGCACACCAGTTTGTTTAGTAATACTATGTAATACCTGTTCTACTTTTGTGTTTTTAACTTGGAGGGAGATTTGACCTTTAGTAGATCCGTAGCCTGCCAACATGGAGACTACGATTAAAAGGCCTGTTAATTTCATCCTTAGAAGTGTTTTCTGAATCCTCCTATTGCCTTTTTTACCAGACAAAGGAATTTCAGAATAAAATAATTTATTCATAAATTAGTAAAGAATTAATGGTTTAAAACGTAAAACTGAATTCGATCTGTGCAGGGGTATTGGCGTACCTCTGCATTTTTTTTGTAGAGTCTATATCATAATTTATCCTCCTGTAAAACTGGTTGTTTTTTATTGTATTATAAGTTTTTCATCTTCAATGACATAATCAAAATTGGTGAGTTTCTTTAGAAGCACACATAACTCTCCAAGCGTAACATTCCTGTCAATTCCACCCATATATTTTTTCACACCTAAAGGACGTTTAATCACTAAGTCAACCCCATACCAACGCCTTATATCATCCAGAATTTCTTGAATATTCTTCTCATTAAAATTAAAGTAGCCATCTTTTATAGCCAGTGCCTCTTCCTCATTTTCCGATCTATCCATTTTCAAATGATTTCCTAGAAGCTCCACTTTTTGCCCAGCTACTAATGCGATTTTTGCCTTATTGGAGGTTACCTCGATCTTTCCTTCTGTAAGAATTACTTTTGGCTCTTCGGTATAGGACTTTACAGAAAAGGCAGTACCTACTGCTCGCACTTGCATTAAATCAGTTTCAACAATAAATGGTCGTTTGGCATCTTTTGCCACCTCAAAGTACCCCTCGCCCTTTAATTTAACTCGACGCTCTTTATTATTGAAGCTAGCTAAATACTCCAATTCCGACTCAGAATTCAACCACACCTTACTTCCGTCGCTCAAGACTAAACTATAGTAAGAACGCTTTGGAATATTTAATCTATGAATTTGATTTTCACTACCCTCTTTAGTCTTTAGTTTCTGTCCATAAGACAATTCTCCTCTTTTACTTTCAACCGAATTGAATGACTCATTTAATTCATAAGATCCATCTCCTACCACCTCTAATTTAGCGAAAGAAGTACCTGGCAGAATATCCGTATGTTGACCAAATTGATTGGTCTTGATTAAATAGCTTGGCTCTTGATTGTTTTTCCACCAAATCACTGATCCGACACCAATACTTAATAGTAAAGCGGCAATACTGATAATTCTATTCCAAGGATAGACTTTCTTCTCCTCCTGAATACTTTCTCCTATTCGATGATGAAATTCATTCCATTCCTGCTCCACACTCGTCGAATTAGGATTAAAATCAAGAACCACTTGTTGATCCTCAATCATATTTAAGATGATGTCTCGAGATTCGGGATATTTTATTAATAATTGACTCAACTGCTCTTCCTCCATTTCAGTCAATGAATGACCTTTTGCCAAAGAGGCAGCTAATTCGGCTAATATTATTCTATCCTGGTTTATCATAATTTAATAGCTAAGTAACCTAGAGTTCATAATAGGGTGACTCTAGTATCAAAAAAAACAAAATAAAAAAGCTAAAGCGCTGTTTTTTAGACAAATAATTTAAACAACATAATATAAAGAATGGAGTACAATAGACGGTTTTTCAACAATCTTAGGGCTCTTTGCCTTTGAGTCTTTACCGTATTTACACTAATATTGAGTTCCACAGCCACTTCCTCGTATTTTTTACCCTCAAAATAAATAAGTTTACAAATATGCTGGCAACCTTCGGGTAATTGTTTTATTTCGGCATATAACTCACCCATTACTTCAGAACGGATTAAATTATCCATCAAATCAAAATCATCAATTTCTTCTCTCGGTAATTGGGAATTTATACGATTACGGGTTTGGTCTCGTCGAATATGATTAAGACATAGGTTTTTTACGGTTGAATATAAAAAGCTTTTCACAACTAACTCCGGCTTCATCAAAATCCCCTCCTGCTCCACAAGTACCAAATAGGCATCTTGTACGATATCTTTTGCCAAATCTTCTGTCTTAACCCAATTAATAGCAAAAGACTTTAGCCTCAAGAAATAGGTTTTAAACAACCCTTCCACTGTAAGCATACGACGATATTATAAGCGGATTATCTAATGCTTATCTGAACACATGTTCTGATAATAGCTAGTGCATTGATTTTATAGCTTGAATAACTTTCTAAATATCAAAAAGTGAATCCAAATGTATTGGAATTCAGTTTTTAAAATTACAACAACACATCATTAAAACAAATAAATATTAGGATTTCTTGTTTAAACTAATTGAAGAAGAATAGCAATTACTAATGAAGGACTCCTTAGTATAGTTTCTTACATTGTAATTGAATTGTAGGGATTAACATTTAAATTTTAAAAACTTTAGTGCACAATGCTTTATGAATCAAAAAATCTTTATATCTTTGCGGACTTAAAAATATTATTTTAACAAATAAAAAAGCAAAAACAGGTAAATGCCTACTATTCAACAATTAGTTAGAAAAGGTAGAGTAGCTCTGGAAGACAAGAGTAAGTCTCCAGCGTTGGACAGCTGTCCACAGCGAAGAGGTGTGTGTACTCGTGTATACACTACTACCCCTAAAAAACCAAACTCAGCAATGCGTAAAGTAGCTCGTGTTCGTTTAACGAATGGAAAAGAAGTGAATGCTTACATTCCAGGAGAAGGACACAACTTACAAGAGCACTCGATCGTATTAATCCGTGGTGGTCGTGTTAAAGATTTACCGGGAGTTCGCTACCACATCATCCGTGGTGCATTAGATACTTCAGGTGTGGCTGGCCGTAACCAACGTCGTTCTAAATACGGAACAAAACGTCCTAAACCAGGACAAGCAGCTGCTCCAGCAAAAGGAAAAGGTAAGAAATAATTAAACGGAGGAAAATAAAATGAGAAAAGCAAAACCAAAAAAGAGAATCATTTTACCTGATCCAAAGTTTAATGATGTTCAGGTAACCCGTTTCGTAAACAACATGATGGTTGATGGTAAAAAATCCATCGCTTATTCCATCTTTTACGATGCAGTAGAATTAGTAGAAAACAAAACACAAGAGAACGGTTTAGAGACTTGGAAAAAAGCTTTAAACAACGTAATGCCTGCAGTTGAGGTTAAGTCTCGTCGTGTTGGTGGTGCCAACTTCCAAGTACCAATGGAAGTACGTCCAGAGCGTAAAATCGCTTTAGGAATGAAATGGTTAATCTCTTATGCTCGTAAGCGTGGTGAAAAAACTATGTTCGAAAAATTAGCAGGAGAAATCATTTCAGCTTCTAAAGGTGAAGGTGCTGCTGTTAAGAAGAAAGAAGATACGCATAAAATGGCGGAAGCTAACAAAGCGTTCTCACACTTCAGATTCTAATTTTGAACACAAAGAATCAAATATGATTACACCGACTTTAGATAATAGAAATTTTATTATCAGAGTCGGTGTATTTATTTCAACAATCCTGAAATAACAAAAGCCCTAAGGCTAACTGCAAAAATAATATGGCAAAAGACTTAAAATTAGTAAGAAATATTGGTATCGCTGCACACATCGATGCTGGTAAAACAACCACTACAGAGCGTATTTTGTTCTACTCAGGTGTTAACCACAAATTAGGAGAAACTCACGAAGGTTCTGCTACTACTGACTGGATGGCACAAGAGCAAGAGCGTGGTATTACCATTACCTCTGCTGCGGTGACTGTATTCTGGAACTACCGTAACAAAAAATATCAAGTAAACGTTATTGATACGCCAGGACACGTAGACTTTACCGTAGAGGTAAACCGCTCTTTACGTGTATTGGACGGATTAGTATTCTTATTCTCAGCTGTTGATGGTGTTGAGCCTCAATCTGAGACTAACTGGCGTTTAGCTGATGGATATAAAGTTCCTCGTATTGGTTTCGTAAATAAAATGGACCGCTCTGGTGCTGACTTCTTGAAAGTTGTAAAACAAGTAAAAGATATGTTAGGATCTGAAGCTGTTGCTTTACAATTACCTATCGGTGCTGAAGACGATTTCAAAGGTGTGGTTGACTTGATCAACAACCGTGGTATCGTGTGGAATGAAGCTGATAAAGGTATGACTTTCACAGAAGTTCCTATCCCTGACGATATGATCGACGAGGTTGCAGAATACCGTGAGAAATTATTAGAAGCTGTTGCTGGTTATGATGAGTCGTTAATGGAGAAATTCTTCGACGATCCTAACTCATTAACTGAGCGCGAAATCCTTGACGCTTTACGTAAAGCTGTTTTAGATAACGCTATCGTTCCTATGGTGTGTGGTTCATCTTTCAAAAACAAAGGTGTACAAACCATGCTTGACTTCGTAATGGAGTTATTGCCTTCACCATTGGATCAAGAAGCGGTAAAAGGTACTGACCCTCGTACTGGTGAAGAGATCTCTCGTAAACCTTCTGAGGCTGAACCATTCGCTGCTTTAGGTTTCAAAATCGCGACTGACCCATTCGTAGGTCGTCTATGTTTCGTACGTGCTTACTCTGGTGTACTTGAAGCTGGTTCTTATGTATTGAACACTCGTTCAGGAAACAAAGAGCGTATTTCTCGTATCTTCCAAATGCACGCGAACAAACAAAACCCAATCGAAAGAATTGGTGCTGGTGATATCGGTGCTGTTGTTGGTTTCAAAGACATCAAAACTGGTGATACCCTTTGTGAAGAGAAAAACCCAATTATCCTTGAGTCTATGGTATTCCCTGAGCCGGTTATCGGTTTAGCGATTGAGCCTAAAACTCAAGCTGACGTTGATAAATTAGGTATCGGTTTAAGTAAATTAGCTGAAGAGGATCCTACATTCGTTGTAAAAACGGATCAAGAAACTGGTCAAACAGTTATCTCGGGTATGGGTGAGCTTCACTTAGATATCTTAATCGACCGTTTGAAACGTGAATTTAAAGTTGAAGTAAACCAAGGAGCTCCTCAAGTAGCTTACAAAGAGTCTATCAACGGAACTTCTGAGCACCGTGAGGTTTACAAAAAACAATCTGGTGGTCGTGGTAAATTTGCTGACATCAAAGTTGTTATCTCTCCTGCAGATGAGGATTGGGATGTTGTTAAATCTCCACTTCAATTCGTAAATGAGATCGTTGGTGGTGCTATCCCTAAAGAATACATCCCTTCAGTTCAGAAAGGTTTCGAATCTTCAATGAACAATGGTGTATTAGCTGGTTACCCACTTTCAGGTATGAAAGTACGTTTGATTGATGGTTCATTCCACGCAGTCGATTCAGATTCATTATCTTTCGAATTAGCTGGTAAAATGGCTTACCGTCAAGCATTGCCTAAATGTTCTCCAGTATTAATGGAGCCTATCATGAAGGTGGAAGTATTGACTCCAGAAGAAAACATGGGTGATGTAATGGGTGACTTGAACCGTCGTCGTGGTCAGATGCAAGGTCTTGACTCACGTAATGGTGCACAAGTAATCAAAGCATTAGTTCCACTTTCTGAAATGTTCGGATATGTAACGCAGTTACGTACTATCACTTCAGGTCGTGCAACTTCAACTATGGAATTCGATCACTATGCAGAAGCACCTCGTAACGTTGCTGAAGATGTAATTGCAAAATCTAAAGGAAAAGTAAAAGGTCTAGAAGACTAATTCTAACGAATAAAAACAAACCGATCCCTGATTGTTTATAGCTCTAATCAGGGGTCATTTTAAAATCAAATAAATAAGATGAGCCAAAGAATCAGAATCAAATTGAAATCTTACGATTACAACTTAGTTGACAAATCAGCTGAGAAAATCGTTAAAACCGTAAAACCTACAGGTGCAGTTGTTAGTGGTCCTATTCCATTGCCTACTGAGAAAAAAATCTATACCGTTTTACGTTCTCCACACGTGAACAAAAAAGCGCGTGAGCAGTTCCAATTATGTTCTTACAAGAGATTGTTAGACATCTATTCATCAAACTCTAAAACTGTAGATGCCTTGATGAAATTAGAATTGCCTTCAGGTGTTGAAGTTGAAATCAAAGTGTGATAGATTTCTTTTGAAAATCACAAAAACCCCATCTCCTTTCGAGATGGGGTTTCTTTTTATAATATCCTAGAGATTTTTGATTTCATTCTTTTGTTCTTCTTTAAGTCAATAAACCATTGAAATTCGTACTGTAAAAATTGTAAACATCAAAATTTCTACTCCATTTAACTGTGATATCTTATTTCCCCTACTGATAGACAGAACCAAATAACCCAGATTGATGAAAGAAGCAACCTTATGAATTAAAAAACAATAAAAAAAATAGATGTCCTTTATCAGAACATCTATTTTCTATAAAATATTAGTTGAATCTACCAGAAACTAAAACTGAAAACCTATTCCTACCGAGAATACGCGGTTTGAGGCTTTAAAGTCATTTTCAGTAGATAAATTAGTTAAACCTAAGTTATAACCGCCATTAATTAAGAATCCATTTGACAACTTATAACCTAACATAAAATTAAGACCAGCATCGATTCGTTCCATATTTTTATCATCTCCACTAAATTTAATGTCTTCAGTCTCTTCTCCGGCGTCCTCACCTCCATCAACTTTAGATTTAATTTTACCGGAAAGGTTAAAACCAATATATGGTCCTGCACCTAAAAATACATTTCCTGTACCGGCAGGGATATAATAAACTGCATTTACAGGGATTTCCAAAGACATGACATTGATGTTTATAGAACCTTTTACTCCTTCAAATTCACCTTCATATTTTGCACCTTTTCCTTGCAAGGAAAGACCTGGTTGAACCGAAAAATTAGTCGCAACTGGGATATCGGCAAATCCGGTTACATAAAAGGATGGTAGATTTTTTTCATAGTCTTTTAATCCCTCTTCAATAGGTTCCGAATACTTCGCCAGATTTAAACCTGCTTTTAATCCATAAGATACCTGGGCTTGAGCCCCCACCAGCATTAAACATAATGCTCCGATGGTTAATACTAGACTTTTCATAGTTATAATTGTTTTTGCAAGAAGGCTGAATTACCTATTGCTGCTTAGAGAAGGATTTACAATAGTCTTGCCAAATAATTTGTCTAAAATATCGTCCTACAAGCTCTAATAAAGCTTTTCATTGTTGTTTGGTTAACCATTTCTTCCTAAAACACGATAATTTCATAAAATTTCAATTAATCGAACTACAATAAGAATAGTGTAGGTCAATTTTAATTTCTAGAGGATTTAGGAAGAAAAAAAAAGGTGTCCCAAACGGAACACCTTTTAATCATGTATATTCTTTTTTTACCTTTAAGGCTATTATTCCTTAGAATTGGAAACCAACTCCAAAAGATAAAGTACGTGTTGAGAATTTGTTATCTGAGTTATCACTAGGGCTCATGTTTGTTAATCCTAAACCGTAACCTGCGTTAATTAAGAAACCATTTCCTAATTTGTAACCAGCTAAGAAGTTAACACCCGCGTCTAAAGGCTTCATGTCTTTGTCGTCGCCTGAAAAGTCGATGTCTGTATCACCTTCTACACCCCAATCACCTAAATTACCTTTACCTTTTACTTTACCAGATACATTGTATCCTACATAAGGACCTGCACCGATAAATACATTACCTGAACCTGCAGGAATGTAGTAAACCGCGTTTACAGGAATTTCGATAGACATCAAGTTAGTAGTGATTGATCCATCTGAATTATCATTATTGATTTCATATTTATTACCTTTTCCTTGTAAGGAAATACCTGGTTGAACTGAGAATTGTGGTGCAACAGGAATATCAGCAAAACCAGTTACATAAAATGACACGTTATTTTTTTGGTAATCCTTTGCAACATCTGTTTGATTGCTGAACTTACCTAAGTTAACACCTGCTTTTAAACCATAACTTGTTTGTGCTTGTGCACCTGCTGCTAATATTACAACTGCTCCGAATGATAGTAATAATTTTTTCATAGTCTTTTGTTTTTTCTTATTTAAAATGCATTCTCAATGAATACGCTAAGGTACTTGCAAAGTTTAGACCAAAACTAACAAAACCCCTCAACCACCATTATTAAACATTAATAATCAGCAAATTAAAATTACATTCTTATAAATATATACGCTAATAATATTCAAAAAAATAGGGTTAACAATTCGTTATCCTTTAAAAACAGGGGCTCTAATTACGATATGAAGATTGAATTCTCAAATAAAAACAAAAAAGGTTTTTAATATTCAAAAGATAATCCTATTTTTGCATGCCTGTAAGGGTAAAGGGTCGGATGGCCGAGTGGCTAGGCTGAGGTCTGCAAAACCTCCTACAGCGGTTCGAATCCGCTTCCGACCTCGTTTGAACATTAAAAATATTGTTAACAATGGGAGTTACACGTTTAAAAAGAAAAGATAGAAGAAACAAGACTGTTGCACGTGTTGAAGTACAGTTTTTGAAATTAGGACGCAACATTGAACTAGGTTCAAAAAGCAAAATGTCCAAAAACAGCCAAATTACTAAGAACGACGAGATCTTAAACAAATTAGCTGCTGACGCAAAATAAGCTAGCTTTTGCTACAAAAAAATAAATAAGCCTTTAGATGTTCTAGAGGCTTTTTATTTGTTCAATGATTTCTCCTACCTTATTCCGATCACTGAAGATCACATCCTCATCCATTCCTTTTAGGTTGTCATTATGGTAAAGCATTTCCGAGGCTATACTTGTCTTGGCTGAGGCATGAATACTGCTTGCTTTCGTATAATTCAGAATATCTATCACATTTTGCGCATGCACACCAGAACCCGGCATGATTTCAATTCTTCCACCTGATAATTCCACAAGTTCCCGCAAAAGCGCTCTCCCCTCCTCTGCTGTATTCTTTTGACCCGAGGTTAGTAGTCGGTCGCACCCTAAGGAGATAATGTCCTCAAGGGCCTGATATGGGTCAGCACAACGATCAAATGCCCTATGGAATACCACCGTCATAGGTTTGGCCAAATTTACCAACTCTTTCATCCTAGGCATATCCACATGACCTGCTGCATCTAAAATCCCTATTACAACACCATTACATTTCAATTCTTTACACATCAGAATATCCGCCTTCATCTCTTCGAACTCCTGTTCATTATACAAAAAGTCTCCAGCTCTTGGACGAATTAATACATGGACTCCTATCTGAAGTAGATCGCGCGTTGTTTTGATTTGCCCGTAGGACGGGGTGGTACCTCCATTTTCCAAATTCTGACAGAGTTCAACCCGACTAGCACCAGCTAGCTGCGCCTGTTCCGCTGAATAAATAGAATTAGCACAAATCTCTAATTTGATACCGTTAA
Source organism: Sphingobacterium kyonggiense (assembly GCF_039536825.1). NCBI lineage: Bacteria > Pseudomonadati > Bacteroidota > Sphingobacteriia > Sphingobacteriales > Sphingobacteriaceae > Sphingobacterium > Sphingobacterium kyonggiense. The sequence continues at coordinate 239,339 of NZ_BAAAZI010000007.1, forward strand.
TTTCTTTTTCCATGATAAATCAAATATATCCATTTTTAACCCTTCTGTACATCCTTTTTATTTAAGTAACAAATTATCAACAACTTATTAAAAACAAAATAATATATTTATATGTTGATTCTATTGCGAGCATCAAAAATAAGACTGTTATGCCACTTATTTCACGACAAAAACAAGTGCAGATACATCTATCAACGATGTATGAATCGTTACAGGTTAGCGTAGAGAAAATGAAGAAAGAATTACGCACTCATCGAAGTTTGTATGAGGAAGCCTGCAGTATGCATATAGATTCTGGATTCCAACATGAAAAACTATGGCTGAACGCCGACCGAAACTACCAAGATAAATTTATAGAATTTGAAACGCATTGTTTCCTTCTTGACATCCTTTCCGAATATCGTGACGAAGAAGGCAATTTTATGCATCTAGATGAAATCACACTTAGCCTGGAATCGCTAATTCAACAATACGTCAAACAAGAGGCTTATGAGATATGTGCCATTATACAGAAATGGCTAGACCATATGTACTCGAGATATCAATTGGTGTAATTGAATTTTATCATACGATACTTAATGACTCTCCTTAATTGAGGGTCATTAGTTTTTCTATGATAATTCTCCTTGTGTAATTATTGGAGGAAGCCTCCAGAGTTTCAGGACCCTTCAGTTCCTGGGAGAGGGCTCTCCCAGGCAGTCCGAAGGAAATTTAACAGTAAAATTTTTCAACCAATATTAGCCTATTGGTTCTATTAAGAGTTAGTGGCCAAATAGCGATTTTTCTAAACGAGAGATCGGGTGGAATCCGGTGAAATCAAGATCGGTTGATATATAACCTTCTTTCACGGGTTGTTCCTTAACCAAATCAGTTGTCAGGTACTTTTTATTATCATCCGATAAAATAGTTACCACAACCGCATCATCTCCCATTTCTTCTTTAATTTTTATAGCGCCGATTACATTTGCACCAGAGGAAATACCTACAGCTAAACCAAGCTGTTGAGCAAGCTTCTGTGCCATGATGATTGAATCACCATCCGATGCGCAAATAACCGGATCTAAATCCTCTAACTTAACAATAGCAGGAATGAACTCATCCGAAATCCCTTGAATTCGGTGTGCCCCTACTTTATATCCTGTTGTTAAGGTTGGACTTTCTTGTGGCTCCAATGGATGAATACGTACATTCGGGTTATAATTGCGTAATTGCTTTCCAACACCCATAACCGTTCCTCCGGTACCAACACCAGCAACAAATGCATCTGCTGTTAATCCTTTCGATGCTAATTGCAAGGCGATTTCCTTACCAGTGGTCAATTCATGCGCCTCCGCATTGAATAAGTTCTCAAACTGTCTAGGTAAGAAAACACCACCTTGAGCAGCCAATTCCTCACTCAATTTGATACTTCCTAAAAATCCACCCTCTTCTTTGCTGACCAATTGAATATCGGCACCCATACTTTTGATAATATCGATACGTTCCTTCGATAACCAGTTGGGCATAATGATTTTAACTTGATGGCCCAAAGACTTTCCGATTGCCGAAAATGCAATACCGGTGTTACCACTTGTCGCTTCAACAATCATATCACTTGGACTGATCTGACAGTTTGCATATGCCTTGTACAAGATATACAAAGCCATTCTGTCCTTAATACTACCTGTCAGGTTGTAATTTTCGCACTTCACATAAATCTTCCCTGCCTTACCCTTGTAGTTATATTGCAATTCTAACATCGGGGTATTTCCAACTAGACACCATAGGTGATTAAATCTACTGTCTAATTCTGGAGAAAGACACTTGCTCATTACCAACTCTTCCATCATTGTTTTGTTTGTTTAATAGGTTTTAATATTCTATACAAAATTCCCAATAATCCATAATATATTCAATATCTTAGGGTAAATTCAATAAATATTCACACTCTTTTAGCAAAAAGCAAGAAATTATTCGGAAGAATTAACTTAAATTTACCCATTCCAAGAAAATAAACGATTATGGAACTAGATCTAACAGACATCAAATTATTGAAGCTGCTTCAGGAAGATGCGACCATGAGTACCAAAGAAATTTCTTTGAAGCTTCATAAATCCATTGCTGCTGTACACGAGCGAATTAAGAAACTTAAAAAATCAGGCTACATCAAGAAAACCGTTGCGATTCTTGATCGACAGAAAATAGGTATAGGTTTGATATCCTTCTCTCAAGTATTTCTTAAAGCGCATACCTTTGAGGTTCTAAACGAGTTCGAGGAAGAAGTTAGTAAATTCCCAGAAGTCATGGAGTGCTATCAAATGGCAGGTTCTTACGACTTTATGTTGCGTATAGCAACAAAGGATATGGACACTTATCACCAATTCTTAAGGAATAAATTGGCCGTACTGCCGCATGTCAATACCGTTCAGACCTATTTTGTGCTTTCAGAAACTAAAAGCGAGACAGCCTATCATTTTTAATTGATGCTATACTCTGGATCTGGATCTACCCTAAAGTGCATTCCTCTTGGGCCAAAGCCGGATAATTGATATGTTAAACGCAATAAAAACACTCGTGTTACGACATTGCTTCGGGTATCAATAATGGAATTTCCAGAAACCTGACGAGACATCATGTTTCCTTGGTTTAGCAGATCATTCACATTGGCTGAAAGTCGCATGACATTATTTTTCAAGAATGATTTCCCTACGCCTAGATTAATCAATAAGGGATTTTGATTTTCAATGGCATAACCCTTATTAATTCTTTTGGAAACTGAAAAGTTCGTGAAATAGGTCTTAAATAAAGTCACTTCCCCATTTGTAGAAAGTGCAATATTGTGAAGCTCCCGATTTGAATTTAACAACTTTGGATTCTCATTCTTACTCAGGGAGTAATTTGCGCGAGCATTAATGTTGAAATTTTTCTTACGGTAGGACCCATCAAATTGCGATGAGAAGGTACGGGTAGTGAAGAAGGTAGATGTTGTAAATTGAGCAATATTAAATACTGGATCCGGCATTCCCATCCCTTGGGACATCTCGGACAATCCAGCAATATTATTATTGTTTACCTGGCTATAACTCAATCTTGAGCTCGCAGAAATTTCCTTTTTATTATATCGTAGGCTTACAGATTGGGAAAAATTCAACCCTTTATTATAATAGGCTTCACTGTTCACATACAGCAATCGGTTAGAAACACCTACATTTCCGGTATAGGAAAAATTAATATTCTTTTCCTTAAAAGGTAAGTTAATGGTGTAGTTCGTATAAGCATTATAGGTTCCATTACCATTCACATAATGAGTTTCTCGTTTATAACTCCCTAAAGTATCCGGGATAATGATCATATTGGTGACCACTTCATTTTGCGTGGTCGAGAAGTTCGCTGATAATTGCAGGTTATTTCCAGATTTTTCTTGTACCAGATTGAAATTAGAACTGATACGGTGTTGGAAAAAAGATTTTAGATCTGGATTACCAATTATGATGTTTTGCAAGTTCTGCGTATTAGGAACCGGCTGTAGTTGTCGATCTGATGGCGTATTATTATTCCCTGAATAATTAATGGAAAGGGTTTTCCCTTTCTTAAAAAGTCGGCTATAATTTAATGTAGGCGAATAATTTAAACTGTTATTATTAAAATGTCTATTCTTATCCTTATACTCATTGCGAAGGGTTACTGGTCGTAAATTCATTCCAATGGTTAATCGCCCACCCTTACGATTCAAGTTATAATTCATACCCAAACTTTGATCAATCATTAAACTACGCATGTCTGAACTTAAGGAATCCACAAAATGATATTCTTCTGTATTAGAATCATAAACATTCGTTGAAGTACTGTTTGTCATGTTTCGCATGAGTATGAGGTAATTCAAACTTAGAAACTGATTTCTGGTTCGATCTTCTGAAGGCTTATCCAAGTTAAAGGAATAAGAAGTACGAAAGGAAAAAGATTGCGTATGACTATTGTTCTCTAGGTTACGGTTCAAAACAGAATCTTTAAGCAGGTCACCCGTAGTCTGATTATAATACAATGTATTACTTAAAATGGATTGTAAGGATTCGTTTCTACTGTCATTAAACGAAATATTCCCTGAAATATTCCGCTTGCCATTATTAAATTTACGAGTAAGGTTAAGATCGAAGTCTATATTCGGCGAATTCCCTGTATTACTGGAAACATTGCGGAAACCCTGTTTTTGAACACCAGTTTGGTTATTTTCGCTACTGCTATTATTGTTTTGCTTGGTAAAACGCAAGGTAGCTCTTCCATTATAGAACCATACTTTATTTTGATTATTGAGACCCAGGTTCAAATTGTAAGAAGAATTGCCACTATTACCATTACTGAGTGAGCTATTGTAATAAGTCCCGACATCATTGATCGTCTCCACATAGTTTTCTCTAAAATAGGCGGCGTCATTCAGAGAACTGCTTATCCCAATATTATAGGCCCCTTTCTCTTTAAATTTATTCCGAATAGAAAAGCTTCCACCAATGGTCTGGCTCTCTCCTGCTCCATTATTTTCCGTACTATACTGAAGCGAACTGCCTATCTGTTTACTTTCATTGAAATAGTTAATATTGGCATTACCTGAGATTCGATTATTCGTTGCCGCATCTGAAGTAACATAGCCAAATTTACCTTTATTCATGCCCGGCTTTGTTACGATATTAATCATTTGGGTTGGTTCACCCGTTTTTTCACCCGTGAAATTTGCTTGATCACCAAAATCATCGATCATTTGGATCTTCGAAACAATTCCTGCAGGCAATTTTTTAATAAACTCGGCGACGTCGGAGGTAAAAAAATCTTCCCCATTTACCCGTAATTTGACAACGGGTTTATCATTCGTCCGCACGTTGTAATTCTCGTCGACTTCCATTCCTGGAAACTGCTTAATTAAATCGGCGACATTATCACCTTCCTGCACATTGAATGCCTCGGCATCAAACTCTACCGTATCTTGCATCACACGAATGGGATTAGGCTTTTTCTTAATCACAATTTCCTCAATCTGAATCGCTGATTCTTTTAATGGAACTTTAACCTGATGCAGCTCTTGATTTAAGGTGAGTAGAGTATGGTATGATTTATAACCCATCATACTGACTTCAAGAACAGCCTTTCCCGCTTTTAATTTGGAAAAACTAAATTCACCTTTTTTATTCGTCGAATTGTATAAACTATCCTTACCTACTACTAAAAGAACCTTAGCGCCTGCAATAGCCTGCTGAGCACTATCCACAACCGTTCCCTCCACACGAGATTCAACTTGCTGCGCAAAAGCAAAAGTTACTAAACAAGTAAATAATAAGATCAGCGGAAAATGGCGGTACATTTTCATTTAGGCGGAAAAAAAGTTTTTTGAGTTGGTTAACATATAAGTTAGTTGTCTACATAATCAATTCATCAAATTTTATGTTTGGACGCCCGAAGATATTCTAAAATCTATTAACTTCCAAGATAAAACCATAGTCTTCAAAGATGTTACAAAATGCAGTCAGATTAATATTCTATTTTTTGAAACGAATCATTTTCTAACAGCTAATAATTGGATGCTCAAATAACACAAATTCCATAAAATCTTTAAAAAATATAATTAGCACTTAGCTGTTATTCATCAAGGGGATTATGAAACGCTTGGAACAGCAGAGTCTTTCAGTTAAACTTTTATCCTTTAGAATAAAACTGCCCTCTATTTACCTTTATTTTGGATATTTTTCCTTTGTCTTTTGAGTGGAAAAACCCTACTTTCTGCTGTCTTTTGTCTGTAGTCTCCCCGCTTTTGTCAGTCGTCTTTTGTCGGTCGTCTAATAAAAATTGAACCTCATGGTTTGAAGTTCCTCCATCGTCGATGGAGGATGACGAGGCCTGGTGTGGGGTAAGAAAGACTCTTCGCTTCGCTCTGAGTTGTAAACGCCGAATTTATTATCCCACCATAAGTCTAAAATCAGATGTCTTTTGTCTGTACTCTCCCCGTTTTTGTCTAACATCTAATAGCGTAGCAGTCTCATATCGCACATCTATTTCCTAGGGGTTAGATTCGACACTCCTTCGGATCTCCTTCGGAACTTGTTCGGAACTCCTTCGGATCTCGTTCGGTTCCGACCGAACGAGATCCGAAAAAGATCCCTATCAGATCCTATGAAATTCCCTAAGTGTATCAAACCAATATAGTACTTGATACAAGTTCATACTAACTCAAATACCAATATGATTGCTACTGTCTAGCTATTCGAAAAAAACATAGAAAGTAGAAAAGTTTAAGCTTAAAATCAGCTACATGATGATATATATAATTTAGCTTAACCGATTTCGCGAAAACTGTAAGCTCGTTTGCAACATAATTATAGATTAATAGGTAAATTATCATAGTTTCTGTAAAGAATATTTAAATTTAGGCGAACCAAATATAAATATCATGGAATTACCTTGGGCGGAGCCCTATAAAGTAAAAATGGTGGAGGAGATTTTTTTATCTACTCCGGAACAACGTGCGCAGTGGATTGAAGAAGAGGGATACAATTTATTTAATTTAGCTAGTGATCGTGTATTTATTGATTTACTGACGGATAGTGGTACTGGCGCAATGTCAGACAAGCAATGGGCAGAAATCATGATGGGTGATGAAAGCTATGCAGGCTCACAGTCCTATTTAAAATTACGAGAGGTCGTAAGAAACACCCTAGGTTTCCCGTACTTCCTACCTACTCACCAAGGTAGAGCTGCCGAGAATGTCTTGTTCAGCATTTTAGTCAAAGAGAATAATATAGTCCCTGGAAACTCACATTTTGACACCACTAAAGGCCATATCGAATTTCGAAAGGCTCATGCAGTGGACTGTACCATTGATGAAGCATTTGACATCAATAACCTACATCCATTTAAGGGAAATGTTGACCTAGCTAAGCTGGAGGAGGTTTATAAAAAATATCCGAAAGAACAGATCCCTTTCTGTTTGATAACGGTTACCTGTAATTCTTCTGGTGGACAACCTGTCTCTATGGAGAATATCAAAGCTGTAAAGGAACTTTCCGATCGATATGGTATTCCTCTGTATTTTGATGCTGCTCGATTTGCTGAGAATGCCTATTTCATCCATGAACGCGAAGAAGCATACAAGAATAAAACGATTAAAGAAATCGTAAAAGAGATGTTTTCCTATGGAGAAGGCTTCTTGATGTCGGCAAAAAAAGATGGCTTGGTAAATATTGGCGGTCTTTTGGGCTTAAGAAATGAACAGCTGTATCGTGCATGCGGAAATATGGGAATCATCTATGAGGGATTTATTACCTATGGTGGTCTCGCAGGTCGTGATTTAGCTGCATTAGCTCAGGGATTAATGGAATCAACCGAATTACCTTATTTAAAAGCCAGAATTGATCAAGTAGAGTATTTAGGGAATAAGCTGATTGAATTTGGTATTCCTATTCAAAAACCTATCGGTGGGCATGCCGTATTCGTGGATGCACTAAACTTTTTGCCTCAGGTGCCACGAGAGGAATATCCTGCTCAAACCCTAGCTATTGAGCTTTACAAAGAAGCCGGTGTTCGGGGTGTGGAGATCGGTACGCTGTTGGCCGATAGAGATCCTGAAACCCGTCAAGATCGCTTCCCAAAACTAGAACTATTGCGATTGGCAATTCCCCGAAGAACTTATTCATATAAGCATTTGGATTATGTAGCCGTTGCCTTAAAGAATATCTTTGATCGAAGAGATGAAATAAAATCAGGCCTGGAGATTGTCTGGGAATCAGAAATCCTAAGACATTTTACCATCTTACTGAAAAAGAAATAGGGATTGTTGCAGATCTTGAAAAAGCTTGTATAGAGGTTATACAAGCTTTTTTTGTGGGTTGGTTTTTATGGAGGGTTGTTAAAGAAATAAATTAACTCCCAGTTTATTTAAAAGATGCTTATTTTTATTTATGGTTTTTATTACAAACTGCAACATTTCATTTTAAATGCACTAAGGATATGAAACAGTCCCTCTTAATACTTATTCTAGTCATCAATTGCCTACTAAGTCCTATTTATGTATCTGCTCAAGAAAAGATTGTAGCTGAAGTATTTGATGTCGATCAGATGCTATTCAATGGAAAGGTTAAACGTTATTTTACTTATTCGGAGTTCAAAAAGGTATTTGGCGAAGCTGATAGTGTCAATTTATTAATTGATGTACAACCATGTAATTATATCTTCGAAAATGAGGATGGAAGTAAGGATGCCGGTGATAGTTACTTGTATAAGAATGGGTCTACATTTGAAAGGAGTAAAGAGAAAGTTGCTGTTGATGAATTCCGATTTAGTAAAGACAATTACTTGTTATACAAAGGCAAAAAATTAGATGGGAAAACGAGTCTTGAGGATTTAAAAAAGCTCTTCCCCAATGCCGTAAAGTTAATGTATGATTTGAAAGTTTATAAGGAAGGAGTTCTACAAGTGATTCAATTAAGGGAGGATGAAAACAATGTCTCCGATGGCCATATCAAAATATTTATGAAGGACGGTTATTTGTATTCTATGCATTGGTGGTTTCCGTGTTAGGAGGGCAAGAAAAGTTGGACTTTGTAAATTAGGCTATTATAGGAAAAAATCTCCCAGTTACTTGAACGTATCTGGGAGATTTTTTTTGAAAATTTATTTTTATTTAGAATTGCTTAAACAACTTAGGATAAAATATCACAAAACCATACTCATCCACTTCAATTTCCGCTTCAAAATTATTCGGTATGTTTTCAAATTTATATTTACGCTCAGCTATTCTAATGTATTTTTGTTGGAGGACTTCAATTTTATTTTCAAGTATATTAAGATAAATTACTTTTATTGTTGTTTCCTCTCCAATTCCAATATTTAAATTATTAATTGGAAGGGTATTAGTGAATGGACTTAATGATATATCGATAAAATCAATATTCGAAAACTCATTTCTTATTTCCTTATTGATCTCCCAACCTCTATTGATTTTGTTGCCTTTGATTATACTTTTTAAAGTGTCAACTTGAGCATAAAACTCAAAACTTTGAATCTCCCAATTTAAATTGATTTTTAATGTATAATCAACTGAATAGCTTTTAGTTTCAAACGTTCCAACAATTTTTGAATTAACAAGTAGATAATCATCCTCTTTTTTGACTTTGCAATTCTCAATTGATTTGTAAATTATTCCTTTCCAATTAATTGTTCTCATGGGCAGATGTTTTTGGATATAAATACTACATACTAATCAAAATTCATATTTTAAATCTCTCCTTCTCCCTTCTTGTCTTAGACCAATTGGCTGTAAGGCAAAATCATATTTATCAAAAAAAGATTAGGAGTATTATTTTGTTAATTCCCTGCGGATACGACTTAAGGACTGAGGAGTAATTGATAAATAGGAGGCAATATATTGTTGAGGAACTTGCAAAGCCAACTTTGGGTACCGCTTTAAAAACTCTAGGTATTTTATTTTAGAACTTCCAAAGTTTAGAAAATCATTGTCTTTAATTTTATTTAAAAGGGTTGCCTCCGTAATCGTCTTTAAAAAAATGAAGAAATTAGGAATATTTTCACAGAGCTTATTGACTTTTAACTTATGGATGGTATAGATCTCGGAACCTACAACAGCTTGAAATGCTTCACTAGCTGCTGTCCCTGAATAATAGCTCTCTAGATCCACAAAAAATTGATTTTCCTTAAAAAAGTATTTTGTGATCTCATTACCATTAACATCAGGTTTATAGATCCTGACAATTCCTGACTCTATAAAACCAATTTCGTGCGCAATCTGTCCCACTTCTAAAAAATGTTCAGTGGCATTTAGATTCTTCAATTTAAAATTTGAGGCTATTTCCTCAATATCTGAGTCTGATAAGATAGCCCCAAATCTTAATATAGATTTTAACTTTTCCATTTAATTGATAATACCAATATTCAAAATACTTTTTGCACAATCCAATATCGCATCCTCCTTGGTGATTGGTTTCCAACCTAACACTCGCTTTGCTTTACTGGCATCTATTTTTCTGGTAATTCCCAAATCTAATAAAATCGGTTTCAAGGATGGTTCAAAAAGTGCAATAAATCTTGACAAAAAGTTAGGCATTTCGTAATTCTTGATTTTTTTATCCGGATAATTTAACTTAAGAACATTCGCTAATTGTTTCATAGTCATATGACCCGATGAAGCCATGAATCTGTTGCCAGCTGCATGTTTCTTTTCTATCACATCGACCAGCAATTGAGCAACAGAACGTACATCTACAATTTCAAAAGCAATTTTAGGCATTGCCGGCATCTTACCATCCAAAATTTTAATCACAATATTAGCTGAGGTACCAAAATCTTCTTCTAACACTGGACCAAGCATTGCGCCAGGAAGTATGCTCACCATCTCCATGCCTGCCCCTTCTCTTTCCATAAAATCCCAAGCTGCCTTTTCAGCGATAGTTTTACTCCTTATGTAGGGTTTTGTATCAGTTTTGTTTGTTATATCGGTCCAATTTTCTTCTGTAAAAACTTGATCCATCTCAGCTTTCGTCTTACCATATACTACTGTTGATATGGATGAAACTAGAATTACCCGTTTGACATTGTTTGCCTTAGCAGCATTTAATACGTTCAAAGTACCTTCCTTGGCAGGGATAATTAAATCATTCTCATCCTTAGGTAATTCCCTAGGAAAAGGAGACGCAGCATGAATGACATAATCTTTATTCATAGAAGCTTCTTTCCAAACTTCTTTATCTAATAGCTCAGCCTGAAAAAAACTAAGATTATCGATATTATCCGTATGTTTTGAGATTATAGATCGCAATGAATCTGCCCTTTTTAAATCCCTGAGAGTGCCTGTAACTTTATACCCTCTATTCAATAATTCAATTGCTGTATGAGAACCTAAAAATCCACTGACTCCAGTTAGTAATACTTCTTTATTGTTCATAGCCTTCGATATTTTAATACAAAACAAAGTACTTGAACAACCGCGATTTCTCAATTACCAATTGGTAAGAAATTAAAAATTATTAAAAGGAGTGGATATAACTGATAGAATTGGTATACTCCCTACTAAATACTAAAAAAGTATTGTTGGCAGGATTGGCTCAACCCCACAATCCCCATACCCATACCCTGAGCCATCCTGTGTGGGGGTGGCCATAAAAAATCGAAGCTTCACCGAAGGTGATCTTTTTTCATTCAGGGGCTTGAGAACAAATAAATTTGGCTCTGCCCCTGAATGAAAAAAGCCTCCCGCTATGCGGAAGGCTTCGATTTTCAGTCGGGGTGGCAGGATTCGAACCTACGACCTCCACATCCCAAATGTGGCGCGATACCGGGCTACGCTACACCCCGATTAGGTATCACCTTTAAAGTGGTACAAATATACAACCTTTTAATCGCTACTCCAATACTACAACACAAACATTAAATTAACATCTTGATTATTTGGACAATAATTTATCTTTACATTCACTTAAACCAAAAATCAAAGACCAATTTTTAAATTTTCACCTCTAAAACACAATTAACCCTATTATTTGTTAAACCTCTAAAGGTCTAAATACGTCAAAAAATTTGGATGCTGACAATAATTAACCGAAGTTTGATTTTTTAAAGAAAGAAGGACATGAAATTCAGTACGGGCTATATCATTCTTATATTTTTTCTAGCAAGTTGTATCAATAGTGAAAAGGATAAAAACAAAAATACAAGCGATACAATCGTTGAGAACGGAAAAGAGCATGTGCTTAGCAATGCTGAAAAATTAGAGGATTATATCCTGGCATTAGATTCCAGCGATATCAACTCGGTATCCAAAGCTACTGCTAAGTTCAAGGAGTTATTCGACAAGAAAGATAGCTTAGCCAATGACGAGGGTGTTGCCTTGATTGTTGATTACTTAAGTAAAGTTGCCATGTATGCTACTACCAATGTATTCGATGATAAAAAGAATTACGAATCATTAGTGGACATTGAATTCCATGGTGGAACCAAAGCCGTGCCTGATGAATTCGAATCGCTGTATAAGACCATTAACAGCAATGGATTCCGCGTTCGTCAGACTGAAGGCATGTTTACTTTGCAAACCAATCCTTTTTACCTGCAAGAACAATTCTACCCGTATATTTCCGATAATTTCGAAATCTATCTACAACAGTTAGGTCGTGAAAATATGGAAGGATATGCTGAGGATGCTGCTATTGCTATTCCCTACCAATCTTTGGTGCAGCGTGTCATCTGGTGGGAAGATTTTGCCAATGCAACGAAAAACACCGTCGTAGGTAGAAAAGCCAAGGAACAATATAAGCGTTATTTTACAGCGCTGACCATTGGCATGGACAACACTCCAGCAATTGAATCTGAACAGATTGCAGCCTACTTCCAAGACGCTTATAATTACCTCAAAGACTTTGCCCCAAACTCCAACAGTTATAAGCGCCTACAGCCTTATATCACCTTATTGGAGCAAGAGAAGATTGAAGAAGCAAAGGCATTAGTGCCAGGTCTCTTAAACGAATAATATCCAAACAACAATATCCATGAAAAATCCAATGGCATTAAACGATTTAAGCGGTCCAGCGGATGTCAAACTGTTGGTGGATGAATTCTATAATTCCGTACAACAAGATGATCTCATTGGCCCCATTTTCAATGAAGTCATTCAAGATCGCTGGCCAGTACACTTGGCTAAAATGTATCAGTTTTGGGAAAGTATTCTATTTGATAAAACCACCTATCAGGGAAGACCCTTTCCTCCCCATGCCCAGTTACCTATCCAAAAAGAACATTTTGACCGTTGGTTATCCTTATTTTATCAAAATCTCGATCGCCTTTTTGCTGGACCTATCGCAGAGCAAGCGAGATTTAGAGCCGATAAAATGGCGGAACTATTCCAAATAAAACTCGCCAACATCCGAAACGATAAATTTCGTCCGCTTTTATAAAAGAAGCTGTATTTTTGCCATATGGCAAGATCCTTATCCAGACCTCCTAAAACTGTCGACCTCCATGCTGAAGCTTTTTTGGCTGACCTCGATAATTACGAACTCAATGAATTATTAGCAGAGAGTTTGGATTATCTACGCGAGCAATTGGATGCCGCGATATATTGGTCCTATCCAGAAATAAAATTTATCCATGGAAAAGGCAGAGGAATTCTTCGCAATGCGGTATATGAGGAATTACAGCATTATAAAAGCTCCGGAGCCATCAGCCATTATCACCCCTCCTATCAAAACGAAGACATTGTAATTGTTGTCATTGGATTATAAATCCCTTATAATACCTTGACACGATACACCTGAAATGGGTATTGAACTAAATCCTGACCATTATTCCAATTAGGCAGTAATTGCATCTGCGCACATGAAAAATACAAATATCCATCTGATCCCACTCCCATCGAGTCTGGCCATAAAACACGACTATCCTGTGTGACTACCTCAAGTTTCCCTTCAGGCGTTAACCTTTTAACTGTGTAATCCAAGGAAGTCGTCAAATAGATATTTCCTTTAACATCAGCTACCAATCCATGAGTTATACCAACATTCCCCATATCCTCTACAAAACCCTCCAAATCAGTATCCTTTAGCATTTCATCAGCCAGATATTTGGTTTCTATGCGATAGAGATGTGTAGCATTGATGGGCTTAAAATAGAACCATTTGTTATCCTTGGTCAAAGCAATACCATTAACATTAGATCGGAAGGGCTTCCCTTGTTTATCGCGCATTTCTCGACCTTCATAACTAAGAACTATTGAAGTATCAGCCAGCGTATATTTACTATTTGAAAGCACCGTTCTGTTTTCACCATTTTCAAGATTCAGCACAACGATCCCCGCTAAACCTGGATCAGACAAATAGGCCAAATTCTTCTCTGTATCAACCCGAACATCGTTTAACGCTGACTTTTTCTTATCCAAACTCGGAAAATCAAATCGTTTATTTAGTTTATTCGTTTTTAGATCAAACCCATAAAGTCTAAACCTTCCATCTTCATCTTTCGCTTCATCATTTGCAAAAATCGAACTCGAAGAAGCAGGTTTAGAATCTAAAACCCATAAATAATCTTTGGAATCTATATAGATATCCTGAACGTTGACAAAGCGATCCTCTGACATTCCGGAAGCATCTTGCCAATCTGAATTAGGAAATGCCACTCGTTCGCCATTTTCGATCTCCGATAACCCCATGGTATAGGGTGCTTTATTTGGAAAGGAGACAAAAACTCGATTGCTGGACGATACGGAAACACCTATGGGTTGAGATTTATCAAATGAGGCAACAACTTCCAATTTCGGATCGGTTATTTGGGCTTGTGTTATCATGGTCATACTAGTAAGAAGGCTGGTAGCAATTATTAAATGTTTCATACAATAAGATTGATTTTTCTTTTATAATCTATGATTTCAAGGTTTCTGTATCAGCCCTGCAAATTCCACTGATTATAAAATACAATTTGTAAATAATAAGCAATGTAATGTAACAAAAACAGCAAAATAGGTTTATTTATTTCGTAATACGCTTTATTTTTGTTATATTAGCAAATATTGATGATTCTACCATCACAATAATCATCGCCGAAAGCTATTTAAATCTTTCAATATTCGTGTTAGTAACTATTAAACAAGGTCCTTTGACTATTGTTTAATTTTTCTGCACATCTATATTCCGAAATCGGAATTCTTAGGAACCTTATGGTTCAATTTTAGACTTGTGAAAAACATTACTTCGTTGAAAAACGGAGCGATTAAAACATAAAAAACAAATTAATATATGACAAATTTTAAAGTTGGAATTATTGGAGCTGGCCCAAGTGGTCTAGCGATGTTAAGAGCATTTGAATCGGAACAGAAAAAAGGTAATCCCATCCCAGAAATTAAATGTTATGAGAAACAAGATAACTGGGGCGGCATGTGGAATTATACCTGGCGTACGGGTGTAGGGAAATATGGCGAACCCCTGCATGGCAGTATGTATAAATACCTTTGGTCAAACGGACCTAAGGAGTGTTTAGAATTTGCCGACTATACGTTTACAGAACATTTTGGTCAAGCCATTTCCTCATACCCGCCTCGCGAAGTGCTATTTGATTATATTCAGGGCAGAATCAATAAGAGTAATGCTCGAGATTATATTAAATTCAGTACTGTAGCGCGTTGGGTAGATTATATAGAAGATAAAAAGCAATTTCGAGTTGTATTCGATGACTTGAAGAAAAATGAAACATTTGAGGAATTCTTTGACTACCTAGTGGTTGGAACCGGGCATTTCTCGACGCCAAACATGCCTTATTTTGAAGGTATTGACAATTTCCCAGGCGCCGTCATGCACGCGCATGATTTCCGTGGTGCGGATCAATTCATCGGTCAAAAACTCTTGTTAATAGGGAGTTCTTATTCCGCAGAGGATATAGCCGTACAATGCTATAAACATGGAAGCGATGAGGTAACCATTTCTTACCGCAGCAACCCTATCGGCACATCTTGGCCAGAAGGCATCAAAGAAAAACCATTGGTTACTCATTTTGATGGAAATACAGCTTACTTCAAAGATGGAACAACGGAAGATTATGATGCAGTCATCCTTTGTACAGGATACCAACATAAATTCCCTTTCCTACCGGACTCTCTACGTCTAAAAACCAAAAACTGTCTGTACCCAGATGGTCTTTACAAGGGCGTAGTTTTCAATGAAAATGAACGATTAATATTCTTGGGTATGCAAGATCAGTATTACACGTTTAATATGTTTGATACCCAAGCTTGGTATGCACGCGATTATATGCTTGGTAGAGTTCCATTCCCAGCAAAGGCAGAACGTGATGCCGATATTAAAAATTGGATGGACTACGAAGCAAGTACGGAAACTGGTGCTGAACATGTGGATTTTCAAACAGATTACATCAAGGATTTGATCAGTTACACCGATTATCCAGCGTTTGACTTGGACAATGTTGCCCGAATGTTCAAAAGCTGGTTAAAAGATAAGGAAACCAACATCTTGAATTATCGTGATCAGGTCTACACATCTGTGATGGATGGCACTGCGGCTGAACCGCATCACACCCCATGGATGGAAGAACTTGATGATAGCCTAAACCGTTATCTTCAAGAAAAATGTGAAGAAGAACGAGAATTGGTATAATAAGTAAAGCAGTCTTTTCAAAGGCTGCTTTTTTTTGTTTTTAAAAAAAAATCACCTTTCACTATTAGTCGTATTTCACTCCTATTTTGCTTTTACTAACCTTGGGTTTGCTTCAATATTCGAACGGAATTTCTTAGGATATTTTACGGATCTCCTTCGGATCTCGTTCGGTCGGAACCGAACGAGATCCGAAGGAGATCCGAAGGAGTTCCGAATAAGATCCGTTAGAGTCTCGAAGAAAACCCCTAGGAAACCCCTGTTTAGTATAGACAAAAGACGAAAGACAACAGATGTTAGACCTATTGGCGGGATAGAATTTATTGAATTTAGGATAACGGTCGAAGCATGCTTCGACCCTACAGTTATGGTGGATTGCCAACAATAAAATCACGATTGTTTGTAGGGGTGATGCATGCATCGCCCGCCAATTAAATTTATAACCACCACGTCCAACTCAGAAAGACGTGAAGAGTCTGAGCCTTAGGGGCAGTTTTAGTCGATAGTATGAAATAAATAGACCTTTTGGCGGGGAAAAAGATTTGCTATTTAAAATTCAGTGCAGAGCGAGGATTCTCAATTGTCCTCCTAACGCGGGGAATCATTAGTTTTTCTGAACAAACTTTAAACTTTGAAAGTGAAATCAGGAAAGAGGAAAAAGCCTGCTGAACTCGTTATTCGTCAGCAGGCCTTCTTATTATTTTGCAGGAGTAATTGTAATCTTGCGGAATTCAATTGGACCGTGGTCTCCTTGAATGTAGATAGGTCCTGGTTCACCTTCCTTGCTATCCAATGCACCACCAGTAATTCCAGGGATTTCCTGATTACTAATTACAGTTTTGCCATTGGCAACAATGGTTACTAATCGGCCCACCAAGGTGATTTCCATTTTTTGCCATTCATTTGGTCCCAAAGCAACCATTTCATTAGGTGCTAAGAATCCATACACACCAGCAAAGTATAAAGCTCCCGGATGTCTGTCTTTCGGCGAGTCTTCGATTTGAACCTCATAACGACCTCTCAAATACAAACCTGAATTACTTCCTTCAGGATAGCGGAATTCCGTTTCAATTTTGAAGTCTTCGAACTTTTGTTCGGTCACTAAGTTCGCACCGGCAGCTTCATTGGTCAGAATACCATCCTTTACTACCCATTTGTTTTTGTCGTTCGATGGTTTCCAATTGGTTAAATCCTTTCCATTGAACAACTCAACAGGGGTTCCCCAAGTAACAGCAGTCGTACGGTTTAAGTATGGTGCTTTAACACCTGTAAAGCTGTATTTCTCGCCATTGTTTGACGTGATTGTTCCTTTTAAATCAGCACCTGCCAATTCACCTTCGATCACAAAATCGCCATCTCCACCTTCCCATTGCGGAGGGATAGCAAAGGAGAATTTTCCATTCACTAGCTTGATATGGGAAATCGGGCGGCTACTACCACTATCTCCTACCCAGTAACCAACTAAGGTGGAGAAACCCGATAATTTAATTTCAATCCAAGATGGAACTTGTGCACCTCCCTTATCCACCGTTAAATCCCAACGACCTAAGAGATCCTTTGATTCTTCCGGTATAGTTTGGGATGCCGGATTGTGTTCTACTTCATCTTTCTTTTCTTGCGTGCCTGAGGTACAAGAAGTCAGGGTCATCCCTAACAATCCTGTAAACGCTAAGCCATAAGCAAATTGTTTAATCATTTTTCTATTTTATTGAGGGTTATTTAAACTACATAATATTGTTCCCAGCCTTTTTTAGGTGGTGGCCCCATCAACAGGGCATTGGCAAATTTATCATTTACAATCTCTTTCCTTTGCGGATCAAATTGAAACTTGGTATTCATGCGCTGCGCAATAACGCCCAGACAGAAAACCTGGCTTAAAGGTCCAGCAATATGGAATGGAGAACGTGTTTTTTCCTGTCCCATACAGGCTTTTAAGAAGTTAGCAAAGTGATTGGAACTGGATTTAGGGACTTCTGGCAATTTATTCGCCATATCTTTAGCCCTTTCTTCTGGAATGATGCTGAGGGTACTTCCATGCGATCCACCTTTAAAGGTGATATCCTTTCCGTAAATGATCTTTCCAGGATTCAATTTAGCGGGCTCTAAGGCCCCCGTACTTGGCGGAGGTATGTTCGGATCCAATCCTGAAATGCCGTAGCCAGGAGGGATCGGAGGCAGGTTGTCCAAGCCGTCATACCACATGATATCAACAGCAGGCATTCGTTTCCTTTTCGGAAAGCTGAAACGCAGGGTACTTGACATCGGAAAGAAGAAGGAATTGTGCCCATCTAACTTCTCTGCAGCAACTTCAGTAGGCAATCCCAATTCTAAGAATTCATGAGCTGTATCAAGAATATGAGCTCCCCAATCTCCTAAAGCTCCCATTCCGAAATCATACCAACAGCGCCATTGTCCATTGATGAAATCTTTATTATAATTATGACCTAAGGTCTGCATTTGCCATAAATCCCAATCGAGGGTATTTGGAATATTTTCAGCAACCGGAAAATTCTTCATGTTGATATCCCAACCATGCCAGCGCCTAGGCATATTCATGTGACCGACTATCTGCGTAACATCCTTGATGATGCCGGCATCCTTCCAGGCTTTGAACTGGAAATAATTGGCCTCCGAATGCCCTTGATTTCCCATTTGGGTAGCGAGTTTTGGGTTTTTCTTCGCCTTAGCCATCATCAATTCAATTTCTTGAAATGTTCTAGCCATAGGTTTTTCTACATAAACATGTTTTCCTAAATCCATCGCCATCATACAGATTGGGAAATGCGAAAAATCTGGAACCCCAACCGATACGGCATCAATCTGGTTTCCCATCTTGTCGAACATGACACGGAAGTCTTGAAAACGCGGTACATCTGGAAACTTTTCCAGTATAGCTAGCGTATGCTTAGCTCCCATATCGACATCGCAGAGGGCAACAATATTGCAGAGACCGGTTTTATGAAATTCCAAGAGTATCTCCGCTGCCCGATTTCCTATTCCAACAGCCGCCAAATTCACTCGTTCATTAGGCTTTGCCATCAAGATGCTTCCAAAGCTGCTATTAGCTAAACTGATAGCACCACCAGCAAGAACGGATTTCTTGATAAAACTGCGTCGAGAGAAATGATGATTCATGGCTAGGATTGTAAAGGTTTATGTTAAATCATTTGATTATCTCTTAAAATTAAAAAAAAATCCTAATTTAAGGCAGCAATTGACAACTTTGTCCATAAACCTGTTACATTAACATCATGTTCAAAATAACCAAAAGACGTAAATTCCTGAAACAATCGGCCATATTTCTGGCACTTTTTAGTATAACCATTTGCAGTCATGCGCAATCTGAGACAGCATCTACCATGGAATTTCCATTTAATGGTAAGGACCTAAGCGGATGGAAGACTGTAGGTGGGAATGCGCCATTTTATATCGAAGAAAACAGCATTGTTGGTGTCATGACCAAGAATACAGCCAATACCTTTTTGGTTACCGAAAAGGAATACGGCGACTTTATTTTGCAAATGGAGGTTAAGCTAGATGGCACAACGACCAATTCCGGCATACAAACTCGCAGCCATATTGATCCGAAAGGAAATAATGGAAAAGGAAGGGTCTATGGTAGGCAAGTGGACATTGATCCTACCCCTCGCGCATGGACTGGTGGGATCTATGATGAAGGCCGTAGAGAATGGCTTTACCCATTGGATTTAAACCCTGCTGCTAAATCGGCCTATAGACCCGGTGAATTTAACGATATCATTATTCAGGTTATCGGTAATGAAACTCGAACCTGGGTCAATGGTATTCCTACCTCCTATGTTATTGACAGTTTGGACAAGACTGGATTCATTGCCTTACAAGTTCATAGTATCCCCGATAGCCTAGATGGGAAAAGGGTATTTTTCAGAAATCTATCGATTCGTACTAATCCCAAATTTCCAAGGGACTTCCCTAAGGATATCTACATTGTCAACACCAATGCGAACGATCTATCGAAGGCTGAAAAAGCCGCAGGATATTCCCTATTGTTCAACGGAAAAAACGCAAAAGGATGGCGGAGTGCACGTGGTAAGAAGTTTCCTGAGAAAGGTTGGAGTATTCAAAATGGGATGTTCTCTGTTCAGAAATCCGATGGTGGAGAGTCGACCAATGGCGGCGATATCGTGACCAAAAAACAATATAAAGCATTTGACCTCTCCTTTGAATTTAAATTGAGTCCTGGTGCTAACTCCGGCGTGAAATACTTTGTCACCTTAGATGAAAAAACAAAAGGTTCAGCCATTGGACCGGAATATCAAATTCTAGATGATGCTTTGCACCCGGATGCTAAGCTTGGTAAGGATGGAAACCGAACGTTGGCTTCCCTATATGATTTGATTACTTCCGACAGAAATCCTAGACCGCGCAGACCAATAGGACAATGGAATCGTGGTAGAATTGTTGTCGAGCCAAATAATAAGGTAACTTATTACTTAAATGGTTTTAAGATGCTAGAATTTGAAAGAGGATCAGAGGAATTCCGTAAGCTAGTTGCAGGAAGTAAATATAAGGATTGGAAAAATTTTGGTGAAGCAAAAAAAGGCCATATTCTCTTGCAAGATCATGGTGATGCTGTTTCTTTTCGAAGTATAAAAATTAAGGAATTAAAATAAGTGAAAATAAAAAACGGGCTGTCCACATATTGAACAGCCCGTTTTCTTTATTATTTCTTATAGAACAGCTTTGATTTCGCCTACTGCTTTTTTGAATTTCTCCAATTCAGAAGCCTGCAAGTTGATAAAGCTATTATCCTCTAGCCTACCAACTACTTCATCCATTTCAGCACGGTTTTCATAAACCATCATTCGGAATGGATTCTCATAATCCTTACTTCTGGTTTTGAAAATCTCTTGACAGATCCATTCTTTGGTTTCCAATGCCTCATTTAAGATATCCATCCAAAAACCCTTATGCCATGCTGATGCAGAAACACCAGTAATCTCCACTAAGGAAGCTAATGCATGGTTTGTTTTATCTTGCAGATACCTTGCACTAATGGCATGATAGCGCTGATGTATGCCGGACCAGGAATCAAGTTTTTTGGATTTTATATCCTCAAGAAGCTGCTTAACTTCTGTTTTTGGAATCAATTGAGATCCAATATTTTCAAATTCTTCCCTACCTACCTGTTCTGTAGCAAAAGCATGGATGGTTTCTTTTAATTTATCCGCAGGAATATGCTCCAAAACTTGACAAGCAGCGTAATAGCGAATTAATTTACGAAACAAACTGTGGGCTTCTCGAGCTTTTGTCAAGATGACTTTTCGTTTGGAAAACTCGGTATTCAAAAGCGTGATCTCCATATCCGCTGCCCCTTTACCATTAAGCCATTCCAAGGCATTGCCTCCAGATAATGCTCTGGAAACGGCTTCTTCAATTTCCTGAAGTGACGAAAAAAGCTCATTCACAGTATCAGGAGCCAAGATATCGTATTCAAAATATTGGTTTTTGAAACAACGCTTATCACGACTGATGAATTTATTGGTATTGCGCATCAAGGCGTACATATTGTACATGAACCAATAGCCCGGTACTATGACCACTTGATTGTTCGCTACATCGTTACTGACAAGGGAGAATGGAATTCTAACATCCAATTCATGTAGGAAGTCACCTTTCACGATCAAGGTATAGGACGCAAAACGAGAGTTGTGTTTCAAGCTGACACATAAGCCTGGCCAGAATCCTCGACCTGCAATAATTTCTCCGTCGGCAGCACGTGAGTTATGATTAGACCCAACGGTCGCACCAGCAGCCATGTTGCTTTGCCCTTTGATCAAGGAAGCACATAAAAATGAGTTATTATGGTGTTGCTCATGAGCTGGGAAAATCAAGGAATTCAAGACTTCACAGCAAGATATCGTGGAGTTATCCCCTAAAAAGGAGTTGATCAATCGAGCACCATATTTCAATTGAGAATAGGATGATAAAATAAAACGTACTGCTTTAACCCCGTAAAACACACGACAGCCATAGCCAATAATTCCGTTTACCAATTCACAACCTTCCCCAATTTGGGTGTAAGCTTCCGCTGTAGAATTAATTGTTAAATTCTTTAGCTTGCTTATCCCTTTGATATAGGCATCAGAGCCAATCTTTACGTTTTTGAAGATCTGGGAATTTTTAATCACCGTTCGATCACCAATTTCACTGTAGTATCCACGTGTGGTGCTGAACCCATCATTGGTAATATCCCAAAAACGTTGTTGAAGTTCCTTATCTTGTCTATTTCTTGTCCACAAATACACATCGGCAGCCTGCATGCCATCAAATGGCAAAACCGATCGACCACCGTTTTCATTACATAATTCCAGATAGATGCGGCTATAGTCCTGGTCACCTTCCTTTAGGATACCATTTCCAAATTTTGCATTGGAACTGGTTTCCATTTCATTCACATTCAACAATATCACCTCATTACCTACGATAAAGTGCGCAATGTAGCGGACTTGATGTAAGGCAACACAATCACCTAAATCGCAGGAAATAACTTGCGAATTATAAATACCCACAGGTAGGCGTATATCTCTATACTCGAGGTAAACTTCTTCCATATCGCCAATACGTACTAACCCAAAGAATTTATTGCGCTTGATCTGCTTGGGTAAGAATTTGTCGGTAACCAAGACATCCTGCCAATTGCTCGACTCATTACCATTCATTTCCAAGATGTTGATTTCCTCTTCCGTCAGGTTTCGGTAATCCTTCTTATTTTTTTGTTGCTCAAAACGCAAGTAGTACTCGTCCTTACCTTCCGGTAAAAATTCTTTGGGAATAAAGTCGTATCCAATACGGCTTAATGGAATTTTATTAATATAACCCATAGTCCCCCTATTCCACGGTAACCGATTTCGCCAAGTTCCTAGGCTTATCTACATCCAAACCACGGTAAACACCGATATAGTAGGATAGTAATTGTAATGGAACTACGGTCAATAATGGAGCGATTACCTCATCAACATTAGGCACACGCATAACATCATTCGATATATTAGGGGTAATTTCATCACCTTCAGAAACAACAGAAATAACCATACCTTTTCTGGCTTTGATCTCCTGAATATTGCTGACGATTTTTTCATGGTAAGCGTCTTTACTAGCAATGAATACCACTGGTAATTGATCATCTACTAATGCAATCGGTCCATGCTTCATTTCAGCCGCTGGATATCCTTCGGCATGGATGTAAGAGATTTCCTTTAATTTTAAGGCACCTTCTAGAGCCGTAGGGAAATTATATCCGCGTCCAAGGAACAACATGTCATGTGCATCCTTATACTTATATGCAATGGCTTTGATGTTGTCTACTTCATTATCCAATACCCATTGTACTTTCTCCGGAATCTGGTTCAGTTCATGACATAGATTACCAAATCTTTCTTCGGAAATCGTGCCTTTATCTTTAGCCACTTTCAACGCTATCATCATCAATACAGCCAATTGTGCTGTATAAGCTTTGGTACTTGCTACACCAATCTCAGGACCTGCATGGGTATAACATCCAGCATGTGAAATACGTGCAATAGAAGAACCTACTACATTGACAATACCGAAAATAGTTGCTCCTTGTTCCTTAGCACGCTCTAGTGCCACCAAGGTATCGGCTGTTTCACCACTTTGAGAAATCGCAAAGATGACATCATCGGAATCAATGATTGGATTGCGGTATCTAAATTCAGAAGCGTATTCCACTTCTACATTAATACGGCAAAGCTCTTCAATAACATATTCTGCTACTAGGCCAGCATGCCAACTGGTTCCACAAGCCACAATAATAACGCGGCGAGCGGCCATTAATTTATCTTTTATATCGTCAATTCCACTTAGGATAATCTGGGCTTCATTGGCCATAAGACGACCACGTAAGGAATCGGCAATGGTAATAGGCTGTTCGAAGATTTCCTTCAACATGAAATGATCATAACCACCCTTTTCAATAGCGGCTAATTCTAAGTCAAGTTTTTGAACGAAAGGAGTCAATTGCTCATTACCCAGGTTCTTCAAGATCAATTGATCTGGGGTAACTATAGCTAGTTCATAGTCATTAATATAAACTACCTCTTTGGTATAAGCTAACATTGGTGAAGCATCAGAACCTAAGAAATGTTCGTTATTTCCAATACCAATAACCAGTGGGCTACCCTTTCTAGCAGCAATGATCATATCGGGTTGATCGGCATGAACGAGCAAAATGACGTATGCACCCGTAACACGTTTCAGTGCAATACGAATTGCTTCTTCAAGCGAGCAATCGTTATTATATTGAATGTCTTCAATAAAGTTAAGAAGGACCTCTGAGTCGGTATCAGAATGGAATTCATAACCATCTTTTAATAATTCGTTTTTAAGTTGGGCGTAGTTCTCAATGATTCCATTATGGATCATAGCTAGTTTTCCAGATTTGGAAACATGGGGGTGTGCATTTCGATCAGATGGTTCACCGTGGGTTGCCCAACGGGTGTGACCAATTCCAGTGGTGCCAGCCGTGGATTGATCTCCAATAAATTCTTCTAGTGCGGCTACTTTTCCAGCCTTCTTATAGACCATTACCGCTTCGCCTGTTTGCAGAGCAACACCTGCGCTATCGTATCCGCGGTATTCTAATTTTTTTAAGCCATCAATTACAATTGGATAAGCTTGCCGTGTTCCGGTATAACCGACGATTCCACACATAATTTTCTCGTTTAAATTTAAGTTTTAAATATAATTCGTGTCAAAGATATAAAAATTTCACGCGCAAACGTTTGCGGTTATAACAAAAGAAAAACCGAACTAGGTTCGGTTTCTTATAAACTAATAAATATTAATCAAGTTCAAACTTGTAACCAACACCTTTAACGGTGGCTACATAGCCATCTCCTATCTTTTCTCGAAGTTTGCGGATGTGTACATCGATAGTGCGATTCGTCACGACTACAGAGTCTTCCCAAATAGCTTTGAGGATCTGCTCGCGTGTAAATACCTTATTCGGTTTTGAAGCCAATAAATAAAGTAATTCAAATTCTTTCTTGGCCAATACATGTCTTTCTTGACCGCGGAATACTAAAAATGAATCTCTGTCAATTACTAAATCAGAGATCTCTAATTTGTCAACTACATGCTCATCAATAGCTTCGCCTGCATTTCTACGCAAGATCGCATTGATACGGCTCATTAAGGCACGTGGCTTAATAGGCTTAGCGATATAATCATCTGCCCCAACATGGAAACCTGCAATCTCCGAATACTCTTCGCTTCTTGCCGTTAAAAATACCATGAAAGTTTGTTTGAATTCTGGTAAGGAACGCATGATTCTACATGCTTCTATACCATCCATCTCCGGCATCATGACATCAAGGATAATTAAATCTGGATAAACCTCTTTTGCAATCCGAACGCCTTCTTTCCCATTGGAGGCCGTAAATACCTGATAGCCTTCTTTTGTAAGGTTGTAGGAAATGAGTTCAACGATGTCCGATTCATCATCCACTACCAGGATTTTCTGCTTATTAGCCATATAACACTAACTTTTTTTGCTAAGATATGTACTTAATCATAAAATAAAGTTAACCAAATGTTATGAAATTGTTAAGCCTTAAAATAAACTTAACAATTCGCTCTTATTAATTTAAGGTTTTTGTCAAAAATTCTTCTAATGACTTACCTCTTAAATTCTTTGCAAGAATATTTCCCTGAGCATCAACAATATAGGAAGCAGGAATTCCTTTAATGGAGTAATCAATGATCAATGGGGAGCTCCAAGCCTTCAGGTCGGAGATGTTGGTCCATGTTAATTTATCGTCTTCAATGGCACGCATCCAAGACCCAGGGTTATCATCTAAGGACACGCCTAACACCGTAAAATTCTTGTCCTTAAAAGCTGCAAATTGCTTTACAATGTTCGGGTTCTCCTCTCGACAAGGCATACACCATGATGCCCAAAAGTCGACTAAAACAATCTTCCCTCTGTAATCAGATAATTTGACTGTTTTATTATCGGGCGTATAACCAATGATTTCAGGTGCCGGTTGCCCAACAGCTAGTTTCTTCAGTTTATCCACCTCAACACGGAAATCATTTACATAACGGTTATCAGAGAACTGATCTTTGATCTTATCGGAATAAGCAATCAACTGGGCTTCAGCCATTTCTGGATCTAAGGTAGTCATGGCATAGAAACCGGAAAGATCATTGTTCTTGTTTGCAAATGCAACGGCCTTCTCTGTATAGTCCTTGAAATATGGCTCGTATTGCATTAACATCGCAGAGCGAAGATTTTGAACTTCGTTTGTACCCAAATCTGCGGTGGCTTTGGTAAAAACCTGCTGCAGGGAATCACGCACGAAATCTATCCTCGATTTCAAAGGAGCAAATTCTTTTAGTTTTTGAGTAAGCTCAGAACCTTCAACTTCATAATTGTCGGGATTTTGCAAATCCACATTAAAAATCAATTCCTTACCTGGTTCGAGAATAATCGGGTAACGATTATTCCCGACCTGTAATGTTAATAGACGTTCCTGTGTTGTAGGACGCTCAAATTTAAAACGATTACCATCGGCTATAAAAGTTGAATCTAATTTACGGTCTCCCTCGTAAAAGCTTACCACTTTTACATTTCCTGGATTTTGGATTTCACCACTGACACGTATCGTATCATTATTGGAACAGCTCCATAGGCTCAGGAGCAAGGCTCCGAATAAACTACTTTTTATAGCAAACTTCATCATGATTCTTATTTTAAAAATTCTTTCGCTCTAGATACAGCTTTATCTAATCCTTGTACATCTTTTCCACCAGCTGTAGCGAAGAAAGGTTGACCACCTCCTCCACCTTGGATGTCCTTAGCAAGATCGCGTACGATATTGCCGGCATGATAACCACGCTCTTTCGCCAAATCATCAGAGATCATTACGGTTAAGCTTGGTTTTCCATCAATATTAGCCCCTAATACTAAGAACAGGTTATTCACAGCGCCCTTTAAAGCATAGGCTAAAGTTTTCACGGCATCTGCACTTGGTAGATCTACTGTGGTAGAAAGGAAGTGAACATCGCCTATTATTTCCATCTTGGATTCCAAATCAGCCATTAAGCCTTTGGATTTTTCCTTAATGTAATTTTCAATTTCTTTTTTCAAGGATTGATTTTCATCGATAACCTTCGTCAATGCCGAAACAAAGTCCTTAGGGTTATTTAACAGCTCCTTGAAGTTATTCATCAACTCAAAATATTCTCGGATAACTTGTGCAGCACGTGTACCAGTAATGGCTTCAATACGACGAACACCAGCAGCAACTGCCGATTCTGACATGATTTTGAAGAATCCAATCTCGCCTGTACCACTTACGTGTGTACCACCACATAATTCCTTTGAATAGTTATCATCAAAAGTAATCACGCGTACATGATCACCATATTTCTCACCAAATAATGCGGTCACACCTGATTCAATAGCTTTTTGATAAGGAACATTACGCTCCTCTTTTAAAGCAATGTTTTCACGAATCTTCGCATTAACGATATCTTCAATTTGCTTGATCTCTTCGTAAGTCAATTTAGCAAAGTGTGAAAAGTCAAAACGTAATACATCTGCTGAAACTAAAGATCCTTTCTGATTGACATGATCACCCAATACCTGCTTCAATGCAGCATGTAAAAGGTGAGTCGCCGAGTGATTAGCTTCCGTATCTTTACGTTTTGCTACATTAACTACTGCTTCAAATTCACCGTCTAAGGTCGTTGGCAATTGATTCGTAAAGTGAATAAATAATCCATTCTCTTTCTTGGTATCCACAATACTGATTTTCTCATTGGAATCTAAAGAACGGATATATCCTGTATCTCCGACTTGACCTCCACCTTCAGCATAAAAAGGAGTTTCCGCCAATACCAGTTGGTATTGTTCTTTTCCTTTGGCAGCAACCTTACGGTATTTTAAGATGCTTGTCTGAGCCGTTAATTGATCATATCCTACAAATTGACTCTCCTCATCTGCATTAACCACAACCCAGTCTCCTGTATCAATGGCAGTAGCGGCGCGAGATCTTTCCTTTTGAGCCAGTAAAGCATTCTGGAACCCATCCATATCCACAACTAAACCTTTTTCTCGAGCTAGCAATTCTGTCAAGTCGATTGGGAATCCAAATGTATCGAACAATTCAAAAGCAAAATTTCCATCAATAGCTGTATTCTGTTCGATGTAGTTTTCGAATCGTTGAATACCGGCAGTCAACGTTCTTAAGAAAGACACCTCTTCCTCTAGGATTACTTTCTCTACGAAATCTTGTTGTTGGTAAAGTTCATCAAAGACACCTTTGAATTGTTCCGCTAAAACAGGAACAAGCTCATGGATAAATGGGTTTTTGAAGTTTAAGAAGGTGTAAGCATAACGAACCGCACGTCTTAAGATACGACGGATTACATAACCTGCTTTATTATTAGATGGCAATTGACCATCAGCAATGGCAAAGCTTACTGCACGGATATGATCCGATAAAACGCGCATAGCGATATCGGTTTTCTCGTCAGCACCATAAACGATACCCGATTTCTCTGAAATAAATTGAATTAAAGGTTGGAAAACATCTGTATCGTAATTGGATGTTTTATGCTGAATACAACGAACCAGACGCTCAAATCCCATTCCTGTATCGACATGTTTTGCCGGAAGTGGTTTTAAGCTACCATCTTTAAGACGGTTAAACTGCATAAATACCAAGTTCCAGATTTCGATAACCTGCGGATCATCAGCATTCACTAATTGAGCACCAGACACCTGAGCACGCTCTGTGTCGGGACGCATATCGTAATGGATCTCTGAACAAGGGCCACAAGGACCTGTATCACCCATTTCCCAGAAATTATCTTTCTTATTTCCTAGTAGAATTCGATCTTCAGCAATCCATTCTTTCCAAAAGTCGAAAGCTTCAGTATCCTTCGCTAAACCCTCAGACTCATCTCCTTCAAAGATGGTGACATATAAACGATCTTTATCTAATTTATATACCTCAGTTAAAAGCTCCCAAGCCCATTGAATAGCCTCTTTCTTAAAATAATCACCAAAGGACCAGTTCCCCAACATTTCAAATAAAGTGTGGTGGTAGGTATCAATCCCTACTTCCTCTAAATCATTATGCTTTCCAGAAACTCTTAAACAACGTTGTGTATCGGCAATTCTAGGAAATTTAATCGGGGCTTCGCCTAAAAACAAGTCTTTGAACTGATTCATCCCTGCATTGGTAAACATGAGGGTTGGGTCGTTTTTCACAACTACTGGTGCTGAAGGTACAATTTGATGTCCCTTACTTTGAAAATATTCTAAAAAAGCCTGACGAATTTCTCTACTGGTCATTGATGTGCTGTATAAATTTGAACGCAAAACTACTTAAAAATCATTAATAATATAAATCTGACGCCTCAATTCAAGGCATCCCCGCCTATTTCTGCTTAATTTCCTAAATTTTGACTTCCAATTGATCGTGCAAGGATTAATTAAGGCAATCCATCAGCACATTTTTATTGGAATTAAAGGATCGAAGTTTCTAGAATATAGAAGTGATAGCTAAGCATATTCCCGTTCCCTACTCTTTTCATCAAATAATTTAGTAAATTTAAACACGGAAAAACATACACTTGCAATACATGAAAATGACCATCATAGTTCCTACGGACTTCTCACTCAATGCTAGATATGCTGCTGAATATGCTTGTGAATTGGCAAACGCCAAAGACTATAGCATTCACCTATTGCATTGTTATACTTCTGCTTCCGTTTTAGATGATGACGATCCAGAGCCGGTAGAGCCTACATTAAAGGCCGATGAGCTTATCCAAGAGCTTAAAGATGAGCTTATGGATTTATTTCCAAACTTATCAATTACCCTGGAATGTTCTAGAAGCCTTATCGTAGAAAAATTAACGGAATTGTCCCATAACAACGATTATGGCATCATTATCATGGGTGCTTCTGGCGAGAGCCAACATAAATCGGTGTATTATGGTAGCACAACATTAGCTGTCGCTTCCAAGTCTGAAATTCCAGTTTTGGTTATCCCTAATGAACCGACAAAGGCAACAGCGAAGCAAATTGCCTTATTGACTAATTTCAAACCTGAGGAACTTGATACCCTTAAGGCATATATGAAATGGATTGGTGAAGTAGATTCCTTGACATTAATCCATGTTTTCAAGGACGGACAGAAACAACAGAACGTGGAAGACACGTTAAACACCTGGTCTTTCAATATTCGGGAGATGTCTTCTATAGGAGAAGTACACAGCATCGCTGAACAAATCCACGCAGAAGACGATAACTTAGACACAGTACCTGAAGTAGTATACAATGTTATTAGTAAAGTAAACCCGGATATGATTTTGGTTACCCCAAGTCGCAAGACATTCTTTGAACGCTTATTTAAACCTTCGGTTTCCAAAGCCATTGCATTGGAATTAAGTAAGCCAGCATTTTTTGAAAAAGTTTAAATTTATCATAACACATGAGCAAATTATTAATTCCTATAGATTTTTCTGAGTATTCGGAATCCGCATTAAACTATGCTTGCGAGTTGGCAAAGGATTCTGGACAAAGCTTAGATTTGGTACACGTATTTTCTGAACATTCCAATACCTATGCTAACATCAAAGATGAAACGCCATTGGTTGACCCACGTGTTCCAGAAGCCCAATCCAAAATGAAAGAGCTAGTGGAGCAAACACAACAGAAATTTCCTAACCTTAAAATTGAAGGGATTTTCAGAGAAGGAAACTTATATGATGAGATCAAAGCCTTAACTAGCGCAACGGCATACGACGCAGTGGTGATGGGAACTCAAGGAGCATCTGGTTTAGAAGCGGTATTTATTGGTAGCAACACTTATGATACTATCATGAATACAACAACACCAGTTTTAGCTGTTCCCCAAAATGCTTCTCACTATAAAAAGGATAAGATAGGCTTGCTTTGTAATTTCAAAGAAGCTGAGCTAACCGCATTAGCACAAGCTATACCTTTATTTAAGGTGAACTTCCAATTGATGCTTATTCACATCAATACGTCTGAAAGAGCAATCAAAGACATCGATGCTGACTTTAAAGTATGGATAGACCGAATCGAAAAAGAATTGCATATCACCGATATTTCTTACATCATTAAGCCTCAAACCTTATTTATGGGAAGAAAAGAAAGTGTTGCACAAGGAATCACCTCCGTATTAATCGATGAACAAGTTGACATTCTATTACTTACAAAAAGTAAAAAGAGTGTTTTCCGTCAATGGACAGAAAGCAATGTAATCAAAAAACTTGCCTTCAACCTTCAAATACCTACCTTTTTTGCTCGAGTTCTTATAGCAAAATAGCTACAAACACGTATTGATTTTAAACATTGTTGCCAAAGCGAAAACTTTGGCAACAATTTTGTCATGCAGACTTAATAAGAAATTAACATATATAATATGAAAACACTTTACTTTAAAAAAGCTAGCATGTTAGCTGTTGCTGGATTACTTGCAACAACTTCTTTTGCTCAAACAAACAAAACTTCGGTTGAAGGCACTACTCCACTAGGTCCAAATTCAGAATACAGAACTTGGTCTTTCGGAATCAATGCTGGTGTTTTAAACCAATCTAATATCTTCGGTTTCAACAGAGACGGATTCGATAAATTAAAACACAACGTAGGTTATTCAGCTTACATCAAAAAACAAATTTCTCCATCTTTCGGAATTAAAGCACAATACATGGGTGGTAAAGTTGCAGGTATCAACGAAAATGCTGCTGCTACTCAAGTTTCTGAATTCGAAACGAAAATGCCTTGGTCAGGTGCTTTATCAGGAGAATTCACCATGGCTAACACCAACTGGAGATTCTTCAACAGCATTATCAAACCTTACTTCGCAGTGGGTGTTGGTGCTTTAAACTTCGAGACTACCACTACTACAGATGGTACTGCAACTACTGCTGATTCTCAAACTAAGCTTTATGTACCAGTTGATGCAGGTTTCAAATTTGCTGTAGCAAAAGGAATCAACATCGACTTAGGATACCAATTGAACTGGGCTAACCAAGATTTCGATGGTAAAGCTGGTGGTCAATACAAAAACGACTTATTCTCTTATGCACATGCAGGTTTAGAGATTGCTTTAGGCGATAGCCGCAAGCCATACTTAGGTAACAGCAACCCAGTTGGTACTTTAGTAGCGAAATACGATGAGCTGAAAGCTGAGCGTGATGCTTTAGTTG
Source organism: Sphingobacterium kyonggiense (assembly GCF_039536825.1). NCBI lineage: Bacteria > Pseudomonadati > Bacteroidota > Sphingobacteriia > Sphingobacteriales > Sphingobacteriaceae > Sphingobacterium > Sphingobacterium kyonggiense. Next base: position 271,714 of record NZ_BAAAZI010000007.1, read on the forward strand.
CTGCTAACGAACAATTGAAATCTGATATCTCTACGATCAATAACGACCTTAAAGATGATGATGGTGACGGTGTTGCTAACAAATTCGATAAATGTCCTAACACTCCTGCTGGAACTAAGGTAGATGGTTCAGGATGTCCTCTTCCAGAAATGAAACACGAAACTAAAGTTGTTGAGAAAATCGTTGTTACTGAAGAAGACAAAAAAGTAGTTGATGAAGCAATCAAAAACCTTGAGTTTGATCTTGGAAAAGCTACTATTCGCCCTACATCCTATGAATCCTTAAATCGTGTTGCTGCATTATTAATTGAGAAAAACTTCAGCTTGAAACTTGCTGGTCACACAGACAACACAGGTTCTATGCAAACTAACTTACGTTTGTCTAAAGAACGTGCTGAGTCAGTAAAAGCTTACTTAGTATCTAAAGGTGCTAACGCTTCTCGCATCGAAGCTACAGGTTATGGTCCTAACCAACCGATCGCTACAAATGCTACTGCAGAAGGTCGTCAGCAAAACAGACGTGTAGAATTTACGCTTTATTAATAGTAATAATAAACAAGCAAAAAAGGCTTGGGTTCTTTCAAAGAATCCAAGCCTTTTGTTTTATAAATAGATTTTAATTAATTCACCATTTCTCCAAATTGGATAACATATCCATTCAAATCATAGACTGCAAATTCGCGCATCCCCCAAGGGAATTCCTCCAAAGAATAAACCACTTCTAATTGATCTTTCAACTCCATCCAGATCACCTCAACTGCCTCACAAGTGATATAAAGACTACCAGTAAACATAGATCCATCGAAGGGTTTATTACCTACTGGTCTTGACAACATAATTTCTACCATCCCACAGCCTAAACTTGCCCATCCCCAATCTGCATTATATTCATTAAGCTCAAAGCCTAATACATCACGATAAAATTGAACAGACTCCTCCAGTCTATCGGTATAAAGGATAGGCCTTATCCCATGTAATACTGCTCCTTCCATAGCTTATTGCTTTATGATTTCTACATTCCTTCCCAAGGTTTTAAAGCGAATATCATCTTCCGTACATACGGTAATTGTAATCTGCCCAGTTTTACTGTGCTTCATATCTTGCATAATTCCTTTTTTACCTCGATGAACCCCTGCCACAACTTGACAGAAATCGCCGTTTTTAATTGAAAGTTTTTCCATTATCAATGGCTTGAAATAGTTTCTATAAATGTACTATTTAATGCTTGGAATGTATTGATTCAATTAAAAAAGCCCCTGATTTAAGATCAGGGGCTATCTATTTATTAAATAGTTTTAGTCTTTTCTATTAGCTTCTGCTTCGCGTTCTTTGCGTAAAACACTTTTTCTATGTCCATATAGGAAATAAACAGCAACTCCGATAGCCATCCAAATACCTAGACGCTCCCAGCTCACCAAAGGCAAGGAAGCCATCATAGCAATACATACCAAGATCCCTAATATTGGAACTAATGGCACCAAAGGAGTCTTAAATGGACGCTTAAGTTCCGGATTAGTTTTTCTTAATACCAATACCCCAATACAAACCAAGGTAAAAGCAAATAAAGTACCGATACTTACCATATGACCTAAGTCAGAAACAGGTACAAAACCAGCAAAAATACTCACGAACACCATGAAGATTAAATTGGTTTTCCAAGGAGTCTGTCTTTTCGAAAGATCTGAAAACAACTTAGGTAATAAACCATCTTTACTCATGGAATAAAACACACGGCTTTGTCCCAATAGCATAACCAAAATAACGGAAGTATAACCAGCAATAATCGTAACGATCATGGCTGTATTCAAGAAGTGATATCCAGTTTTCTCAAAAGCTGTTGCTACAGGCTTAGCATCACCGCTGAAAGCAGTATATGGAGCTAAACCGGTCATAACATAAGAGAATAGAACATAAAGAATGGTACAGATAATCAATGAACCAATAATACCGATTGGCATGCCCTTTTTAGGATTCTTAGCCTCTTGAGCCGCTGTACTTACTGCATCAAATCCGATGAAAGCAAAGAATACAACTGCCGAAGCACGGAAAATACCTGATATACCATAATGACCGAAATAGTCACCACTAAAGAACTCACCAAATCCAATCTTACCTTGTTTTAACAACTCCTCTCCTTCATTTGCCGGAATAAAAGGCGTATGATTCGCTGGATTGATAAACTGCCATCCTAAAGCAATAAAAAGAATAACAACACTAACTTTAAGAATAACCAATACATTGTTTACAAAAGATGACTCCTGCGTTCCCCGCATTAACAGAAGCGATAATAAACAGACAATGACAATAGCTGGAAGATTGATCACACCACCTTCCCAAGGTCCTGATAATAGCTCCGGAGGGAGATGTATACCGAGTATGACCATAAATTCATTGAAATACTGCGACCAACTTACTGCAACAGTTGCCCCAGCTAGAGCATATTCCAACACCAAATCCCAACCGATAATCCATGCCATAAACTCGCCCATAGTCGCATAGGAATATGTATAAGCACTACCTGCTACAGGAATCATAGAAGCAAATTCTGCATAACATAAGCCCGCAAAAGCACAGCCTACAGCTGCAACAATAAAGGATAACATAACGGCAGGGCCTGCATGATCTGCTGCAGCAATACCTGTTAATGAAAAAAGACCGGCACCAATGATAGCTCCGATCCCTAACGCAATTAGTCCTGAACTGGAAAGCGTACGCTTCAATGTACCCTCACCACTCTGTTCAGCTTCTGAAACTAACTTTGCGATTGATTTTTTATACCACATAATTTAGATTAGTTATTATCAGTCTCAAACCTACGAAAAAATTAAAAAACCTTACAGTTTTTTGACAGATTATCAGCCTAACCTCAAAATACTTAGCGTTTCAGTATTTCCAAATCAGCTACTCACAATTATTATTCTTACAAAATATTTATTTTTAGAATCATATTTTTTCAGAACTAGAAATCAACGAATTATATTTCAAATATATGACTCAAAAAATGTTACAATCAATCAGTTCAATGCAGTAACAAAGTGATTACTTGCACATTATAAGGATAAAATTAGATAACTAACCTCTTCAATTACAAAAATGGAACGTTATTAGCGCAGCAATATACAGCTACAAGAAATAGCTAATTCAGCTACAAATATATTGAGATTCAGATATTTCTAAAACGTAAAGTATTGAAATGTAGGATAAATCAATTATTGTTCTTATCTTTGCACCGCCTTAGGCAATTGTGCCTATTGTATATTTTATTTCATGAACCCATTTTTAGAACTGGGAATCCGTCATGAGATTGTTAATGCCATCTCAGAGTTAGGTTTCGAAAAACCTTCTCCCATCCAGGAAAAAGCCATTCCTGTATTACTGACTGGTAACGACGATTTTGTCGGATTAGCCCAAACAGGTACAGGGAAGACTGCGGCATTTGGTCTTCCTCTTTTAGAACAACTAGACTTTTCGGTAAAACAACCACAAGCATTGGTCCTATGTCCAACGCGTGAGCTGTGTTTGCAAATTGCAAGAGACCTAGAGAAATTTGCCAAACACTTAGACAATGTGCACGTGGTTGCCGTATATGGCGGTGCAAACATCAGCGATCAATTGAGACAAATCCGTCGCGGTGTACAGATCGTTGTTGCTACCCCAGGTCGTATGCTTGATATCATCGGCCGTAACGCTATCGACTTCTCTAACGTACGTTATGTCGTATTAGATGAAGCTGATGAAATGTTAAACATGGGATTCCAAGAGGACATTAACAATATCCTTTCGGAAACTCCTGATGACAAAAAAACCTGGTTGTTCTCTGCAACCATGCCTAAAGAAGTACGTCGTATTGCTCAAAACTACATGACCAACCCATTCGAGTTGACGGTAGGTACTAAAAACACCGGTAATACAAACATTGAACACCATTATTACATGATTAAGGCTAAAGACAAATACGCTGCGTTTAAACGTATCGTTGACTTTTATCCTGAAATCTTCGGTATTGTGTTCTGTCGTACTAAAATCGAAACACAAGAGATTGCTGAGGCTCTTATCAAAGACGGTTATAACGCCGACTCTTTACACGGAGACCTTTCGCAACAACAACGTGATAAAGTAATGAAACGCTATCGCGAGCGTAATTTACAATTGTTGATCGCAACAGATGTAGCTGCTCGTGGTATTGATGTAAACGATGTTACACACGTAATCAACTACTCTTTACCTGACGAAACAGAAAACTATACCCACCGTTCTGGTCGTACAGCTCGTGCTGGTAAAACTGGTACTTCTATTTCTTTAGTTAATGTTAAAGAAATGAGCAAGATTCGTCACATCGAAAAAATCATTGGTAAAGAATTCGTGCGCAAGCAAGTTCCTCAAGGAACAGAAGTTTGTGAGAAACAGTTGTTCGCAATCATTGACAAGGTTCATAATGTAGAAGTACATGAAGACCGCATCAATACATTCTTACCTCAAATCTTAGAAAGTCTTCAAGACCTAAGCAAAGAGGAAATTGTAAAACGTTTTGCTTCATTAGAATTCAACAGATTCTTGAATTACTATGAAGAAGCTCCTGACTTGAACATCGAAGCTCGTGATGCTGACCGCGGTCGTGACCGTGAGCGTAACGGTCGTCGTGAAAGCTCTAAAGGATATACTCGTTTATTCATTAACTTAGGATCTGTGGATGAATTCAGCCGCGGAGATATGTTAAGCTTTATCTGTAATAAAAGTAAGATCTCTGGAAAATCAATCGGTAAGATTGACTTGAAAGGTGTATTCACTTTCTTCGAAGTACAAGATGAAGAAGTAAACAATGTATTCCAAGGATTCAAGGATGTTGATTTCAACGGAAGAAATGTACGTATTGAAGTTTCTGGCGAAGGTCGCTCAAATGACCGTGGCGGAAGTGGAAGCGGAAGACGTCGTTCTAACGAACGTGGTGGTGGAGAAAGAAACGGTTCACGTAACGGTGGTGGTCGTAGAGATCGCAACGGTAATGGTGGTGGATTCCGTGACTTCTCTGGTAAACGTAGAGAATCTAAAAGTAGATACTAAGCCCTAGTGGTTTTCCATAAAAAAGGTTAGAAGCAGATGCTTCTAACCTTTTTCTTTTTTAGCATACTCCACTAAAAAAGCAATTTTAATTGACTTCTTTTTAGGATCTGCTTTATCTAAATTATCTATTTGAAAATCTTTTCTTGATTTGCAATCTTCTGGACTTTCTCAATCGAGATCCCCGAACCGGATAATGTCTTTTCTTGGTGATGTTATTAAACAATAGCGCCACAAGAAGTAAAATCATGGTGCCAGAAAACACAGGCGTTAGAACATAGAGATACCCCAAGCTACTAATATTAGCTCCGCCACTCACAGCGATCAGCGCAGTGGCACCTCCGGGAGGATGCAAGCAACGTGTTATCTGCATGGCAACAATAGATGAAGCCACAGCTAGAGGTGCTGTAATCCAAATAATATCAGGTAGTAATTGAGCAACCGTAACCCCGACAATAGCCGATACTACATGTCCTCCTACTAAATTACGAGGTTGAGCCAATGGACTTTGTATAGCGCCATAGACTAATACAGCAGAGGCTCCAAAGGAGCCAATCAGGAATACATTTTCTAAATATGCAAATTGATGCGATTGAATAAAGGCTATTAAGCCAATCCCAATAAACGCACCTACAAAAGACCAAAAGTGCTCCCTAAAATCGACTAGTGTCTCTCGATACATGACGTATCGATAGACTCGAAATTGCCGTTGAACAGATTGCCTAAGCTTATCTACCAATTTAAGCGTTTATTTGACGTTGACGGATTGCCTCGTAAATAACGACAGCGGCAGAAACAGATACATTTAAGGATTCAATCTCTCCAAACATCGGAATCTTCGCCAATTTATCAGAAATACGAATTAAATCATCAGATACACCTACATCCTCTGCACCCATAATGATACAAGAAGGAACAGTATAATCTACATCATAAATGGAATCTTGTGTTTTTTCAGTACTTACGACTAATTGTACACCAGACTCGATTAAGAATTTAGCTGTCTTGGATAAGGAATCCTGACGACAAACTGGAATTTTATACAATGCCCCAGCGGATGTCTTAATAGCATCCGGATTAATCTCTGCAGACCCACGCTTAGGAACGATGATCGCATGTACCCCAGCACATTCCGCTGTTCTCGCAATAGCCCCCATATTACGAACATCCGTTACACCATCCAACATCAGGAATAAAGGCGTTTCACCCTTCTCATAGATTTCAGGAAGGATCTCTTCGATATTCTGATAAACGATTGGAGATATAATGGCAATGACACCTTGGTGGTTCTTACGCGTAATGCGGTTTAATTTCTCAATAGGAACTTGTTGAAAAGCGACCTCATATTCTTTTACCAATGCTTTAAACTCAGCGAACAATGGTCCTGAAAGACCACGTTGAACAAATAGGGATTCAATTTCTTTACCACTATCGATGGCTTCCATAACGGCACGAATACCGAAAACCATTTGATTACTTTCTTTTTTCTCTCTTCTATCCCCACCCTCTCTACGCTGATATTGTTGCATGTGCTGTTGAATTATAATAATACGATTGCCATTCAAAAACAACCTCGTTCTTGAATCCTACAAAAGTAGCAATTTATTACTTAGCTAAGCCCCAAATCGAAGGTTTTTCGTAATTGATCTAATGCCGGGTTTTTAGCAACCATAGCTTGATATTTTTCCTGGGAAGTATATGGTTTTCTTTCGCGGGTGGTTTCGACCATGACACCTTCCACATCCAAAGCAAAATTGCGCAGTGCCGGACGTAAATAATTAAGGATATCAATTTTACCTTTTTGTAATTCATCCATCATCACCATGTTCTCCAACTCGATACGGATCTTAGTCCCTTCGAGTGTTGGGGTATTGCTCGTCATGATGGTATATAATGTAATTCTGTTTTCCGCTTTGATACGTTCAGCAAAACCATTCCATTGGCTTAAGAAGGCATTTGTAGTTACTTCGAAGAAATCATTACCCTGAACTAATTCCTCTTCTTCTTCCTCTGACTTTTTATCAGCAGTCAATATTTTTTTCAAATCCGGAACAACAACCGAAGGTTTAATAGCTCCCCATGAACGTCCTGTACCAGTTGTACTCGTGCTTTGCGGAGCACCGGTTTTAGTAGTAGATTCTGGTGGCACAGTAGTAATAGAAGATGGGGTAACCTCTTTAAAAGGACTAGGTACAGGCGCACTAGGCTTTATCTGACCCGTAACCCCAGCATTGAATTCTGTAGAAGTAGCAGTAGTTTTAGGACTTGGTGCAGCTTGTTTTACCCCTGAATCAGGGAGTTTTTTTTTTAGATCAGCGTTTGCTAATGAACCGTTATTGGCCATTTGAATTGCACTGGAAAGATGACACATCTTAAGCAAGGCCAACTCTACTTGAAGGCGTTGATTCTTACTTACACGATAGTTCACCTCACATTGATTCGCAATGTTCAATGCAGACAACATCAAGCCACTACTAATTTGCTGTGACTGCTCCAAATAACGCTTCTTCACATTCTCACTGGTTTCCAACAACTTCAAAGTTGAAGGATCTTTGGTGACCAATAAATTACGAATATGGCTAGATAAACCCGAAATAAAATGCCCTCCATCGAAACCCTTATTCAGGATCTGATCAAAAAGCAACAATACCTGTGCGGAATTTTCTGAATTCACCGCATCTAATAGTTGAAAGTAATAATCGTAATCTAGAATATTAAGATTATCGATGACAGCTTTATAGGTTAGATTTTTATTCGAAAAACTAACTATTTGATCAAACATGGACAAGGCATCACGCAGGCCACCATCAGCTTTTTGCGCAATAACATGCAGACCATCAGCCTCAAAAGAAACCTCTTCTTTATTGGCAATGTTTGCCAAATGATTTGCCATATCCTCAACCTTGATCCGATTAAAATCAAAGATTTGACATCGGGAGAGAATGGTCGGCAATATCTTATGTTTTTCTGTTGTGGCTAAAATAAAAATAGCATAGGAAGGTGGTTCCTCTAATGTCTTCAGGAAAGCGTTGAATGCTTGCTGAGAAAGCATGTGAACCTCATCAATGATGTATATTTTGTACTTACCGGTTTGGGGCGGTATGCGCACTTGTTCGATTAAGGAACGGATATCTTCTACCGAGTTATTGGATGCGGCATCTAATTCATGAATGCTGAAAGAATTACCATTTTGAAAAGCTTTGCAGGAATCGCATTCCCCACAAGCCTCTGCATTTTCACTGATATTCTCACAATTTATTGTCTTTGCTAGGATACGGGCACAAGTCGTTTTACCCACACCACGAGGACCACAAAACAAAAATGCTTGCGCTAATTGCTGATTATGAATCGCATTTTTTAAGGTCCCGGTAATGTGCTGCTGGCCTACAACCGAATCAAAAGTAACCGGCCTATATTTCCGAGCAGAAACAATAAAATTATCCATATACGAAGATAAACAATTTAAGGTTCTAGCGCAAGTATGAGAACCACCAGCACCAGTAAAAAATGAGAATATAAAGCACAAAAAAAGGAGTCACCTACAAGGCAACTCCCTATATTGAACTAATTCACAAAAGCCAATTTAAGCAGCAACTTTATTTTCAGAATAGGTCACTCGCCATAACACAGAACCTATAACTCCACCTACAATTGGCGCCACTAAGAACAACCATAACTGCGAGATTGCTTCTCCTCCAGCAAATATTGCAGGACCTAAACTTCTTGCAGGGTTTACAGAAGTCCCAGTAATAGGGATAGCAACCATGTGGATCAATACGAGTGTTAAACCAATAGCTAAACCAGCCATGGTACCATTTCCAACTTTAGAAGTCGTTGCTAGGATAACAAATAAGAATACTGCAGTCAAAACAGCTTCAGTAATAAAAGCAGACATCATGTTGAATTCATTTTGATAACCTTTACCCCATCCGTTGGAACCAAATGCCCATTCTCCAGCATTAAAACCATTCGTTTGCCCGGTTAAGATTGTCTTCAATACGAACGCACCTAATATTGCACCTATTACTTGGGCAGCAATATAAACAATCGCATCACGAGCTGAAATCCTTCCAGCAGCTAATACACCAATGGTTACCGCAGGATTAATATGACAACCAGAAATTCCTCCAATTGCGTAAGCAAATACGACTACGGATAAACCGAATGCCAGAGAAATACCCAATAAACCCAAGCCTGATGTTTAGGCCAGCGTATCACCGCCAGCAATGGCAGCGGCCCCACAGCCAAACAATACTAAACCGAATGTTCCAATCAGTTCAGCAATGAATTTTGATGAAATTTTTGTTTCCATAATTTAATATTTTGGAACAAGTTAATGATTATTACAGCTTTTTCACACTCAAATAATCCCTTCGTAGAAAATAAACCACAATGTAATTTACCATAATCAGTATTTATTAAATAGTCAGAAATAAATATATGCGTGATTTATAAGATAAAATTTTCTCTAAAGTTTTATTAATTCTAAGCGATTTAATAAAGTTTCATATTGAGAATCAATATATTCTATTTTATGATTTCAATCATAATTTCTTTAACTAACGCATATTTAAATAGCACATTAATTTTATTTCCAAATTTTTAGCAATTGTGGAAAAATAAATTCGAATTGACACGTCTTTTGTAATGAACTCATCGTCCAACAGACAAAAATGACAGCAGTTTTGAAAATAGAGAAATGAAATTGGCTACAAATTCTAAACGAAAAATTGTATGATGTTAAAAAAATAAAAGAGGTCGATATCACATCGACCTCTTTTCTTGTTTACCTAATAACCTTTTAATCACCAAACAATTTATTGAAACAAATTACTTGACTCAAAGGTATGGCTATATCATAAAGTTACCGTTAAGAGAAAATTAAATAATAAATATTATCTCGTCTTAGCGCTTGCTAACATGCGCATCACCTCATCAACGGTAGTTCTTGCTGCTTCAAACATCTTAGGATTGCCTGCATAATCAGCATCCATCGTAACGGACTTCGTTTTCTCTTTATATTTAAAGGTCAAAGTATAACGGGGAACTCTCGCTAAATCCTTCTTATCAGCTGCTGAAGTCGTCATATCATCTTGAACATTCCAAAAACCCAATTCCTGAGCTTTACGGTGTAGATACAACAAATCATCATTACGCAATCTTAACGTATCCTTGATTAATTGACCATCCTTAGTTAAGTATTCGTAATCCGCAGTTTTGGAATTAAAATGATTCAACATGGAATCTGGAAAACCATAGCGAATATCTACAGATTCGAAATCCGTAAAACGATATGGAGCATTCTTAATCATATTGGAATAGTAATAAACACAATAGATCAAAAATGGAACGACTATACTAAGTGCTAAGAATATTTTTTTGCTTTTATCCGACATGACTGTTCTTCAAATTGTGCACAAAAATAAAGATTTATAGCTAATAATTGTGCTTTATTTAGGAATACTCAGCTTCTTACATTAGGATTACAATGTCTATAGCTAAAGCAGTTCCTTTCGGTCTGATGGAAAGGACTTAAATATTTGGAGTACCACAACGGGTAAAGTATTTGGAATACCAAGCATCCTTGAGGTTGGAGATAATGACGCCCTTTCTTGTAGAAACATGAACGAACTTCCCATTGTGCAGGTAAATTCCCACATGATCTATGTTTCGTCCACCGAATGAAAAGAATACCAAATCACCCTCTTTCAATTGATCATCATATTTCCTTTTCACCTTTTCCGCCATATCCCTGGATGTTCTAGGCAGATCTTTTCCATAAACTTTCTGATATAGCATACTCACAAAGCCGGAGCAATCCACCCCGCCCTTATCTAGTCCACCCATACGATGCGGAGTACCCATCCAATCGTCAATCATGTAATAAAGACTTTTACTATCCAGGTCCTTGGTTTTGACACCCAGCAGGTGCGCATAGTTTTCCAACTTATTATTGCTGAACTCCATTCCACGAGCGTCGGATGCATCCGAAAGTGGAGCATTTTTATTTGGCTTTACGGCTCCAGTTGTAGGACGCCCCATTGTCTTCTTCCTCGCTCCACAGGAACTTAAAAATAAAATTGCCGATAATAGAATAATCCAACTGTAGCTGATACGCATAAAACCTCCTCTCCAAAAATAAACCTTAATCAATTCTCCCTCCAATCGCTTTTTTTCCACAGATGTGATTTACTTTATCTTGCCTCATGTATACTAAACTAGGGAACCCATGTTTTGCAGACAAGATTATCACTTATATTTTACGCTAGTACGAGTCAGAAAGGCCATAAAGGACTTCAATATGACAATTCTATTGAAAGTACTATGGTATAATTTCCGTTATTTTGCAGGCTATGAAAAAGACCCAAGGTGCCATTGCTGTTTTTATAGGCGCCGCAAGCTTTGGAATTTTATCCACTTTTGTAAAGAAAGCTTACGAACAAGGCTATAACCTCGGCGAAGTAACCGGAATCCAGGCACTTTTAGGTTCCATCATCCTTTGGCTCCTATGGTTTATTTGGCTTGCATTTGGTAAGAAAACCACCACATCAACTCAAAAACCAAAATCCCCAGCTTGGAAGATCCTCTTAAGTGGTGTGAGTACCGGTGCGGTGAGTATTCTCTACTATAAATGTGTTCAATTGGTCCCTGCCTCTTTGGCAATTGTCCTCTTGATGCAGTACATCTGGATTGGTCAGCTCATAGAATTTATCTTTTTCAAGGCCAGGCCTGATTTAAAACAAATTCTAGTCATTGTTTTAATACTTCTAGGAACTTTGTTTGCCACAGGTATGATTGAGGAGCCATTAGCCAGTTTTTCGTATGAAGGTCTTATTTACGGTCTCTTAGCAGCCACGGCCTATTCCATCTTTATGATTGTCAATGGACGTGTCGGAAATGATTACTCGGCAGTACACAAATCAGCCATTATGATCACCGGAGCATGTGCCTTAATCTTCATCACCTTACAACCCTTTACACTTTTCAATTTAGAAATCCTGAACGGCATTTTGCCTTATGGAATATTGCTCGCATTATTTGGGACAGTTATACCACCGTTTCTTTTTGCTTATGGCCTACCTAAAACAGGTTATTCATTAGGCTCAGTATTGAGTGCTGTAGAATTACCGGTTGCCGTCTGCATGTCCTATTTAGTTTTGCAGGAGTCCGTTAGTTTTTTAAAATGGGTGGGTGTATTCTTTATATTGGGCGTCATTATTTGGAAGAATTTGGTTAAATCAAATGCCTGATTTGATGTAATTTTGCCTAAACTTGTACATTCTTAACTTTCCGAACACAACAATGTTAATCACAGAGCTATACAAAAAGCAAATAACATAAACTTCACATGGAAAATTATCTTTACCTAGTCCTGATTACCTTAGCCGTACTTGCGGTCATCGATTTGATGGTTGGGGTCAGTAACGATGCTGTCAACTTTTTAAACTCAGCAATCGGCTCTAAAGCAATTCCTTTTAAAAGCATCATGATCATCGCCAGCTTGGGGATCCTATTTGGCTCCGTATTCTCCTCTGGGATGATGGAAATTGCCCGATCTGGAATCTATGTCCCCAGTAAATTTACATTCGATGATGTCATAACCATATTCCTTGCCGTCATGATTACGGATATTATCCTCTTGGATGTATTCAATTATTTCGGCTTACCGACCTCTACCACCGTTTCCATTGTGTTTGAGCTCCTAGGAGCTGCTATCTGTTTGGCTTTGTACAAGATTGCTACTACCGATGGCAATTTTGCTACATTAGCTTCTTATATCAACACACAGAAAGCATCCGAAATTGTCTATAGTATATTACTTTCTGTCATTATATCCTTTTCGGTCGGAATGATTGTACAATATATTTCACGTGTACTTTTCACTTTCCAATTCGAGAAAAAACTAAAAACCATTGGTGTAATCTTTGGCGGTATCGCTATGGCATCCATCTCTTATTTCATTCTGATCAAAGGGATGAAAGAGGTAACTTTTCTAAGTAGCGACATTAAAGAATGGGTAAAGACACATGAGCTAACTTTATTAGGAGGTAGTTTCGTTCTATTTACCATTGTCAGTTACATCATCAATTTATTAGGCTATAACATCTTAAAGGTCATCATTGGTATTGGAACGTTTGCATTAGCATTATCTTTTGCTGGGAATGACTTGGTGAACTTTATCGGTGTGCCGGTTGCAGCCATGCAGTCTGTAGAAATCTTCCAAAGTGTCCCTATGGCCAATCCTGATGGTTATACCATGGATGCCCTAGCCTCTTCAGAAATTGTTGCTCCGCTTTGGGCCTTGGTGATTGCCGGATTGATTATGGTCATTACCCTATGGACCTCAAAGAAAGCTAAAACTGTTATTGAGACTGAAATGAGCCTTTCCAATCAAGGTGATGGTAATGAGAAGTTCAAATCCAATATGCTTTCCAGAAGCATTGTACGAGGGTTTATACGCATTGGTTCGGTATTGACCTATGTCATGCCACGCACCATGCAAGCAAGTCTAGACAAGAAATTCGAGCATCCTATGATTGCTCAGGAAAAGAAGAAAAAGAGTAAGGACGAACCTATGTTCGATATGATTCGTGCATCGGTAAACCTAATGGTAGCAAGTAGCTTGATCGCTTTGGGAACCTCCATGAAGCTTCCATTATCCACGACCTACGTCACTTTTATGGTGGCTATGGGTACTGCATTTGCTGACCGCGCTTGGGGTCGTGAGAGTGCTGTCTACCGCGTATCCGGAGTTTTCCATGTAATAGGTGGTTGGTTCGTAACTGCCGGCTGCGCCTTCTTAGGAGCCTTCGTATTCGCTTATTTCCTTAAAATCGGAGGAATTGTAACCTTCGTAATTTCCCTAGTCGTATTGGCTTTATTATTATATAGAAATGCAAAGAGCCACGATAAGAAAATCAAAGCAAAAGCATTGCAGGAATTAAACTTAGAAAAAGCAGATATCATTGGATTACAGCAGGTAATTGAAACCAGTGCACAACAAATCAGTGAGACTTTCTCTAAAACCAATATTTTCTACAAGGAGTCTATTGACTCCCTCATTAAAGAAGACCTGGTCGCTCTAACCATGAATAAAAAATTGGTAAAGAAACTAATTGCCGACTTGAACTCGACCAATAATTCCATGTATGAGTTTATCCGAAATCTAGATGACAGCTCGGTAAAAGGAAGTCGTTACTATATCATTTCCCTAGGTTACCTTCAAGATATGGTGGAAAACGTGGCTGTTATCAATTCCAATGCGCTCTCGCATGTAGACAATAACCACAAACACCTGCGCATTAGTCAGGCTAAAGACTTAAAATATGTTGTAGAACAGATCGGTAATTGGTTTTCGGAAATCCACATGACCTATAAGCGTCTTGATTTCTCCAAAATTGATGAGCTTATCAAAGAGCGTGAAAACATTCAAGACTACATCAATAACCTTTTGGACAAGCAAATCGATCGTATCAGAACATCAGAAAACAGTCCGAAAAACTCACGCTTATACTTCTCGATCCTATTAGAAACGAATGAACTGATCAGTTCAACCTTCAAGCTCCTTCGCTTACACAAGGAATTTGAAAGCTTTAGGATTAGAAATAAGTAGGGAGATGAGATGTGAGACCGCTGCGCTATTAGATGTGAGATGTGAGATTTGAGATAGTAAGGGAATAGGTAATATTCCTTACAAAAAGAGCGAAGCAAAAATGAAGTAACTTTAAACTTTATAGAAAAGGTAACAGATTTTCAAATTCTGTTGCCTTTTTTTTGGGCTTTCTGTTGGTGTTTTTATGGTTTATTATATATTATTTGCGGTCGAAGCATGCTTCGACCCTACAGTTATCGGCATTAGGGTTAATAATTTCACGATTGTTTGTAGGGTCGATGCAGGCATCGACCGCCTAAATATTAAACTATATATTCAAAGACAACAGACCTGAAAATCTATTGTCCATTGCCTATTTCCACATCGCCTTTTATCTCACATCTAAAAGTGTAGTGATCTCATATCTCATATCTATAGTAATTTGCGCGGTCGAAGCATGCTTCGACCCTACAGTTACCGGTAATTGGGTTAATAATTTCACGAATGTT
Organism: Sphingobacterium kyonggiense; assembly: GCF_039536825.1. Classification (NCBI taxonomy): domain Bacteria; kingdom Pseudomonadati; phylum Bacteroidota; class Sphingobacteriia; order Sphingobacteriales; family Sphingobacteriaceae; genus Sphingobacterium; species Sphingobacterium kyonggiense. Next base: position 286,872 of record NZ_BAAAZI010000007.1, read on the forward strand.
TGTAGGGTCGATGCAGGCATCGACCGCTAAAACGAAATCAAAATAATCCTTATATAGGATATTGCTTAAAAACGGGCGGACATTCCGTTCGTTCTCGTCTGGGATGAATCCCTTTCCTCAAACTCACTCAGTACCGCCCCTACCTAACGTACTACCTAGAAAGCTTGTTATTAGTCGTTTAATAGCGCCCCATACGTAGGGGCAGCACTGAGCGTAGCGGAATGTCTGCCCGATTTAAAAATAGTTATGAGACCGCAGCAGTATCAAATCTCCATTCCACTTTCTCCTTTTTCCTTTCCAATTTCTGGTGTTTTTTGTCTGTAGTCTCGTCGTCTCTCACAAGGGTTTCATTCGACACTTATTCGGATCTCCTTCGGAACTTGTTCGGATCTCCTTCGGATCTCGTTCGGTTCCGACCGAACGAGATCCGAACAAGATCCCTATTAGATCCGTGAAAAATCCGCAATAGTCACGAAGCAAATAGCTGCAATTACTAACTTATACACAGAGAAAATCCAATTCTCACTTCATTAACCTAAAAAGAATCTACCCAACATTAAATCCCCCACAACTTTTTACAACAATTATACGTTTAATTAACTATGAGGTAATGATTAGGTTACATTGCTGTTTTAATTTAGGTTATTACTTAAAGCAGAAGATATGGAAGAGTTTGTTAAAGTTCCCAAAGTGTATTTCGAGATTCCGGTTTATGATTTATCTCGTGCAGCAGCATTCTACACTCAAGTCTTCGGGTTTGAGTTTGAGAAAGAGTTAGTCGAGCGAAATGGCATTGAACAGTTAAGTTTTCAGGAAGAAAATCTAGGTATCTGTGGTGCCTTAGCAAAAGGGGATATGTACAGTCCTAACAGTAATCAAGTAGCATTTTATTACAAGACCTATGATATTGATGCCGTTTTGAACAATGTCCTTAAAGCTGGAGGTACGGTTATCCTTCCGAAAAAAATCGAGGATAATTTACGGTATATCGTTGCAGAATTTGGTGATTGCGAAGGTAATAGAATTGCCTTGCATCAGATTTATCCTTCGAAATAAACGATTAGTGGGTTAATACTTCAGGGATTTCCTCAATATCGACATCGCCTGATTCTGAGATGCTCAAGAACTTGACAGGAACGACTTCATTTACCAATAATGGATCATACTCCGTACGTACCTTCACATAATTCTTGGAGAAACCATGCATATAGCCGTCTTTGATATCGCCTTCGAATAGAACTAAATCCTCTGCTCCTAATTGCGATTCATAGAATGCACGGCGTTTCTTTTCTGAAAGTATGTGTAGCATCTTGCTGCGATCACTACGTTGCGCTCCTGGTACTGCACCTTCCATTTGGGCAGCGATGGTATTCTCTCTTTCTGAATAGGTAAACACATGCAGATAGGAAATATCCATGTCGTTTAGGAAGTTGTAGGTATCGATAAAGTCTTCACGTGTTTCACCGGGGAATCCAACAATCACATCGACACCGATACAGCAGTTCGGCATCAGGGATTTAATTTTAGCAACACGTTCCGCATAAAGTTCACGTTTGTAGCGGCGGCGCATTTTGGCTAATACCTGATTATTACCAGATTGAAGAGGCATGTGGAAATGCGGCACAAAGCGTTTCGATTCAGCCACAAATTCGATAATCTCATTGGTCAACAAGTTTGGCTCAATACTGGAGATTCGAATTCGGTCAATCCCTTCCACTTCATCTAAGGCTTTGACCAAATCAACAAAACGGTCCTGACGTTTTCCATCACGAACACCAAAATCACCAATATTCACACCCGTCAACACGATTTCCTTCACACCAGATGCGGCAATTTCTTCAGCTTGCTTTACGATATCCTCAATCTTGCCTGAACGGCTCGCTCCCCTTGCCAAAGGAATGGTACAGAAAGTACAAGAATAGTCGCAACCATCCTGAACTTTTAGAAAAGTTCTAGTACGATCACCAATAGAAAAAGCGGAAACAAATTGATGGGTTTCATCGATTGGTGCATTGTGCACAACTGCTTTCTCATTTTTGGTCAAGTCATTGATATGCTCCAGGATATTGAATTTCTCGGCAGCACCAAGTACCATATCCACCCCGGGGATTTCAGAAATCTCCTTTGGTTTTAATTGCGCATAACAACCTACGATGGTAATGTAGGCATTTGGGGAATGTTTAAGGGCTTCTTTCACTACCTTACGACACTTTCGGTCAGCATGATCGGTCACCGAACAGGTGTTAATAACATACACATCAGCCGCACTATTGAAAGGCGTCGTTTCGTAACCGGCATCTTTAAAGATTCGGCCTATAGAGGATGTTTCTGAAAAGTTCAGTTTACAACCCAAGGTATAGAAAGCAACTTTTTTTCCCATGATATTTTGCAAAAATACACAAAAAGCTTCAAATTGTTAGTTGTTGAAAAATTGTGATATTCTGATGATCTAAAAAAAGGTATCTTCGTAGCTAAGTCAAAAAAGGAAAAAACGCTATGCAGCAGTATTTGGATCTATTGAAACATGTGTATACCACAGGAGTTGAAAAAACTGACCGTACCGGAACAGGAACAAAAAGTGTATTTGGGTATCAAATGCGCTTTAACCTGAAGGAAGGTTTCCCATTGGTTACGACAAAGAAACTGCATTTACGTTCTATTATCCACGAATTAATTTGGTTTTTACGAGGCGAGACCAATATTAATTATTTAAAAGAGAATGGTGTTAGTATTTGGGATGAGTGGGCAGATGCGGAAGGAAATTTAGGGCCTGTGTATGGTTCTCAATGGCGTTCATGGCCTACCCCAGATGGACGACATATCGATCAGATCAGCCAAGTCATTAAACAGCTTAAAAACTCACCAGATTCGCGTAGAATAATTGTCTCCGCATGGAATGTAGGCGAGATAGAGCACATGGCATTACCTCCATGTCATGCTTTCTTTCAATTCTATGTGGCACCGGCAGATCCAGAGAATGGCATCTTAAAACCGCAGTTATCTTGTCAGCTATACCAACGTAGTGCTGATATCTTCCTTGGTGTTCCATTCAACATCGCTTCTTACGCATTATTGACGATGATGGTGGCACAAGTTTGTGATATGGAAGCAGCAGAATTTGTACATACATTAGGCGATGCGCATATTTACAGCAATCATTTTGAACAAACGGAATTGCAATTATCGCGTGAGCCGAAAGCATTACCAACGATGAAGATCAATCCGGAGGTAAAAGATATTTTCGACTTTAAATTTGAAGATTTCGAGTTAGTAAATTATGAAAGTCACCCACATATCAAAGCTCCAGTAGCTGTTTAGTGCGGTAATTAGTAAACATATTATTAAAGATGATTAACACCCCTACTGTCACATTAATTGTGGCTGCAGCAGAAAATAACGCCATTGGAAAAGGCAATCAAATGCCTTGGCATTTACCAAATGATTTCAAATTCTTCAAAAAAGAAACGATGGATCATTCCATTGTTATGGGAAGAAAGACTTTTGAATCCATTGGCAAGCCACTTCCTGGTCGTAGAAACATAGTTGTTTCACGTTCAGCGACATTTATTCATGAAGATGTTGATGTTGCTAACAGCCTACATGAGGTGATGACCTATTGCCGAGATGAAAACGAGATATTCATCATTGGTGGAGCTCAAATATATAAGCAAGCATTGCCTATGGCAGAAAAAGTCTTATTGACAAGAGTACATACTACAATCGAAGATGCCGATGCATTCTTTCCAGAATTACCTGCGCAAGAATGGGAATTGCAAAGCTCGGAGGCGCATGAAATAGATGAGAAGCATCAATTTGCCTATACATTCGAGACTTATACAAGAATAAAATAAGGAAACAAGGGAAGCCAATTATGGGTTCCCTTTTTACGTTTAACAAAAAACTATGAGTACAAGCAGCATTCACTTTCAACTTTCGTTTCTAGAGCCTCAGGCACATTATGTGGAGGTTAGTATGTTTATTGAAGGATTTGGTCAGGACCACATCGACTTAAAGATGCCTGTCTGGACGCCTGGTTCTTATTTGATTCGGGAGTTTTCCAAGAACGTGGAGCATGTCAATGCTGTCAGCAGCTCTGGAGATGCCCTTTTTGTTGAAAAAACGAGCAAAAACACTTGGCGGGTAAATACTTTTGGACAGGACTTTGCCTTTTCATATCGGGTTTATTCTTTTGAAAAATCCGTAAGAACGAACTTTGTGGATGCTACTCATGCCTTTATCAGTCCGGCAGGAACATTCTTTTACATTGATGGGCATTTGGACCATCCAAGCACAGTACAAGTCATCCTGCCAGCACAATGGTCTAAAATCTCCACTGGTTTAGAGGAAGAACCTGCCGTGGAAAACCTATTTAAGTCACCAAACTTTGACATCCTGTTTGACTCTCCTTTAGAAATTGGAAATCAAGAAACCTGGACCTTTGACGCCGCAGGTATTCCACATGAGTTTGCAATGGTGGGTCCAGCAAATTACAACCAGGAATTACTGACACAGGATATTCAGAAAATCGTAGCGGAGGAAACACGTATTTGGGGTTCCAATCCTAACGATCGTTATGTTTTTATTACCCATAATTATCAGAGTGCACATGGTGGATTAGAGCATTTAAACTCTACCGTATTGGCTGCGTCGAGGAATGCCTACATCAACAGATTAGGTTATAATAATTTTCTGAGTTTAGTGGCGCATGAATATTTCCACTTATGGAATGTAAAACGCTTAAGACCTAGAAACCTTGGCCCATTCAACTATGAGGAAGAAAATTACACCCCATTGCTTTGGATCTTTGAAGGGTTTACTGCCTATTACGACAACTTAATTACACGTCGTTGTGGTTTCAGGGATGAGCAAGAATATCTAACTGAATTAGTTTCTGAATTCAATCTGGTATTAAATCGTCCTGGACATCGGGTTCAATCCGTAGGTTTATCCAGTTTCGATACTTGGATCAAACAATATCGTCCTGATGAAAACTCGATCAACGTAAGTATATCCTACTACAATAAGGGGGCTATGCTAGCCTGTATGATTGACCTTAAAATCATTTCGCAAAGCCAAGGAAAGCATTGTTTAGATGATGTGTTAAAAGCGGCTTATGAGCAGTTCTATTTGATTGAGAATCGAGGTATTGATGAAAAGGAATTCCAGGATTTAGCAGAACGTGTAACAGGGGTATCCTTGGAAGAAATTTTCGAGGCTGTTTATCAAACAGAGGATATTGATTACAATGCTTATTTCAACTTGGTAGGTTATCAATTTATTGACCAAAATAGAGATACACAAACAGCAAGTTTGGGAATTAAGGTTTCTCATACGGATGGCCGTACGATCATTAAAGCTGTGGATCGTGATTCTGCAGCTTGGCTTGATGGATTAAATGTGGATGATGAAATCGTAGCTGTGAATGGGAATCGATTGGATATACAAGGACGAGAATTAGATCAAGCGATGTTGTATAGCCAAATAGGCGATGAAGTAACCTTATTAGTAGCACGAGAAGGATTAATGTTGGAAATTCCGGTGCGTTTAAAAGCAAGCGACAAAGTATCGTATTACATTGAACGCAATCCAAACAGCACAGAAGAACAACGCCGTTTAGGCGATATTTGGTTATCCTTAAACCAATAGGATATTAAGCTATTCAGCTAATAAAAAAGGGAGTTATTCAAAAGAACAACTCCCTTTTTCATTTTCATTGTATCTCTTAGAACATATATCTAACCGAGAACCCAAGTCCATTTACAATGTTGAAACCAGATTCTTGCAAGAAGTCAAAATAAGGTTTTGCGTCTAATGAAATTGCTAGAGGAGCAGAAGGTATTTTATACTCCAAGCCTACTATACCATCTACACTTAATGCCAATTCGGAATACTTATCAAAGCGTTTTCCTTCATCAGTGGTATATGCTTTACCTGTGTAAGAGCCAACACTACCACCGAAACCCCAAAACCAAGAAATATTATCGACCAATGGTTTGTGGTATTGGTATAGTCCAACCAAGCGGAAACGGCTATAAGTAGAATTGCTCTGGACACTAAGAATACCTTCAACTGCACGGTCAGGATTGAGCGTATAGCGGTAAGTGATACCAGTTGCCGACCCAAAACGAGCACCAATAGCGTGTTGTGATGACAATTGAGCTTGCGCTGATGGCGCGAAGGCCAAGAAGGTTAAAGCAAAAATAAAGGTGAATTGTAAAAATTTGTTCATTTCTTAAAAGTATAATCAATCAAAAATAGCATTTATTTCTAAACGGAAAAAACGCATATTATGTATAAGTTCAGTCAAAAATTTATTCTGCAAGCATAGTTTTTACCTAAAAAATGATATATTAGTCCTACCTAAGTATCAGTAACCAATTGATCAGTATTATTAAGGAAGGGATTAAGCTATGAGTAATTTTAAGAAGTTGTACGACTTGATCGACAACTATAATAAAGAATACAAAAAAGACATTATGGTTGCCGGCCGTTCAAAGGATGGTTGGAAAACCTATTCTACCGATGATTTCACCGAAATAGTAGATAATATAAGTAAAGGTCTTTTAGCCAAAGGAATTGAAAAAGGAGACCGAGTGGCTATCATGTCTGGTAATAGACCGGAATGGAACTTTATTGATTTCGCTTGTAACCAGTTAGGTATAGCTACAGTTCCGCTCTATCCTACCCTTTCTAATCAGGATCTTATTTACATTTTGAATGATGCTGGAGCAAAAATGCTCTTTGTCAGCAATGAAGAGTTATCTAAGAAAGCTGATCATGCTTTAAAAGAGAACAATCAAGATTTACCACTTTATACCTTTGATGATATTGAGGGTAGAGCTTCTTATAAAGAGGTATTGGAACTAGGAAAGCAACAGCAGACTGACCTTCAGCCTTTGCGTGATGACGTACAATTTGAGGATTTATTGACCTTGATTTATACTTCAGGCACTACAGGTAAACCTAAAGGGGTATTCCTAACACACAAAAACCTGATAAGTAATGTGGAAGCCTGCTTTCACTTAGTTACACCAGAATATAAAAAGGCATTAAGTTTCCTACCGCTTTGCCATATTTTCGAAAGAATGGTGGTTTACCTTTATTTTTCTAAAGGTGTACAGATTTATTATGCGGAGAACCTAGATAATATCGTTGTTGACATCAATGACGTTAAACCAGATTTGTTCACAACTGTACCACGTGTATTGGAGAAGGTTTATGACAAGGTGGTTGAAAAAGGTAAAAACCTAACAGGCATTAAGAAGTCATTATTCTTCTGGGCCTTAAATTTAGGTTTAAGATATCAGGAGCCTAAGAAAAACTCTGGGTTTTATAACTTCCAATTAGGTATTGCCCGTAAGTTGATCTTTTCAAAATGGAAAGATGCCTTAGGAGGAAACATCAAATTGATTATTTCCGGAGGTGCGGCTTTGCAAGAACGATTGGCTCGTGTATTCTGGGCTGCAGACATCAAGGTTCTTGAGGGATACGGATTGACGGAGACTTCACCTGTTATTGCTGTAAATTCTTGGAAAGAGGAAGATGTGAAGTTTGGCACTGTAGGTCGTGTTTTGAACAATTTGGACGTAAAGATTGCAAAAGATGGAGAGATTTTGGTAAAAGGTCCAAGTGTTACTTCAGGTTATTACAAGAACGATGAGGCCACAAAAGAAACCATTGATACTGACGGGTATCTTCACACCGGAGATATCGGTGAATTAACTTCTGATGGATTCTTACGGATTACCGACCGTAAAAAAGAAATGTTCAAAACCGCTGGAGGTAAATATGTAGCTCCACAAGTATTAGAAAATAAGTTAATGGAGTCAACCTTGATTGCACAAGTGATGGTTATTGGAGAGAATCAACGTTTTCCAGCAGCACTGATAGTACCTGCATTCGAGGAATTGGAAAAATATTGTAACCACAAAGGCATTCCATATGGTTCCAAAGAGGAAGCGATCAAGCAACCGGAAGTTTTATCAAAATATGAGCAAATTATTTCGCAATCAATGTCTAACTTTGGCCATTGGGAGCAGGTGAAAAAGTTTAAGTTACTATCCAAAGAATGGACAATTGATGCTGGTGAATTGACACCTAAATTAAGTCTTAAACGAAAAGTCATCATGCAACGTAATGAAGACACGATAAAGCAAATTTATACGGAATAATGTTGAATACCATTTGGACGAAGGTTAAGGATTTCTGGAGACTATTAATCAATGCAGGGAATGGTTTTGCTGAAGACAACTGCATGAAGCTGAGTGCCTCGCTAGCCTATTACACGGTTTTTTCCATTGGCCCCCTCTTATTAATATTGACCTGGACATTAGGTTTCTTTTACGGATCGGCTTTAGATGGCAGTGAAGGCGCTAGAGAACAAGTCTTAAGTGAATTAAACGAAATTTTTGGTAAAGAAATAGCCAGTTTACTTGAATCTACGGTTCATAACTTGTCACTAGACAGCAAGTCTAACATTGGGATCATCATCGGTGTCGGTACATTGATGTTTACTTCGACTACTATTTTCGTAGATATACAAAATTCCATCAATTCCATCTGGAAGGTGAAACCAAAACCTAAAAAAGGTTGGTTGAAAATGATCATTAATCGATTGATTTCCTTCTCCATGATATTGGGTTTAGTATTCCTTTTGATGGCATCCCTTATTATTTCCAGTGTTATCGGCATTATGACCGATTACTTTAATCAGTTTATGGAAAACTGGGATATCAGTTTGATCGATTGGATTAATACAGCAATTACCTTCTTGGTAATCTCATCCTTATTCGGAATTATTTATGCTTTCTTGCCGGATGCCAGGGTTCGTTTCAAGGATATTCTAGGAGGTGCATTATTTACAGCCTTGCTTTTCATGTTCGGAAAGTTCTTAATCTCCTTATACCTATCTACAAATGCTACCGCAAGCTCCTATGGTGCCGCAGGATCTATTATTATCCTGTTGGCCTGGGTATATTACTCTGCTGCGATTCTGTACTTTGGAGCGGAGTTTACAAAGGAATATGCCATTAAATACGGTAAAGGAATCCAACCTACTTCCTACGCCGTATTGGTAAAACAAACCGAGTTGGAAATCGACCCAGAAACAGGTATCCGAGAAGTTGTCAAAAAACACAATGACCCAGTACAATAGTGGAGGAAAGAAAAAGTATCATATATATGCTTCTAGCGGGCGTATTCTTTGCCCTAATGAATGTATGTGTAAAACAAGTTTCACATCTCCCTACCTTGGAAGTGGTATTCTTCCGATCGCTTTTTAGTCTTGTCGCCAGTTATCTAATTCTGAAAAAGGATAATATTCCTTTGTTCGGAAATAACAAAAAATTATTAATATTTCGCGGAGTTGCAGGATGCTTAGGTTTGATTGGATCCTTTTACACCTTACAACATTTACCATTAGCATCTGCTGTAACCATAAATTATCTGGCGCCCTTCTTCACAGCTCTATTAGGGATTTTCATCGTCAAGCAACCCGTACGTCCAATACAGTTTCTTTATTTTGGATTGGCAATATTAGGTGTTGTTCTCTTGAAAGGATTTGATAATCGGATATCGACATTAGGATTACTTATTGGATTGTCCGCCGCTATATTCGCTGCCATCGCTTATAATATTATTGCCAAGTTAAAGACTTCGGAACATCCCTTGGTTATTATCTTCTATTTTCCATTGGTTACTCTTCCATTTGTTGGAGTTTATACGATTTTTAATTGGGTCACACCAATCGGTTGGGATTGGTTGCAGCTTTTACTGATTGGAATCTTTACACAGCTAGCACAGTATTACATGACACTTTCCTACCAAAGAGCTAACCTTTCTAAAGTTGCAAGTTTGAATTATTTGGGTGTTTTGTATGCCTTGATATTTGGATTTTTCTTCTTTGATGAGACTTATACACAATGGTCATTATTTGGTATTGTTTTGATTTTGCTGGCCGTGATCATGAATGTGAGGGTGAGACCGCTGCGCTAGGAGATATGAGATTTTAGATAGAAAGTGAGTGATAAAAAAGGGGATATTACTTAACGGTCGAAGCATGCTTCGGCCCTACGGTTAAGGTTGATTAGGTTTAAAATTTCACGAATGTTTGTCGGGTCGATGCAGGCATCGACCGCAGCCAATAATTCATTAATACCACATTTAAACACACCATAAAAAAAGGCAACAGAACTTAAAAATCTGTTGCCTTTTCTATATAGTTTAGAGTTCCTTCATCTTCGATTCAGGATGACGCGGTCTTGTGGTGGGGAATGAGACTCTTCGCTTTGCTCTGTTTGTAAATGACGAATCTAATATCCCGCCATTAGGTCTAAATACTTTCTACTATATACTGCCCGCAGGGCTCAGACTCTTCGCTTTGCTCTGTTTGTAAATGTCGAATCTAATATCCCGCCATTAGGTCTAAATACTAAATACTTTCTACTATATACTGCCCGCAGGGCTCAGACTCTTCGCTTTGCTCTGTTTGTAAATGACGAATCTAATATCCCGCCATAGGTCTATATACTAAATACTTTCTATTATATACTGCCCCAAGCGGTCTACTTTACTTCATAATAATACACTTGTCGACCTACATTACCTCCTAGGTCATTTCCTTCCACGACTACCTTGTATTTTCCAGTTCCGTCAGCGTTGTAGAATTCTAAGTTGATTTCTCCTGATTTTTCGATGCGGATATCTGGATTCCAGTAAACCGTAGTACGGTAATCGCTGGTTTGTTTACTTTCTGGAGTGGTATATTTTGGGGTATAGAATTTACGTTCTTTAATATATCCCAACGGGTAGAAGTCAATAACATTTGATTTCGGTAGCATGGCTTCAATCTGTGCCAATGTCATGCGTGGTTGTTTCTTTTCCTTTTTGGTGATGATGGAGACAACACCATCATTTTGATACAGGTTGCGAACAGTTCCTAAATCGTCTCGTAAGAAGATCTCCACGGATTCAATTTCGGGTATTTGGATAGCATTTAAAGATGCCTCATCAATTGGCATACCATTCAAGAAGAATTGTACTGGAACTCGACTTCCTTGATTGTAATTTCGTGTGATGTAGTACTTCAGTGTGTTGGTATCATAGGTTATACCGGTCAACATGGTATTTAAACACATGGATAGTACATTACATCCTGCGAAACGACTTCCGTCAATTCTATGCTCCGGCATCGATAGACCAGAGAGTGCAGAGAAATCTTTACTAGTCTGTTTGTTTTCAACACGCTTGGTTACTACAACTTCCTCAATAAGATTGGATGTTCTAAACTCCTTTTTGCTGTTATCTAAATACGCTTGTAGGTTCTGGTCAATGTTCTGAACAAAGGAGCTCTTATATGGATTTTCCTCGTCTATTTTAGGGAATTCAGTTGGATCCATGGTTATTACCAAGGAGCGGTAATTGGCATTGCTACGCGCATTGACAGTTGCTTTCAAGGAATCAGCAAATACAAGCTTATCAAAAGCAAATCGGCCTTGTGCATCGGTATAGGCATCCTTTTTTATAGCACCTCCAGGAATGGTTAATAACAACCCTGCTCCGGTTTGTAATTTACCAACATTATCTCTTAAGATACCAGAGATTACTATTCCTTCTTCAGGCATATAGCGAACCATTGGAAGCTTGCCTTTAATCAAGTCAGCATACTCAAATCTTCGGAAACCTTGAGTCAATAGAAGAGCATCTAAAGCTTCTGTTCTATTCTCGTTTTTACTATTGAAGTAATAGTTCGGTTTTTCTACATAGCCTTTCAAATCAGAGGTTAGAAGCATGTTACTAACAATACCACGATCATCATCGTCATTGTAAGGAACTTTCTTTTCATCAACTACTGATACAGAGAAGGTGCCTGGAAGACTATCAATATAATTGTTCAAGTTCAACTTTAACTTCACCAGGTCCTTACGAGCATAGCTAGGTTTATCTGAAGACACTTTAATGTCGATTAGCTGCTGTGGTTGAACAAATACCAGACGCTCCGAGATAGGCTGACCATCTGGGGTCAATAAGGTTAATTGCACTATACCATTTGGCAATTCTTTTTTAGGAATCTTAATCGCAACTGCTGAGCTCTTAATAGAAGCTTGGGCAGCATAAATTAAATGTCCATTCAATTGTCCAAAAATATAATACGGTTTGCCTTCTACCTTTTTAAAATAATCGTCACTGGTTACTAAGCCTAAATTGATAAATTCTGCATCTTGGGTAGTAAATACTACATTTATCTTATCAGATACAACAGCTGGTAAATCAAAGGATCTTTCGGTTCCATTATCAAAGCTTACAACAGCCTTGTATGTTTCACCCAGTACAGGAAGCAAGGAAAATGTTCCCATACCTAATCCTAAGTCTTCGAATGTTGCGACTTCATTTTTCTTACTATCAATGATTTTCCCTTTGATATGGATTCCTTTACCATTCGAAGCAACAGCTTTAAAAGCTACCCTTTTGGCTAATCCCGCAATAAGATCACCACCCTCTGGAAAGAATTGAACATCGGCATTAAAAAGTGCATTGGCTAAAGGATAGTTACCTACTAAAGTTTCAGCATCCTCTACCTTGACTACAATTCTACCTTTCTTAAACTTATCACTTTCTTTATTGGATAGATTAACCGTTAGTCGGCCTAATTCATCCGTTTCTCCTTTACCTTTATCAAAGGCGTCCCAACCATCGTTAGCTTCCCAAGTCAATTTCTTTTTAACCAATAATTGTCCATCACGACCGCGGAATTGCAAGGTTGCTTTCGTACGGCTACCATCAGGTGTAAAGGTTATATCAGCACCTAATTTCTTATTGATGGCATCGCCTACAGTTACCACTTTATTAAAGTAGTATCCCATATCGAAGTTCATCATCCATTTGGTATACGCGCGGAAGCGGTAGTTATCCTGCGCATAGAATTGCGGATCTAAAATCAATTGACCATTCCCAGCACCTTCTTTCAATGGAATGCGCATGGTCTGTATTAATGAATCTCGTCCATTTAATACTTCCACGTATGCAATCTTACTTGGGCTATAATTGAAAAGATTGGTATTCAGGTATGTTTTAAACCAAAGGGTATCACCTACGGCATAATAAGGCTTATCGAAATGCATGTGAACTTTCTCAACTGGGTAAACGGAGAAATACTTCTGTACATTTTCAACAGCTGTATTAATTGGAATAGCAGGTTTCTCTTGTGATTTTGCGTATGGAATAGTTACGATAAAGGCAATAATTGCGAATACGATACGGTTAACTTTACTCATCAAATATTCAATTTTGGAAAAAGCTAAATATATTGATTTTTTAATGAAGATGTACCCTAATTAGGGAAATTTAACAGCTTAGGCCTAAAGAAGAGGTGCCAAAAGACGGCATAAGGAGTCCATAGCACGGAGCCAAGGCTTGCGTTTTTTCCAATCTCTTATACTGATTTGGGAACAATTCTGCTTATCAATTTTAAACTGATCTTCCATTTGTTTGCAGAATTCTTTATTCGAAATAACGGCCGCAACTTCATAATTGATATAGAAACTACGGAAATCTAGATTAACAGTACCTACATAAGCGATCTTTCCATCGATAATGGCTGTTTTAGCATGTAGAAATCCTTTATCATAAAAATACACATGTACACCTCGCTCTAACAGGGGTTTCAGGAAAGAAAGGCTAGCGTGCTGCACAAACCAATTGTCACCTTTCGAAGGTATCATCAATTCTACCTTGACACCGGATGCAGCAGCTGACTTCAATGCGGTAGCAAGTTCTTCAGTTGGAATATAATATGGGGTACAGAGTTGAACACTTTCACTTGCCTCACCAATACTAATTAATAGGGCTTCCATATTGAAAGGACCGATAGAACCAGGGTCTGAGGATGCCAGAGCGACAGCAGATAATTCATCTGTTACAGCAGGGGTTTCATGGAAATAACCTTCATCTAGATTAAAAGACTCACCATCGGTTTGATTCCATTGATTCCAAAAACTTATTTGGAACATAGAAGCTGCATTTCCAACAATCTTTACAGAGGTATCTCGCCAATATAAATCGAAATTATTAGGATTGATGTAACGATCTGAAATATTAATACCACCGATATAGGCTGTAAATCCATCAATGACTGCGATCTTCCGGTGATTACGATAATTACTGTTTGCCAAAGAAGTGAAAGTTACAGGAAGGAAAGGTTGAAACTCAATTTTAGAATCCTTCTTTTTTCGCATGTATCGAACAAGCTTTGGAGAACCAAAACTATCCACTATTAAACGGACTTTGACCCCCTCTGCTGCTTTTTTTTCTAATAGATCTAAAACTTGTGTCCCGATTCCATCTACATCAAAAATGTAATATTCCATATGAATGGAATGTTTTGCCTCAGCCAAAGAAGCTAAAAATAAAGGAAATTTTTGTTCTCCATTTATCAATAAGGTGACATTGTTGTTGAGGGTTGGTGTGGAGAGCTTTTCGTTCTTTAAATAAGAATATACGCGTGAGAGATCCCCTATTTTGCTGTGTATATTTCGAATGGACCATAACATCAACGGTTCTAATCGTTGAAACTCCTTCTTTAATCGCAGAGTCTGTTCTTGATTGATGCGTTTCAATTTCTTGACCTTGGAGAATTTCTGTCCAAAGAGATAATACAAGATCAAACCAGCAAACGGTATAAATACAATAACTAGTACCCAAGAAATAGTTTTCGTGGGATTTCTATTTTCAATAAGTATAGTGATAGTAACACCGACATACACGATTAACATGGGAATCCATCCCCATTGTTCTAAAAATAATATGACAGCATCAAAATGTTCCTTCATTGCAGGTATATACTTATCATTAACCCCATATAGTCTGTATTGTTTGACAATAAGGAATTATAAGCTTACAATATAGCAAAAAAAGATAATGGAAAGATTCTTTCCTTAGAATGCACAGTTCATAGCACCGTCCACATGGATGAGCGGACTGAGATAAGGGATATCTAAATTAGCACCACGTAATATAAACCACACCCCCATAAGAATAAACAAAATGGGCAATACGGTACTGAAACCTTTTTTGAAGATTCTTTTCGGGAAATTACCAGCAAAGGAGAATACCAATAATAAAGGCAAGGTTCCTAAACCAAAGAGTAACATAAAGTAGAAACTGTTCCAAATGGAATCGGCATTTACTGCTGAGGCTAAAGCCATATAAACCATACCACAAGGTAGAATACCATTCAATACCCCGGCAACAAAACTACCTCCTGGTCTGTATAACCATTTCCCCATGAACTTGGCAAATGGCTGAATAGCTTTTGTTTGGATAGCCGCTAAGTTACTGGACGACTTGCCAAACATATAGAATAATCCGATGGCGAATAATAAAATTCCGGTAACAAGACTAAAGCCTTGCTGCCAACCTTGAAGACTAGCCACATTACCTAATAATCCAAGAAATAAACCTATCAGACCATAGGTTAGGATTCGTCCAAATTGATAGAGTAACTTATTAAATGTTGTTTTCCATGAGATGCCCTGCCCTGCTTGTACAGCCAAGAGTAGTGGACCGCACATGACCGCACAGTGGATACTTCCAAGAAGTCCCATAAAAAACGCTAAATAATGATAAGTCATGTTATTGAATAAAAACAGCGTGGTCTGAGATGTATTCCACGTTGCTATGTTTCCAATCGATTGCTAAGTTCCAATTACCTTTCTCAAAACTGGATAAAGGAAGTTTAAACTCTTTAGAACTGGTAGAAAAAGGTAAGGTCTTATCAAACTTTCCATTGTCTGGACGCTTAAAAATCAAATTTCCTTGATTACCCACTTCCACAAAGCTTATCAATAAAGTATCCTTTAAGAGCTGAATCTTTGGTTTTGCATGATCCTTTAAGAGATTTTCCTTTTTATGATAGGTAACATCATAATTCAAACTGTTCTCATAGTAATCAGGATCCACCAAGGAATCGGAATCATGTGTGACCATATAAATTCCAGCACCAATGATAAATAGCATGAATGCTCCTAAACCAAATACAATTTTATATCCCCAATTCATGTCAACTATTTTGCTGGTGGAGCAATAAAGGTTGTTTCCATTTCCTCTATTATCTTATCTCCAGAAATGATATTTACTTTAATATCGGATTTATATTTCTTAATATCTTTTTGATCTAAAATCAAGAACAAACTCAATTTAGCACTACCTTCTTTTGCCAAGTGGGATATAGGATTTACGATTTGAATTCGTACGCCTTTATCTGGACTTTCTAATTTGAAATCTAATTCCTTACTGGTCTTATTGAGGACTTCTAAGGTATAAAGATTGGCTACTGTTCCATCATCTTTCAACTGATAGGTACTTCCCTTTGCGCGTAATAATCTACCATCAACATCGGAACGGCTAAAGATCATAAATCCAAAAATACTCATTAAAACCACCAAAACAATGGAGTAAACGATGGCACGTGTATTTTTCTTTTTACCCTTCTCAATGCTCTCTTTGCCTTCTGCCTGAGCTAAGGTATAAAAACCGATTAATCGTCTGGGCTTATTGATTTTATCCATAACAGCATCACAGGCATCAATACAAGCTGTACAGGACACACATTCCAATTGCGTTCCATTACGGATGTCAATTCCTGTTGGACAGACATGCACGCAGAGATTACAGTCTATACAGTCCCCTTTAGGTGTGTCATCACCTTTACGGATTTTACCACGAGGTTCTCCTCTAGCGGTATCATAGGCTACCGTTACGGAGTTGTCATCCAATAAAACCCCCTGTAACCTACCGTAAGGACAAATACGCGTACATACAATCTCACGCACGTAGGCAAATACAAAGTAGAACACAAAGGTAAACACAATGATGGAAAGGAATCCAACAATATGTTGATCAATCGGATCGGTTGCTATTTTAATTAAGGCATCAATCCCAATGATATATGCCAAAAAGAGGTTGGATATGATAAAGGAGATGAGCAAGAAGATACTGTGTTTAAGGACTTTTTTCCAAGCTTTAGCATCGGTATCTGGTCCTTCATTTAATTTCTTCTGCTGCATCCAATCACCTTCGATCAAGTATTCGATTCTTCGGAAGATGAGTTCCATGAAGATGGTTTGTGGACAGGTCCATCCGCACCATACCCGGCCATAAACTGCCGTAAAGAGTACAATACAGACCATCACGATCAACATCCCAAAGAGGAAGATATGGAAATCCTGAGGGTAAAATAGGTTTCCAAAGATGGAGAATTTCCTTTCCACAATGTTAAACATGAGGAAAGGGTTTCCATTAATTTTTAGGATTGGTCCTAAGAAAAAGAATAGTAGCAAACCATACCCGACAATCTGTCGATAATTAAATAGCTTCCCACCAGGTTTCTTAGCGTAGACCCATTTTCTTTTCGATTTATCAGATTGGTTTGAATTTCCGGTTTCATTTACTACTATTCCCATGATATTGTTAATACAAAGAATTTACATTAATTGGCTGCTGTAGCCGTACTATCAGGTGCTGCTGCAGCATCTCCTGCTCCGCCTTCGTTTTCATATTTAATAACTTCAGAACCTTCAGCTCCTTTCGGATTCGCTGGTTTGGTATCACGAAGTGTTAAGATGAAATTACTTACCTCAGCGATCTGTGCAGGGGTTAAAGTTTGTTCCCAAGGCACCATACCTTTATCTGGAACACCATATTTAACGGTTTTGAAGATATCCTTAATCTCTCCGCCATGTATCCAAAAGCGGTCAGCTAGGTTAGGTCCAATTCCACCTTCTCCATTTCCACCGTGACAAGCCACACAATTCGTTGCGAAAATCGCTTTACCATTTGCTGCCAAGGTGCCTGAAGCATCTACCTCAATGGTATTTTCATCAAAGGAGTTTGCGGATTGTGCCAAGAATTCTTTCTTAGCTTCTTCCGCTTTGGCCATCTCTCTTTCATATTCTTGATCCTGGTTAAGACCAATACCGAATACTTGGTAAACCAATAAGTAACCTACAGCGAATACACAGGTAGAGTAAAACAAGGCGTTAAACCAAACTGGAATAGGGTTATCCAATTCTTGGATTCCATCATACTCATGGTCAATTACTAAGTCTTTTTCTTGCTCGATAGGTTTTAAGCCCATGAAGTAATTCCAAGCTTTCGTCCAATAGCCTTTACGAGCTACTTTACGTTCAGCGGCAAGACGATTCTCTTCTTTCACCACTTCTGGCATGGTCACTTTCAGCATGGCTTTCAGTGCTCGGTTGATAGCTACTGCAGCTACAAGTACAGCAATTAGCACTAAGAATACAACCAAGTAGAATATATCGTTGTACATATTGCCGGTCCCAAACGTTACGTCCGTTGTGGGAGCCGCATTTGCCAATATTATTAAAATATTCATATTTATTTCGATTCAGGTAAGTTCTCTAATTCGTTTTCAGATTCCTCAAAGGGCAAACCTTTCATGTAATCTACGAAGCTCTTTTTCATGCGAACCAACATAATAGTCACCGCAATGAAGAATGTTAAGAAGATTAACAAGGAGATTATCATATAAATCTCGTCCCCATGTAAATTTGTGATTTGCTTCCACATAGCTATTTCGTTTTATTTTACATTAATTAGATCCTGCAACTGGAGCTTCTTCTTTAGGAGCTGCCTGTGCTTTGATATCTGTTCCTAAACGTTGTAAGTAGGCAATGATCGCCACAATCTCTTTAGTAGGCTCTACCTGTACTTGATTTGCTGCCAAATCTTTTGCAATAGTTGCCGCCTGTGCTTGTGCATGTTCTAAAGCATTGTCCACTTCATCATCAGAATAAGGAACACCTAGATTACGCATCGCTTTCATTTTTGCGTTTAAGTATTTGTAGCTGATCTCTTGATCAATTAACCAAGGATATGGCGGCATGATACTTCCTGGTGAAGTAATCGTTGGATCCAACATGTGGTCAAAGTGCCATTTATTTGGATACTTACCTCCTATACGGTGCAAGTCTGGTCCTGTACGTTTAGAACCCCATAAGAACGGATGGTCATATACGAATTCTCCAGCTTTGGAGTATTCCCCATAACGAGCCGTCTCCGAACGGAAAGGACGAATAGTCTGCGAGTGACAGTTCACACAGCCTTCGCGGATATACAAGTCACGACCTGTTAATTCCAATGCTGTATAAGGTTTTACAGCCTCAATTTTCGGAATGTTATCCGATACGGTAAATGTAGGGATCATCTCTACCAAACCACCGATTAAGATAGCAATCAAGGAAAGCACCATAAACAACATCGGCTTACGCTCAAGACGACGGTGTTGCGAACGCTCTGATACAGTAACTTGCTCCAATGCTGGTGCTTCAGCTGGTTCATTTGCTAATAGCTTACCAGTTTTGATGGTTTTGATTAAGTTGTATGTCATTAAGATCACACCAGATAGGTATAAAGCACCACCTACTGCACGCATCATGTGCATTGGAAGGATCTCTAATGTAGTAGCTAAGAAGTTAGGGTATTTTAATACACCTTCTGGAGTGAAGTCTTTCCACATTAAACCTTGAACTACTGCAGCCCAGTACATAGGGATAGCATAGAATAAGATACCTAATGTACCAATCCAAAAGTGGGTAGTTGCTAATTTCTTAGAGTATAATTGTGTTCTATAGATTCTTGGGATTAACCAGTACAGGATAGCAAAGGTCATGAAACCATTCCAACCTAATGCTCCTACGTGCACGTGGGCAACGATCCAGTCGGTAAAGTGTGCAATCGCGTTTACTTGTTTTAAAGATAACATCGGACCTTCAAACGTAGCCATACCATAACAGGTCAATGCTACAACCATGAATTTCAAAGTTGGTTCAGTACGCACTTTATCCCAAGCACCACGTAATGTCAATAAACCATTGATCATACCTCCCCAACTTGGTGCAATCAACATAATGGAGAATACTACTCCTAAAGACTGTACCCAACTAGGTAATGAAGTATATAATAAGTGGTGAGGTCCTGCCCAAATATAGATGAAGATTAAGGACCAGAAGTGTAGAATACTTAATTTATAAGAATAAACCGGACGATTAGCCATCTTTGGCAAGAAGTAATACATCATCCCTAAGAATGGCGTAGTTAAGAAGAAAGCTACGGCATTGTGTCCATACCACCATTGAACAAGGGCATCCTGAACACCGGAATAAACATAATAACTCTTAAAAAAGCTAATTGGCAATTGGATAGAATTGACAATGTGCAATACAGCCACCGTTACGAAAGTTGCGATGTAGAACCATACAGCTACATACATGTGACGCTCTCTACGTTTGATGATTGTTCCAAACATGTTAACACCAAACACCACCCAGATTATAGTAATGGCGATATCAATCGGCCATTCCATCTCTGCATACTCGTGTGAGGTGGTCAACCCTAAAGGAAGGGTAATTGCTGAGGCTACAATGATAAACTGCCAACCCCAAAAGTGGACTTTACTTAGAACGTCGCTAAACATTCTGGCTTTTAACACCCGCTGCATGGAGTAATAGGCCCCCATGAAAATTGCATTTCCCACAAATGCAAAAACCACAGCATTGGTGTGCAATGGTCTGATACGACCAAATGTTGTAAACTGCGTATCGAAGTTCATGATCGGCCATACCAGCTGTAAGGCTGCTATTAAGCCGACAGTCATGCCGACAATACCCCAGATTACAGTCGCGATTCCAAAATCTCTGACAATCTTGTTGTCATAATTAAATTGCTCTACCTGCATTATTCTTTATATTAAGTTAACTTGTTCAAAAGTAGCAGTATCACGATGACATTCTAATGATAATAGGAAGCAAGAAATAATGATATAAATCACATTTTATCGGAAGCGTAGTTTTATCGGCTTTTATAGGTTTTCCATAATCAATAGGTGTTAGGTGACATTGTCCTGACAATAAATTTAAACAAATTTCATCATGAAAAACAATAAAATCAGTAAACAAAGTCTATAAAAACTCTTGGTTTTCAGTTAGATGAAAATATTTGTCACAAAAGCAAAACCCGGCCTTTCTATTCTATTTTATTAGAAATAATTATAAAATAATTTACCTAAAACCAAGATATAACAGTAAAAAATGCAGTTTATACGATAAAAATATATGCTTAGGGTAAAAATTACACTTTTAGAGTTATGATTTTAGGCTATAAGCATTTATGTTTGTAGGTAATTAATAAAATCAAAACTAGGGAAAATGTCAATTATTAAAAATGTATTGGTTTGTGCTGGTCTTGTTGGCCTATTCGGAAACAGCCTAACGCAAGCTCAAGAAAAAAACACCTTAACAATAACTAAGGAAAAGAATGAATATTGGTGGGGCGGTGCTGTCGCACTTGGCTCATACATGCCATATGTACAAGACATGAAAGAATTCAACCTTGAATTCCAGAACAACAATAACCAAGTTGTGCCATTATTTATCTCAAACAAGGGTCGCTTTGTATGGGGCGATAAACCATTTGCCTTTAAAGTTGATAAGGATAAAATTGATCTTTCCTCTAAATATGAAAACTTAAAGGTTCAACAAGCTGGAACAACTTTGCGTTCTGCTTATTTGAAAGCTAGTCAGGAATATTTCCCCGCAACAGGCAAACTACCTGAGGAATTGTTTTTCTCTATGCCACAATACAACACCTGGATTGAATTGATGTATAATCAAAATCAACATGACATCCTAAAATATGCACAAGCTATTGTCGACAATGGATTCCCAAGTGGGGTATTGATGATTGATGATAACTGGCAGCGTTATTATGGAAACTTTGATTTCCGTGCTGAGAAGTTTGAAGATCCTAAAGAAATGGTAAAGAAATTACATGATCTTGGATTTAAAGTCATGCTTTGGGTTTGTCCTTTTGTAAGTGCAGATTCTCCAGAATATCGCGATTTAGATGCTAAAGGTTATTTGATCAAAGAAAAGAATTCGAAAAGTCCAGCAATTATTTCTTGGTGGAATGGAAAGAGTGCTTGTTATGATTTGACGAATCCAAAAGCCAAAGCACATTACATCGCTCAATTAAAACACATGCAGGAAGAATACGGTATAGATGGTTTCAAATTTGATGCTGGTGATAACCAATTCTACAATCCAGCACGTATAAGCAGCTTCGATCAATCGGCTATTTCCGTAGATCATACTAAAGCTTGGGCAGAAATAGGATTAGAATTCCCATTCAATGAATACCGTGCAGGATGGAAAATGGGGAATCAACCATTAGTACAACGCTTAGGTGATAAAGCCTACTCTTGGAAAGCGGTTCAAATGTTAGTACCTGATATGATTGCAGCTGGTCTAATGGGCTATGGTTATACCTGTCCAGATATGATTGGTGGAGGTTCTTTCGCAGCATTCTTAAATATTAAGGATGATGAATTTGATCAGAAACTAATTGTACGTTCTGCTCAAGTACATGCTTTGATGCCAATGATGCAGTTTTCTGTTGCTCCATGGCGTATTTTAAGTAAAGAAAACTTAGAAATTGCTAAGAAAGCAGCTAAACTACACCAAGCATTTGGTTCTTATATTCTAGAACAAGCACATAAGACAGCTAAATCTGGTGAACCAATTGTTCGTCACATGGATTACTCCTTCCCTAATGAGGGTTTTGAAACTTGTCAAGATCAATTTATGTTAGGTGAGAAATTCTTAGTAGCTCCAGTGATAACAAACGAGGATAAAAGATCCGTAAAATTACCAAAAGGAAGATGGAAAGATGATTTAGGAAAGATTCATAAGGGAGGTAAAACCATTGAAATGGATGTTCCTTTAGCAAGACTACCCTATTTTGAGAAGATCTAATCAATAGAAGAAACAATATTAACAGTATAAAGAGCAGCCATTAGGTTGCTCTTATTCTTTATTTATATAAAAAGAAAAAGGAAACCGAGTTGGTTTCCTTACCTGTATTGATACTTTCTTATTTCGCTAGAGTAGATTATCCTTTTTCTAAAATTGTCTTCATCGATATAATCTTGTAGACATAGGATCCAGTTTCGGCATTTAATCTTAGGTCATAATAATTGTCCTTACGTTGTCTTTTCAAAGAATTTCGAAGACTACCACCACCTACATTGTAAGCCGCAGCTACTAATGTCCAATCACCAAACTCCTTGTATAAGGATTTTAGATAACGGGCAGCAGCATGTGTGGATTTTGTAAGGTCTAATCGATCATCAACACTCCCATTCACACGTAGTCCATAAAGTCTAGCTGTTGCAGGCATGAACTGCCAGTAACCACCAGCGCCCTTATGCGAAGTAGTTCCCGGATTAAGACTGCTTTCAACTACTGCTACGTACTTGAAATCGTCAGGGATGCCATAACTTTGAAGGATCTTGGCGATACGAGGTAATAATTTGTCCGCCTTTTTATGAATGTAATGCGATGAACGCTCAAGGTAAGAAAATTTGCGTAGATAGAGATCTAATTTACGCTTTACCTTCTCTTGTTCAAGAGGGATATTTTCTTCGGCAAATGAGAGATTTGCATAGAAATCATCCTCTGAATCTTTTTTCGATGCTTCCAATGTCGTTGCTACATTGTCCATCATCGAGTGGTTTAACGCCTTTCTAAAAGGGTCTCCCACGACTTCTGGTTGGGGGTTCGAGTACAGTTTTGACAGCAACATAAAAGTCAAAAGTGCACTACAACATAATACTCTTTTTTTTATCATTCAATCCCTTACTGCTATCCTATCCACGCATTCGAAAAACCGATCAAAAGACAGCTTGGTAAAAATCAAGCTCCAAAGGTAACACATATTTTCTTATCTACCAAACAGTTAGCTTTTTTAACGCTTTTTAACAACTCTCACCTACCCTTAAAAGTCCAGCCTAAGACGCTGAAATAAAAGAAAATAAATAATCATTAATCTCATTAAATTATGTATCTTTGTGGCTCAATTTTTTTGAAATTATGCCATTTAGTAGCAACAGGAACAGTCGAGACGACAACTCCAGAAGGAACAGAAGCAACTCAGAAAGCTTCGGAGATCGCAAAAGAACCGATAACAAAGGCTCTTTTAACTCTAATAGAGATTCAAATCGCAAATCAGACAAATTTCGTAACAATGACGGTGATTCAGGCTTCAAGAAGTTTGACCGTGATAGTAAATTCGGCCGTCCAGATAGAGAAGGCGGATTTAAGAAATTTGACCGCGATAACCGTGATGACAGATCAAGTCGTCCAGATAGAGAAGGCGGATTTAAGAAATTTGACCGCGATAACCGTGATGACAGATCAAGTCGTCCAGATAGAGAAGGTGGATTTAAGAAATTCGATCGCGATAACCGTGATAACAGATCAGGCCGTCCAGAGAGAGAAGGTGGATTCAAGAAATTCGATCGTGATAACCGTGATAACAGATCAGGTCGTCCAGAGAGAGAAGGAGGTTTCAAGAAATTCGATCGTGATAGCCGTGATAACAGATCAGGTCGTACAGAGAGAGAAGGTGGATTCAAGAAATTCGATCGTGATAGCCGTGATAACAGATCAGGTCGTCCAGAGAGAGAAGGTGGATTCAAGAAATTCGATCGTGATAGCCGTGATAACAGATCAGGTCGTCCAGAGAGAGAAGGTGGATTCAAGAAATTCGATCGTGATAACCGCGATAGCCGTGGAAAAGACTTTGGAGACAGACGCAGAGATAGCCGTAGCTTCCAAGATCGTGATAATAGAAATGACAATGAAGATCGTGGAGAAAGAAAAACAATTTTCAGATCTCGTAAACCAGCATCAGATCGTACATTTAAAGAGGCTGAAGATGACGGCTTAATCCGTTTGAATCGCTATATCGCTAATTCAGGAATTTGTTCTCGTCGTAAAGCTGATGAATTAATTGAAGCAGGAGTAATTTCAGTAAATGGTGAAGTAGTAACCGAATTAGGTACAAAAGTAGATCCAGCGAAAGACGAAATCAAATATAATGATGAACGTCTGAAAAGAGAGAAAATGGTTTATGTGCTTTTAAATAAACCAAAAGATTACATTACAACAACTGACGATCCACAAGAACGTAAAACAGTAATGCAATTGGTTTCAAAAGCTACAAAAGAACGTATTTATCCTATTGGTCGTTTAGACAGAAATACTACCGGTTTATTGCTATTAACCAATGATGGTAATCTTGCTGAAAAACTTTCTCATCCGAGAAATAATATCAGTAAAATCTACCAGGTAGAATTGGATAAGAGCTTAACCCAGGGAGATTTTAATAAAATTCAATTCGGTATTGAATTAGAAGATGGATTTATTAAACCAGATGATGTTAGCTACGTAATGGGTGCATCAAAACGTGAAATAGGTATCCAAATCCACTCTGGTAAAAACCGTGTTGTTCGTCGTATCTTCGAATCATTAGGATATGATGTGGTTAAACTTGATCGTGTTGTCTATGCCAACCTGACCAAGAAAGACCTTCCAAGAGGACGTTGGAGATTCTTGGACGATAAAGAAATCATACAGTTGAAACACTTAATGAAATAAAACGAAAGGCACCTCAAGGTGCCTTTTTTTATTGCCCCATCTTTTGTATTTTTATCAAAATTAGAATGACTATGACAGACCCAAAATGTTTAACATCGGTAGCTGAATTTCATACAACTTTTCAACATCCGATATTAGAACAGCCTACCATCCCTTCTGAGAGCAGATGTAACCTAAGAGTAGCCTTGATCGCTGAAGAACTTAAAGAGTTGCAAGAAGCGATTGAAAACAAGGATATGGTAGAAATTGCAGATGCCTTATGTGACATCCAATATGTATTATCAGGTGCTATCCTGGAATTTGGCCTTAAAGATAAATTCAACGATTTATTTAATGAGGTTCAACGCTCCAATATGAGTAAAGCATGCAAGACTGAAGAAGAAGCAATCGCTACACAAGAACATTATAAAGCAAAGGGTGTAGATTCCTATTATAAAGAAATTGATGGTAAGTTTCTAGTTTTCCGACAGGGAGATGATAAGACCCTAAAATCCATCTACTATTCCCCAGCTGATTTAAAATCAATAGTTGAGAAATAAGAATTAAAAAATTGAAAAAGGGAAAGATTAACTTTCCCTTTTTTTATGATTGATTACAAAACCATAGCAACTTAAAACGATTATTATTTAAAGCCCCATATACACCTTCTATTGCTCAACAATCTCTTGATAAGCTGAACCCTGTTTCACGCCTCGATCCTCCAATCCCTTATCAATTTTAGACTGAATACCAGATTTTGGAAATCCCCAATTTGGTGCAATTAATAATTCACGATCAGCAATACCAAAAATCCGTTGAATAATGATATCCGGTCTTAATAATGGAATAAATTTAGAAAGGAACTCCGTATAACTTTCAATTGTGAATAAAGGGAATGGTTCTCTTTTATATTTAACCCCCATAATACTACCTTCTACAATATGTAAATGGTGGAGTTTTACAAACTTAATCTTAGGGTGTTTATTAATCTCCTCAGCATATTTTAACATCATCTCCTCTGTCTCCCATGGAAAACCAAAGATGGTGTGCACACAAAGCTCCAATGAGGTGTTTTCCAACAACTTCATGGTCTGAATAAACTCATCGTGTGAACAACCTCTGTTAATTTTCTCTAAAGTATCATTGTAAATAGATTCCATACCCATCTCCAGATCCACATCATAACGATCGGTATAACTTTCCAAAAGGGCAATTTTCTCAAAATCCAAACAATCAGGACGAGTACCAACAGATAATCCCAATGTATGTTCCGGACAAATACTTAATGCCTCATCATACATCATTTTTAGCAAATGCGTAGGTGCATAGGTATTGGTATTCGGTTGGAAATAAATAATAAACTTCTCAGCACCGTAACTGTTTCTAGCACGTTCAATTCCATTCTCCACTTGTTCACGGATAGAAGGAATCTTTCTTGCTGTATCCGGTGTAAAGGAATCCACATTGCAATAGGTACAACCACCATATCCTTTGCTTCCGTCTCTGTTCGGACAGGTAAAATTACCATCTACGATAACTTTAAAGACCTTTTGTCCATTGTATTTCTCTTTCAGATATGCACCATAATGGTTATATGGCTTAATACCGTTGTCTAATTGTGTGCCCATTGTAAATGCAAAGATAAGGAATTATTTGAAGTAGACCACTACGCTGTTAGATGCCCTGTGGGCAGTATATAGTAATTAGTATGTAGTAGTTAGACCTATTGGCGGGATAACAACACGCCGAACCCTATATAGGAAGTAACCGATATCCAATACAGTTCCGGTACAATTCCTCCGATGACGGTAGGGTCATTGCATGCATCGACCGCCAGAACAATACCATTCAATCCATTCAGATAGTAAGCCATTTGTTCTGGATTACCCCAAAAACAGAAAGGCCCGTCATCTCATCGATGACGGGCCTCCGTATAAAATTAGGCACCGACCTACTCTCCCACCTGTTACGGCAATACCATCGGCTCTGGCGGGCTTAACTTCTCTGTTCGGAATGGGAAGAGGTGGACACCGCCGATATAGGCACCTGAATATCTTTTAAGTATCGGATATCTTGATCTAGCACTGTCGCCCATAAAGGGTCTAACTACCAAATACTAAATACTCCATACTATATTGACATGTTATTGGAAGAAAAGATAAAAAAGAGAGAGGACAACAGAACTATCCGCATTGGAAAGC